>NZ_JBFAQB010000003.1:0-398838 GCF_040676995.1 Nonomuraea sp. NPDC049419 | reverse complement strand
CTCATCCTCGCGATCCTGAGCGCTCAGGACCCAGGCGAGTTCGGTGTGCAACCCGGGGCATCCGGGGAGCCGCTCCATCGCCTCCTCCGCGAATGCCTCGGCTTCGCTGAAACGGCGCGCCCGGCGCAGGGCCTCCACCTTTCGGCACAGCGCATCGTCATGGTCGGGGCAGGCGTCGAGCACGGCGTCGAAGCATTCGAGCGCCTCGGCGGGACGGTCGTCGTGCAGGAGCACGCGGCCCAGCCGGTATCGTGCCTTCACCGCGGCCGGATCTTTCGCGAGGTGGGCGCGGAGCAGGGCCTCCGCTTCCGCAGAGGCGCTCACGCCGACCAGTGCGGCGGCCTGCCAGCACAGGCAGACCTCCTCGGCCGCCAGCGTGCCGTCCGCGTCGGCGAAGTGCCGTACGGCGTCCTGCGGGCGGGAGGAGTCGAGGAGGGCGCGGCCGGCCGCGACGTGGACGAGGGCGCTCGTGGGGAAGCGGCGCAGGGCGGTCTCGGCGAGTGTCGCGGCGTCGGCCGTCCTTCTGTCCCTGGAGAGGGTGGCGATCTGCCAGGCCACCGCGCGGGGGTGGTCCGCGTCCAGCTCCTCGGCCCGGCGGAAGGTGGCGAGCGCTTGGTCCGGGCGGTGGGTGGCCAGGAGGAGGCGGCCCCAGGCGATCAGCAGGCCGGGGTCGTCGCCGTTCTGGTCGAGGCTTCTCCTCGCCAGGGTCTCGGCTTCGGTCAGCTCGTAGCGGCGTCGTAAGGCGTCGACGCGTCGCGCCGCGTCGTCGCCCTGAGTGCGGTCCGGCATGGTGACCTCCCCGAGTGATCTTACGTCCGCGGTGACGGTCAGTGGCGGGACGTACTCCTAAGGTCATCCAGCGAATCGCCCATCGCGTTACCAACCGCCCTTGATCGCCCGGTATGGGGTGTTACGTTGAAGGAGCAGGCGGTGCCCCACACACCCGGCGAAGGACGTGGTCTTCCGTGCTCTACCTCTTCGGCTTCGATCGCATCGGCGTGGCCGTCAGCGACATCTTCTTCGTCGATCCCCACCCCATGAAGGGACAGGAGGGGGCCGAGCGCGGCGTGCGGCTGGAGCTGCGCCGGCTGGAGACGGGTGAGTTGAAGGGGTCGATCTACTCGGCCCGGCCGATCACCGTCGACCGGCCGATCTGGCGGGTGGACCTGCTGGAGTCGGTCTCGGGGAAGCCGGGGAGTTTCGATCGCACGCATCACCATCCCGGCGTGGACGGCTGGGAGCCGGGGCAGCGGGTGTTCGACAAAGGGCTGTCGCAGGAGCCGCTGAAGTGGCTGCTGCTGCGGCTGTCGGACCTCGAAGACGTGCTGGACAAGGCCGGCGAGCCTCGGGACACGGTGTCGGAGGCCGATGTGGTGGGATTGCGCGATCGGGCGCCGGAGATCGTGGAGACGGTGGCGCGGCTGCTCGACGTCACCCGGTCCGCACCCGTGCCCGAAGGCGCCGAGGTGGCCACTAGCGTGCGGGCCAGCTGGTTGTGACCCGCCCGTAGGTCAGCGGTCCCCCGCGGGGGTGCTGGGGCGGCGGTGGAGGAGGGAGAACTTCGCCCACATGGCCTCCGCCGCCTCGATGGAGGCGCCCGTACGCGCCGGGTCCACGGCGGCGAGCTGGGTGACCAGGGCCTGGGCGACGGCGATGCCAGCCGTCAGCGAAGGGAAGAACGCCTCGCCCTCCGCCGGCACCATGACGACCTCCTCGGCGGCCCCCGCCAGGGCGGGGCTGGCGGCGTCGGTGACGGCGAAGACGCGTACGCCGCGCGCCCGGGCCTCGTCGGCGGCGAGGACGGTGCTCTCGTACAGGCGCCAGAAGCTGATCGCGATCAGGACGTCGCCCGCGGCGCTGGCGGCCATGGTGTTGGCGAGCTCCGCGTCTCCCCCGGTGACGGCGGTGACCGGGTAGCCGGCCAGGCGGGCGTTGTGGGCGAGGGCGATGCCGACGGCGGCGTAGCTGCCGTCGGCGACGATCACCGTACGCCGGGCCGCCGCCACGGCCTCGGCGATGGTCACCAGCACGCGCTCGTCGAGGCGGCGGTTGAGCAATGCCAGGCTGTCGAGGTCGCGGCGCAGCGAGCGGGCGCTGGGCGAGCCGCTGCCGCGATGCTCGGCGGCGACCTGGCCGGCGCTGAGCGAGGACAGGTAGCGGGCGCGCAGCTCCTGCTGGAGTGCGGGCCAGCCGGCGAAGCCGAGGGCCTGCGCCGTACGGGTGACGGTCGCCACGTTGACCCCGGCGAGCTGGGCCAGCTCCTGCGCCGACCCGAACGAGGCCCGGCGCGGCTGGGAGAGCAGCACTTCGAGCAGGGCGGCCGACTTGCCGCGCAGCCCGCGCGCCGGCAGCCGGTCGCGCAGCCATTCCTCGAAGCTGTCGGTGCCCGTCATCCCTCTCCTCGCCCGGCTCCTTGAGGCCCTTCGCGGGCATTCGGCGGGACACATGGTACGTGCTCCCGCCGAGGCAGACTTGCAAAGAACATTGCAATTTTAGCGAAACGCACTATATGTTGCTTCGCATTCGACCTGCAGGGCCAAGACCTGGGGAAAGGTGTGTTCGATGACCTTGTTGGCCCGTCTGGACCGGCTCCCGCTGAGCCGTCCCCACTACCTCCTCCTCCTGATCGGCGGCCTCGGCTACACCTTCGACGGCATGGACTCCGCCGTCGTCGCGTTCCTGCTGCCGAGCGCCCAGGATGCCTGGGGCCTGTCGAACGGCCAGCTCGGCATCATCGGGTCGGCGACGCCGTTCGGGTTCCTGTTCGGCGCGACGGCGGCCGGGCTGCTGGGCGACCGGATCGGGCGCAAGAAGGTCATGATGTACGCGCTCGCCTTCTACGCCGTCTTCTCGGTGATCGCCGCGTTCGCCCCCAACTATGAGATCTTCCTGGGCGCCCGCGTGCTGGCCGGAGCCGGCGCCGGCGCCGAGAGCGCGATCATCGCGCCGTTCCTGTCGGAGTTCGTGCCGGCCAAGCGGCGCGGCTGGTTCGTCGGCGCGCTGTCCGGGTTCTTCTCGTTCGGCTTCGTGGCGGCGGCGCTGATCGGCCGGTTCGTGGTGCCGACGTTCGACGAGGGCTGGCGGATCGCGCAAGTCGTCACCGCGCTGCCCATCCTCATGCTGCTGTGGTGGCGCCGCTCGCTGCCCGAGTCGCCGAGATACCTGCTCCAGCAGGGCCGTACGGGCGAGGCCGAACAGGTGGTCGCCGACCTGGAGCGCCGCGTCGAGCGCGCCACCGGAGCGCCGCTCCCGCCGGTGCCCGAGTCCGCGACCGCGCCGGCCGCGGAGACCCCCAAGGTGAACCTGCTCAGCGCCCTGCGCTTCCTGTGGAGCAGAGCCATGGCCAGGCGCACGGCGGTCATCTGGCTGATCTGGTTCGTGATCACGTTCTCGTACTACGGGTTCTTCTCCTGGATCCCCACGCTGCTCGTGCAGCGCGGCATCACGGTCACCAAGAGCTTCGAGTTCTCGATCATCATCTACCTGGCGCAGATCCCCGGCTACTTCTCCGCGGCCTGGCTGTCGGAGCGGCTCGACCGCAAGAACACCATCGCCATCTACCTCGCGGGCTCGGCGGTCAGCGCGTTCTGGCTGTCGCAGATGGACTCGCCCGTCACGATCACGCTCGCGGGCGCGGTGCTGTCGTTCTTCCTGAACGGCACGTACGCCGGCGTCTACTCCTACACCCCCGAGGTCTTCCCGACCTGGATCCGCGCGACCGGCACCGGCCTGTCCAGCGCGTTCGGCCGGGTCGGCAGCATCATGGCACCGGCGATCATCGGCTGGTCGGCCGCGAGCCTCGGCTTCGCCGGCGTGTTCGGGCTGACCACGGCGGTGCTGGCGGCCGGCGTGATCTGCGTGATGGTGTTCGGCCTGGCCACCGCGGGCCGATCGCTGGAAGAGCTGACCGAATCCACCACCACCGGATCCACCACCACCGGATCCACCACCGAGGAGGCGACCAAGTGAACGACCTGGACGAGCTGGAGCGGCGGGTCCGCGAGGAGGTGGGCGTGCGGCTGTTCACCGTCCTCGCCTGGGTGCCGGAACGCCGGGCCCTGCGCCGCGTGCACAGCAGCCACCCGGCCGAGTACCCCGTGGGCGGCGAGAAGACCGTCGAGGTGGCCCAGCAGTGGCTGAGCACCTGCATCGAGGGGCGCGAGCCGTACTTCGGCCGCGACAGGGCCGCCGTACGGGAGATCTTCGCCGACCACGAGCTGATCGAGAGCCTCGGCTGCGGCTCGATCATCAACGTGCCCGTGCTCGGCCGGGACGGCGAGGTCGCCGGGGTGCTCAACATCCTCGACGCCGAGGGCGCCTACGACGACGCATCGGTGGCCGCCGCCCAGGCGATCGCCAAGGAGTTCACGTTCGGAGGTGCCGCATGAGCCTGCTGCTGCGCAACGCGCTGCTGCTCGACGTCGAGACCGGCGAGTACGCCGAAGCCGACCTGCGCTGCGCCGGCGGCCGGATCGCCGAGACCGGGCGCGGGCTCGGCGCGCCCGACGGCACGCGGGTGATCGACGTGGCGGGCGCGCGGGTCGTGCCCGGCCTGATCGACGCGCACGTGCACGTCACCGCCTCCAGCGCGGACCTCGGCTCGCTGCGCTCGTTGCCCCCGTCGTACGTCACCGCCCACACCGCCCGCATCATGGGCGACATGCTGAGCCGCGGCTTCACCACCGTGCGCGACGCGTCCGGCGCCGACTTCGGCCTGGCCGACGCGCAGGCCGAGGGGCTCATCCGGGGACCGCGCCTGCTGTTCTGCGGCAAGGGGCTGAGCCAGACCGGCGGCCACGCCGACTTCCGCGGCCGGGGCGAGCACCTCACCGACGACCACCCGTGCTGCGCGGGCGTCGGGCGGGTGGCCGACGGGGTGGACGCCGTGCGTGCCGCCGCCCGGGACGAGCTGCGCAAGGGCGCCCACCACATCAAGGTGATGGCCTCGGGCGGCGTCGCCTCCCCCACCGACCGCATCGACTCGACCCAGTACTCCATGGACGAGCTGCGCGCCGCCGTCGAGGAGGCCGAGGCCGCCAACCGGTACGTCGCCGCCCACGCCTACACCGCCCGCGCCGTCAACCGGGCGCTTGAGGCCGGGGTGCGCTCCATCGAGCACGGCAACCTCATCGACGACTCCAGCGTGGAGCTCTTCCTGCGGCACGACGCGTTCCTGGTGCCGACGCTGGTCACGTACTGGGCGCTGAAGGAGGAGGGCCGCGACTTCGGGCTGCCGGAGAGCAGCTGGCGCAAGGTGGACGAGGTGCTCGAAGCGGGCATCGTCGCGCTCGAACGGGCCGCGCGCGGCGGGGTGCGGCTGGCGTACGGGACGGACCTGCTCGGCGGCATGCACCGGCACCAGAACCAGGAGTTCCGGCTGCGGGCCGAGGTGCAGTCGCCCCTCGACGTGCTGCGCGCGGCCACCACGGGGGCGGCTGAGCTGGTCGGGCTGACCGGCGAGCTCGGCACGCTCGCCGTGGGCGCGCACGCCGACCTGCTGGTGCTCGACGGCGACCCGCTGGAGGACGTCGGCGTCCTCGCCGACCCGAAGCACATCCGCCACGTCGTCCAGTCGGGCACGGTCGTCTAGCCACTGAGCGTCCGCGACCGGTCCGCAACGTCCGGCCGCTCGGCGCCCCAAGGCGAGATCCGGGGCGTCCGCTCGGCCCTCGGGGCGGGGCCGCGCGTCGCGGGGCCGCGCGTCGCGGGGCCGCGCGTCGTGGGGGTGCGGGCCGCCGGGCGGGTGCGTAACGTGAGGGGTGTGACGACGCTCGTGCGTGCCGCCCTGGTCGTCGCCGCGGTGGCGGTCCTGCTCCTCGCGCTGCTGTGGGTGTTCCAGCGGCGGCTGATCTACCTGCCCGACCGCGCCGCCCCGCCGCCGGCCGGGACGGTCGTGCCGGGGGCGCGTGACGTCACGTTCACCACCCGGGACGGGCTCGAACTCACCGCCTGGCACGTGCCGGGCCGGCGTGACGTGACCGTGCTGGTGATGGGCGGCAACGCGGGCAACAGGCTGCACCGGGCGCCGCTGGCGAGCGCGCTGGCGGCGCACGGTCTCGGGGTGCTGCTCATGGACTACCGCGGCTACGGCGGCAACCCCGGAGCCCCGGACGAGGAGGGCCTGTTCCGCGACGCGCTGGCGGCCCGCGACTGGCTGGGCGAGCGCCGGGTGGTGTACGTCGGCGAGAGCCTGGGCGCGGCGGTCGCGACCCGCCTCGCCATGGAGCGCCCGCCGCACGGGCTGCTGCTGCGCTCGCCGTTCCCCGACCTGGCGGCGGCCGGCCAGGTCAACTACCCCTTCCTCCCGGTACGCCCCCTCCTGCGGGACCGCTTCCCCGTCGCCGAGCAGATCCGCCGGGTCCGCGCGCCGGTCGTCGTCGTGTACGGCACAGCCGACACGATCGTCCCCGCCCGCCTGAGCCGCACGGTCGCCGAGGCCGCCGGCGCCACGGTCGTGGAGATGGACGGGGCCGGTCACAACGACCTGGAGATGCTGAACGGCCCCGCGTTGATCAACGCCGTGCTCGGCCTGGCGAGCCGGCCGGGCTAGAGCGGATGTATCCCCCGCGGCCTGTTCTGGCTCTGGACGTCTGGCTGCTGTCGCCGGCGCCTGTCGGCCGAGGTCGGCAGCGTGCGGATCGACGCGCGCGACGTCGTGGTGCCCGAGCACGGCCTGCGGGCCCTGGCCTGGTGGCCCGCCCGCGAAGGCGTGGAGGCGCTGCTGCTCGACCACAAGGGCCAGCCGCTGTCGTCGGTGACCTTGCGTTGACCCTGCCCTTCCTGGGGGTCAGGTGTCGAGCAGGGGGGCGAGCGCGGCCACCGCGTGGGCGCGGTGCACGTCGAGGGTGGCCACGGCGTCGTCGGCGGAGCGGCGGCGCAGCGCGTCGAGCGTCGCGCGGTGCTCCTTGATCACGCGCTCGCGGTTGCCCGCATCGCCGTAGTACATCGACCGGTAGGCGTCGGTCGAGTCCCACAGCGTACGGATCAGCCGGGCCAGCCGCGGCATCCCCGCGCAGTCGAACAACGTCATGTGGAACGCCCGGTTGGCGGTGGCCATGGCCGGCACGTCGCCCGCGGCGGCGGCCCGCTCGACGTCGTCCTGCGCGGCCTCGAGCCGGGCGAGGTCGGCGTCGGTGAGCCGGGAGACCGCCCGGCGCACGGCCTCCTCCTCCAGCAGCTCCCTGATGCGGTAGACCTCGCGCAGGTCGTCGAGGGAGAGCGTCTCGACGAAGTAGCCCCGGTGGGCCTCGTAGGTGACGAGGCCCTCGCCCTGCAGCGTTTTGAGCGCTTCGCGCAGCGGGACCCTGCTGACCTGGAGCTCCTCGGCGAGCGCGTCCTGCCGGATGGGGGCGCCGGGGCGCAGCCTGCCGGTGGTGATGGCCCGCCGCAGCTCGCCCAGCACGAACTGCTGGGCCGTGGGCGGCCTGCGTCGTGCCTGATCGGGACTCACCGCCCCAATATCTCACGAACCCATGCCTCGTCCTGCCCGAGCTCCGGCGGCCTGCGGCGGTAGGCGGGCGGGGTGGCGCTGAGCCGCAGCGGGTTCGCGACCTGGCCGACTCCGTCGAGGTCCACGGCCGGGCCGAGGCCGAGGCCGGCGGCGAGGGAGAAGGCGGCGGCCAGGTCGTTGATCGGGCCGCACGGCACGCCGGCCTCGGTCAGCCGGCCGAACCACTCGTCGGCCGTCCGCTCGGCGAGCGCCGCGTTCAAGGCGGCGACGAGCGGCTCGCGGGCGGCGACGCGGCCGGCGTTGGTGGCGTAGCGGGGGTCGCCGGCGAGGCCGGGCCGGTCCAGCGCGGCGCACAGGGCGCGGAACTGGCGGTCGTTGCCCGCCGCGATGACGATCGGGCGGTCGGCGGCCTGGAACACCTCGTACGGCACGATGCTCGGGTGCCGGTTGCCCATGGCGCGCGGCACGACCCCGGCGGCGGCGTAGGCGGAGGCGTGGTTCGTGAGCGCCGACAGCAGGGACGACAGCAGCGACACCTCGATGCGCTGCCCCTCGCCGGTCCTGTCGCGGTGGCGGAGCGCGGCGAGGATGCCGAGGCCGGCGTGCAGGCCGGTGATCACGTCCACCAGCGCCACGCCCGCCTTGGTGCCGGGACCTTCCGGCTCGCCGGTGACGCTCATGAGCCCGCCCACGGCCTGCGCGATGAGGTCGTAGCCGGGCAGGTCCGCTCCGGCGCCGGAGCCGAAGCCGGTGATCGAGCAGTAGACGAGCCCGGGGTTCAGCTCGCGCAGCGTCTCGTAGCCGAGCCCGAGCCGGTCCATGGCGCCCGGCTTGAAGTTCTCCACCAGCACGTCGGCCCGGGCGGCGAGCGCCTTCGCGACCTCGGCGTCCGCCTTGAGGTCGAGGGCGATCGAGCGCTTGTTGCGGTTGACGCCCAGGAAGTACGTGGCCTCGCCGCCGGCGTACGGCGGCCCCCAGGCCCGCGTGTCGTCACCGGCGCCGGGCCGCTCGACCTTGATCACCTCCGCGCCCAGGTCGGCCAGCAGCATGGTGGCGTAGGGGCCGGCCAGCACCCGGCTGAAGTCGGCGATCAGCAGCCCCGACAGCGCGCCGCTCATGCCGGCCCCGCGCCCCACGCGCCGTCCCCCTCGGCCCAGCGGCCGGCGATGAGATGCAGAACGTCCATGGTCAACGCACCCTAACTATGCCATATTGGATTTTCAATATTGGATCCAACATACGGAGAGGTTATGATCGCACCCACCGACCTGTTCTCCCTGGACACCCTGCTGACCGAGGAGGAGCGCGAGATCAGGAGCACGGTCAGGCGCGTGTGCGACCGGGAGATCCGGCCGCACGTCGCGGGCTGGTTCGAGGCCGGCGAGCTGCCCGCCCGCGAACTGGCCCGCACGCTCGGCTCGCTCGGCGTGCTCGGCATGCACCTCGACGGGTACGGCTGCGCCGGCATGGGCGCGGTCGCGTACGGCCTCGCCTGCCTGGAGCTGGAGGCCGCCGACTCCGGCCTGCGCAGCCTGGTCTCCGTGCAGGGCTCGCTCGCCATGTACGCCATCTGGAAGTACGGCAGCGAGGAGCAGAAGCAGGAGTGGCTGCCCGCGATGGCGGCAGGCGAGCGCATCGGCTGCTTCGGCCTGACCGAGCCCGACTTCGGCTCCGACCCGGGCGGCATGCGCACCACGGCCAAGCGCGAGGGCGGCGACTGGGTGCTGAACGGCACCAAGATGTGGATCACCAACGGCTCGGTCGCCGACGTGGCGGTGGTCTGGGCGCGTACGGACGAGGGCGTGCGCGGCTTCCTGGTGCCGGCCGGAACGCCCGGCTTCACGGTCAACGAGATCAAGCACAAGATCTCGCTGCGCGCGAGCGTGACCAGCGAGCTGGTGCTCGACGGCGTGCGCCTGCCCGCCGACGCGATGCTGCCCGGCGCGCGCGGCCTGTCGGGGCCGCTCGGCTGCCTGAACGAGGCCAGGTTCGGCATCGTGTTCGGGGCGATGGGGGCGGCGCTCGACTGCCTGGAGACGACGCTGTCGTACGTGGCCGGCCGCGAGGTGTTCGCCAGGCCGCTGGCGTCGTACCAGCTGACCCAGGAGAAGCTCGCGGACATGGCGCTTGAGCTGGGCAAGGGGCTGCTCCTCGCGGTGCACCTCGGCCGGCTGAAGGAGGCGGGGACGCTCACCCCCGAGCAGGTGAGCACCGGCAAGCTGAACAACGTGCGCGAGGCCCTGGTGATCGCCAGGAAGTGCCGCACGCTGCTCGGCGCGAACGGCGTCACCCTCGAATACCCGGTGATCAGGCACGCGGTGAACCTGGAGTCGGTGCTGACCTACGAGGGCACCTCCGAGGTCCACCAGCTGGTCATCGGCAAGGCGCTGACCGGCGTCGCCGCCTTCAAGTAAGGGCTCAGAACGTCTGCCAGGTCGCCTCGGTGACCTGGCAGGGCCCGCCCTGGTGCACCCGCAGCCGCCCGGCGGGCAGGTCGAGCCCGATCGTGGCGAGCGTCTCCCACCGCTGGTTGAGCGGCTGGGTGAGGTCGGGATGCGCGCAGACGGGCGCGCCGGGGGCGTGGCTGAGCATGGCGAGCGCCCGCGCGTTCTGATCCTCCTGGCTGAGCCCCTCGACGTGGTCGCTCAGGTGGCGGAACCGGTCGTAGGTGCCGGGCCGCTGGGTGGCGTGCCGCTCCCCCACCGCGAGGTCCGCGTCCAGGAAGTGGTTGCAGTGCAGCAGGACGCCGTCGGGCCCCGGCGGGATGACGGCCACGCCGGCCGGGGAGATCTCGATGGATCCGGCGTCCGACTCCGTCACCACCGTGATGACGGTCGAGGCCGAGACCCGGGCCGAGCGGGCGATCCCGGCGGCCTCCTCGACGGTCGCCGCCTCGTCGAGGATGCGGCGGGCGATCAGGTGCACGGGCACGCCGAGGTCGGCGGTGTCGGAGTCGTGGCGCAGGATGTTGAAGTGCACGCCCAGCCCTGCGGTGCCGACCCCGATCTTGGCCAGCGCCCCTGCCTCGGTGAACGTGCGCACGACGTGGCCTGGGCGCGGCTCCAGCTCCCACAGGATGGGCGCGTCGCGCAGGTGGTCATGCCAGTCCCAGGTCTGCACCGTACGCGGCGGGCCGCTCTCGGGCAGCACCACCGAGGTCGAGCACTCACCGTGCCCGATCGCGTCGATGGCGGCCAGGATCTCCGTGCGCGCGTTGACGACGGCGACCTGCCACGGCTCCAACCCGGCGCCCGCGGCGATCCCGGCCATCTCCTCCGCCAGGTTCGGCGCCCAGCCGGCACTGCGGTCAAGAGCCCGCTCGCCCCACGCGCGCACCTGCGCGGGGGTGGCGCCGGCCACGGCGAACAGGTCGGTGTAGCCGGCGTAGTTGGCGGCGATGTGCTTGCGCAGGTGGGCGCCGAGTTCCTTGCCGCGGAGCCTGGGTTCGGTCTGGCTGGACGAGAAAGTAGGAAAAGTCATCATTTGTCCATCACATCGGCGAGCCGCGGATCGTCGGCGGCGAAGTCGGCGCGGACGCGCTCGTACCGTTCGGCGTCGATGTCCTGGCTCGGCTTGAACATGGCCTGTACCGACCGTACGGGCACGCGGAAGGCCACTACCCCGGGCAGCAGCGCGCGGAACCTCTCCCGCGGGGCGGGCGTCGGCTCCCAGGACGGCTCGCGCAGCGACGCCGTACGCCTCCCGGCGGCACGGTGAATCCGGCACTCGCACCACGACAGCGGCAGCCACCGCGGCCAGGTCGCCGGCTCCTTCGCACCCGCTTCGGAGCACCCGCACGCCCACTTCGCCGCGATCCGGCACCGATACGCCAGAAGGCCCTCGCCGCCTCCCCTGCGGAGGGAGGCGGCGAGGGCCCTTTCCGGCCGGCCGGTCGTCAGGTCGTGGGATGCCGGTCCGCGACCACGACGGGGAGAAGTGCCTGCTTGGTGTTCCCTCGGCCGGGAGGTCTCCGGGTTTTTCAGCTGAAGGTGACGTCGCTGCAGAAGTAGTACGTCTGGTCCATGTGGGACGCCTTCCAGATCGTGTAGACGACGTGGCGGCCGGTGCGCGAGCCCTTGTTGAGGCCGGTGATCATGTACTCGCCGCCGGGGGCGTACCTGGGGGTCTCTCTGATCAGTTCCAGGTGGTTCCAGCCGAGGGGCGTGGTCGTGGCGTCGTAGCCCTGCCTGGTGATGTAGACCCTGATGTAGTCGGCGCCGTGGCGGGCCTGGTCGGTCAGCCGGATGTCGAACGTGCCGCCGAGGCTCGTCGTCTTCCACGCGCCCGGCGTGTCCATCGAGCGGTAGCGGCCGTCCTGGGTGCGGCCGGCGCTGCAGAGCTGGCCGTTGGGCACGGCGGCCTGGTGGTTGCCACCGACGTTGTCACGGTAGAGGCCGTTCCAGTTCCACATGGCGTTGGTGTTGTCCTGCCACGCCTGCCAGCACATCGGGTCCTGCTGGGCCATGGCGGGGTTCTGGAAGTCGCTGCCCCAGCGCAGCCAGCAGCCGTAGTTGCGGGAGGCCGGGTCGACGACGGAACCGTGCGCCGATGCGGTGCCGGTCAGCGGCACGAGCAGGATCATCGCGATGGAGAAGAGCAGGACCAGGGCGCGCGGCGCCCTGCGGCGGTGCGGTGCTTGGGGCATGTGCGGTCTCCGTGTTCCGGTCGGGGGGTTGCCGGTGAAGAGGAGCGCTCCTGGTGGGGGGACGGTATCTGACGGCCGCGGTCCGGCCAAGTGATGCCCGCTGTCAGGCCCGCAAAGGGAGGTCCCGCGTCGGGGTTGAGCTGCGGAAAGGGCTTTCCCGATATCGCTCAGAGACTTGAAACTTTCAAAGAAGCAGAACGGTAGTCAGGGCACGACGGAGAGTGATGAACCTCGGGTAGGTTGCGTGCCGTCCCGGGAATCCCCCTACCGAGCAGGTGACGGCACCTGCCATCGATCGAGCGCACCGTTCTTCCCGGCAGGCCGCCCTATACCGTCGACGTGCCGGGGGCCAGGGTCCTCATCCCTCTTCCCGTGAGGTCTTCGCGGCCAGGGAGGTGTAGACGGTGACCTCGTCCGGCTGGACCAGCCCGTCCTGGATGGCGCAGATGAGGAGTTTCTCCTTGGTGGGGGCGGGGCGGCCGGCGGCGGCGTACTTGACGCGGGCGCGGTCGATGTACTGCCGCACCGTACGTTCCTTGATCCCCATGCGGGCCGCCACCGACGCCTTCGACATCGACTGGAACCAGTAGAGCAGCGCCATCCGCTCCTTGTCGGACAGCTGCGGACGGTGCGGGCCCTCGTCGGTGGCGATGGCCTGGGCCATGGGAGGCGTGACGCTGGGCCGGTCGGCGGCGACCTCCATGATGGTCTCCAGGCACGACTCGCGGGTGGCGCGGCCCTTGCCGATGAAGGCCGAGGCGCCGGCGTCGAGCGCGGCCCGGACGATCTCCGGCTCCTCGTGCTCGGAGAAGACGATGACGCGCTGCCCGCCCGCGCACAACCCGGCGATGCGGTCCATGACCATCGTGCCGTTGAGGTTGAGGTCGAGCAGCAGCACGTCGGCGGCGACGCCGCGGACCGACTCGATGGTGGGCCCCTGGGCGACGAGCGTGACGGGACCAGGCGGGCCGAACCACGACCGTACGCCGTCCACCACCACTTGGTGGTCCTCCACCAGCGCGACGGTCACGGGCCCTCCCAGATGCTGTTGACCCACACCTCACCTCCCTGCCGCTGGTAGCTGACGACGACCCCGCTGGCCTCGCGTACGGGGCTGGGGCTGACGGGCAGGTCCTCGTTGTCGGCGACGACGGCGACGCTGACCATCGTGGACATGGCCGACACGGTCACCCTGGCCCGCGACCTGGCGCCGTCGAGCGCGCGGACGGGCGCCCTGAGCAGGTCCTCGCGGACGCCGTCCGGCAGCTCGGGCAGCCGTTCGCCGAAGGGCGGCGCGGTGACGAGGACCTGGCGGCGCTCGGCGGCGTCGATGCGCTCGCGCAGCACGGACACCAGCTCGTCGGGCACGTCCTCGCGTTCGGTGATGAGGCGGCGCAGCCGGGCGGCGCCGGCGGTGCAGTCCTCGCGGACGCGCGGGTCGCCGGGGTCGGCGCCGTCGGCGAGCTGGTGGAGCAGGGTATCGGCGACGTCGCGGATGGCCTCGTAGCGGCGCAGCCGGTCGGCGTGGATGCGCTGGGCGGACTCGCGCCAGGCGTCGTCGGCGGCGAGCCTGCGGGCCAGCAGCACGGTCTCCTCGGCGCGGGCGCGCAGCATGTGGCAGCCGGCCATGTAGCCGAGCTGCATGGTGACGCCGCCGGCGATGACGACGAGGTATTTGGCGATGGAGACGCGGTCGAGCGAGCCGGAGAGCGCCATGGCGAGGAGCATGATGCCGGCGTTGGCGCTCAGGAAGGCGATCATCTCGGCCTTCCAGCGGGGCCGGTTCCAGCACAGCATGACGGCGAGCCAGCCGACCGAGCCCCAGCCCCAGTCGCTGATGCCGAGCAGCTCGCCGGGGCGGCAGGCGAGGATGACGGCGACGTCCACGGCGAGCGCGGCGGCGGCGAGCTCGCGGATGCGCGCGGGACCGCTGGAGGTACGCGCCAGGGCGAGCGCGCCGATCACCAGGATCACGGAGTAGACGACCCAGGCGACGAGCGCGACGATCGGCCAGCGGAAGGAGCTCCAGCCGGTGAGGGTCACCGTGAGGTCGTAGCCGAGGTGCCAGACGGCGGCGATGACGACCGCGCCGAGCGCGGTGTAGCGGGCGTAGCGCTGGGCTACCTGCTCGATCTCCTCGGTCATGGCCGCCACCACAGGCTGACGCGGGTGCCGCGGTCACCGGAGGTGATGGCGGCGCCGCCGTTCGGCAGGGAGCGCATGGTGTCGAGGATGGAGCCGCGGACGCCGAACCGGTCGGGCGGCAGGCGGTGCTGGTCGAAGCCGCGCCCGTGGTCGGCCACCTCGACCCTGATGGCGCCGTCGCGCCGGCCGCAGACCAGCTCGGCCTCGCGGACGCCGGCGTGCAGCGCGACGTTGGCGAGCGCCTCGGTGACGGCGCGGGCGAAGCGCTCGGCGACCTCGCCGGGGACGGTCTCGGGGGTGAGGTCGCGGCGTACCTGGAGGCCGTCGGCGCGCCCGGCGACCTCGTCGAGCAGCGCGTCGAGCGCGATGGGCGCGGAGTCCGCGGTCGGCTGGTCGCGCAGCTTCTCCAGCGCGGTGAGGTCGGCGCCGGCCTGGGCGCGCAGGGTGGCGGACGGCTTGTCGTACGTGCCGAGCCCGACCATGGTGAGCGTGTGCAGCGCGGTCTCGTGGATGCTGCTGACCTGGCGCAGCTCGTCCTCGCGGCGCAGGCGTTCGACGATGAGGGCGATCCCGGCCTGGGCGCTCTGCCGCAGGAAGGCGTCGGCGGAGGCGGCCGAGCGGCGCAGCAGCGCCATCAGCAGCACGATGGCGAGCAGCTGCACGATGTTGACCCCGAAAGGGCCTGTCACGTCGTGCGTGGGCGAGGCGATGCGGACGCCGGCCGCGAAGGACACGGCCACCGCGAGCCCGGCGGGCACGGCCAGGCGGGGACGCCATTGGGCGCCGGCCAGGACGATGGTCATCGTGACCAGCCCCGAGACGAAGCTCGACCCGGTGTTGAGCGCCTCGGGCGGCACCAGGTGGACCTGGGCCAGGCAGAGCGCGACGGTGGCGGCCACATCACCGGCCACCAGCCAGTGCGGCAGCGGCAGCGCGCGCAGGAAGACCCGCAGGTGCAGCGCGGTCCAGGCCAGGTGGACGAGCAGCATCGGCACGAGCCAGCCGAGCGAGACCGGAGGTACGGCGCCGAACAGCGCGGCGACCACCGCCACCGCCCCGACCGCGCCGCGTGCGCCGGAGGCCGTGCGGGCGACCGCCTTCTCCAGCTGCCTGGTGGCCGAGTCGTATCTCGTGGAGCCGGAGTGAGCCATGAGCCGTCCGCACGCGAGATGGGCACAAGACGGGACTCACGATAACGCAGGGCATGATGCTCCATAAGGCGTCAAATCCTGTTGTCACCAGGGTTTCCGGCCTTGTCAAGATCCCGCCCGCTCCCGGCGGGGTCGCCGGGTACGCGGTGGGGTCGCGCGTGATGGCTGGCATGTGTGTGTCATCCTCGTCACCGGGGTGGCCGCGGTGCTCTGCATGGTGTCGGCCCTCACCTCGAAATCTGTCCTCGCCCGGACGTCACGACATGACGGTCGATCGGCCGTCAGTTGCCGCGCGCGTAAAGAGCGTTCACTGGACCGGTGTGCCGCGGTGATCGCGGCAGGGGGAGGGGACCTCATGACGGTTTTCGTGATCACGTTCCTGCTGGGCTGCCTCTCGGTGATGACGGTCAGGGGCAGGCAGGGCAACTGGCCGGCGGGCATGCCGGTGTCGCGGTCGCGGCTGGTGGCGGTGGGCGGCACGTACGAGGGCGGGCAGGCGAGCCCGTCCGACGCGTACGTCGTGCAGGAGCGGATGATCGCCGCGGCCCGCGGCGCGGGCGGCGGGGCGCACGCGGCGGCCGGGCTGACCCTCGGCACGGTGGTGGCGGCCCGGCCGCAGCACGGCGGCGTGTGCGAGGAGGACCTCGACGCGTGCGCGCAGGCCGCCCATCGCGCGGTGCGGGCGTCGGGCGACGGCCTGGCCAGCGCCCTGGACCTGGTGGTGCTCGACCGTACGGAGACGCCGCGGCTGCGGTTCCTGCACGCCGGCGGCGGCACGATCTGGCACTGCCCGAAGGGCGGGCAGGCGCGGCTGCTGACGACCCCCGCGTACGGCGAGTGCCGCGTCGGCCTGCCTGGCCCGTTCGGCCCGCAGGTGGGCACGGTGACGCTGCGGCCGGGCGACCGGGTGGCGATCGCGAGCGAGGGGGCGCTCGAGGCGCTGGGGGCGGAGCGGCTGAAGGTGCTGTTCGCGGCGGGCGCGTCGCCGGCGTCCTGCCTGGACCGCATCTACGACGAGATGGCCGCCCAGGAGCCGAAGGACGACGCCACGGTGATCATCGCGGAGTTCGTGACCGCCTGAACGCCGGAAAGGCCGGGTATGCCCGTAAGATCGTCCATGTGAGCGCACCACACGGCATCAACCCGAACATCCCTCACTCCGCCCGGGTCTACGACTACTGGCTCGGCGGCAAGGACAACTTCGAGGCCGATCGCCGGGTGGCCGAGCAGACGATGGCCGCGGTGCCGGGCATCCGCGAGAGCGCCAGGAACAACCGGGCCTTCCTCGGCCGGGCCGTGCGCCACCTCAGCCGGCTCGGCGTCCGGCAGTTCCTCGACCTCGGCACGGGCATCCCCAGCCAGGGCAACACGCACGAGGTCGCGCAGGCGGAGGCGCCCGAGTCGCGGGTGGTCTACGTCGACAACGACCCCATCGTGATGGCGCACGCCAGGGCGCTGCTGACCAGCACGCCCGAGGGGCGCACGGCCTACATCGAGGCCGACGTCCGCGAGCCGCGCACGATCCTGGAGCACCCCGACACGCTGGCCACGCTCGACTTCACCCAGCCGATCGCGCTCGTCATGGTGGCGATCCTCATGCACATCTCCGACGCCGACGACCCTGAGGGCCTGGTCAAGGCGTACGCGCAGGCGCTGCCGGCGGGCAGCTACCTGGTGCTGAGCCACCTGACGCTCGACCTGATCGACAAGCGGACGGCCGACGACTACGTGTCCGCCACGAGCTCGCAGGCCATGCACAGGACGCCGCGCACCGGCGAGCAGATCTCCCGCTACTTCGACGGGTTCGACCTGCTGGAGCCCGGCCTGGTGGCGGTGTCGAAGTGGCGGGAGACGCCGCTCTTCCCCGACGAGCCGGCCTGGATGTACGCCGGGGTCGGCCGCAAGCGCTGACGACGACGTGAGTACGACGGTCACCGCCGAGCAGCCCCCGGCCGACGAGCTGCCGGCGCCGCGGCGGCGCCGCCGGTGGATGACGTGGACGGCGGCCGTGCTGCTGGCGTTGTGGGCGCTCGTCCGGACCTTCGGGTGGGAGCGCGGCTCGTTCGAGGCGCAGCTCATGACCGTCACCCCGTACGGCGTGGTGCTGGCGGCGCTGACCGCGGCCGTGGCGCTGCTGCGCCGCAACCGGTGGGCGGCGCTGGTGGCCGCGCTGGCGTGCGTGACGATGATCGCGCTGGTGGCGCCGCGTACGGTGGCCGCCGAGCAGCCGCCCGCCAAGGGCGCGACGCTGCGGGTGCTGTCGATCAACCTGTTCGGCCGGGCCGACGCCGCCGCCGTGGTGGACGCCGTCCGCCGGTACGACGTGGACGTCTTCAGCGCCCCCGAGCTGACCCACGCCGAGGCGGACCGGCTCGACGCGGCCGGGCTGCGCGGGCTCCTGCCGTACCGGGTGCTGCAGGCGGAGGCCGACGTGAGCGGCAGCGGCATCTACGCCCGGCATCCGGTCACGGAGCTGACCGGCCTGTTCACGCCGATCGGCCACAACATGCCGGCCGCCGCCCTGACGCTGCCCGGCGGCAGCCGCGTGGAGGTCGTCTCCGTGCACCCCAACCCGCCGCTGGGCCGCAAGGAGCTGGAGTGGAAGGCGTCCCTGCGCGCCCTGCCCGGCCCCTCGCCGTCGGTGGTGCGGGTGCTGGCCGGCGACTTCAACGCCGGCCTGGACCACCGCCCCTTCCGCGAGCTGCTGGCCAGGGGGTACGTGGACGCCGCCGACCAGCTCGGCCAGGGGCTCACGCCCACGTGGCCGAACTTCCGGCCGATGCCGCCGATCATCGCCATCGACCACGTGGTGGCGGACCGGCGGGTGGCGGTGCGCGACTTCGCGGTGCTGGACGTTCCCGGGACCGACCATCGCGGCGTGTTCGCCGAGCTGCAACTGCCCTGAGCCGTTCCGGGGTAGGGCGATGTCACCCCGAAGATAGCTCGAATACATGTTCGAACATGGGATCGTCTCCTGATGCACAGGGGGTCCGACGCAACGCTCAGGAGGCGATGACCCATGCCCGCTCGACGACCCTTGCCCGTTCCGTCTCGACGACACATGCCCGTGCTCAGACGCTTACGCACGCTCGCCCCTGCCGTGGTGGCGGCGGTCGCGCTCGTCCTGCCCTTGACGCCCGCCCACGCCGAGACCGGGCGGCACGGGCCGAGCGTGGTGGTGCGCTGGAACCAGGCGCTGCTGCAGGCCGTGCGCACCGGCACGCTCGGCCCGCCTATGGTGGCGCGGGCGCTGGCCGTCGTGCACACCTGCGCCTACGACGCCTGGGCCGCCTACGACTCCGTCGCCGTGGGCACCCGGCTGGGCGGCTCGCTGCGGCGTCCCCCGGCCGAGCGCACCACCGCCGCCAAGACCGAGGCCATCAGCCACGCCGCGCACCTCGCCGCCGTCGATCTCTATCCGGGGCAGCGGGCCGTGTTCGACGCGCTCATGGCCGACCTCGGCTTCGATCCGGCCGACCCGTCGAGCCGCCCGGCCCGTACGGGGCTGGCCGCCTGCCAGGCGGCGCTCGACCACCGCCACGCCGACGGCTCCAACCAGGCCGGCGGCTACGCCGACACCAGCGGCTACGCGCCCGTCAACGCCCCCGTCCCCGTCGCCGAGCCGCTGACCACGCTCGCCCAGCCCGGCCGGTGGGCGCCGCTCACCTACCTCAACGCGGCCGGGAACCTGGTGACGCCGCCGTTCCTGTCGCCGCACTGGGGCGGGGTCGCCTCCTTCAGCGGGGCCGCGCGCTCGCTGGCCGACCGGGTGCCGGCGCCGCACGCGTACGGGTCCGCCGGGTTCCGCGACCAGGCCGCCGAGATCGTCGCCACCACGGCCGCGCTGGGCGACAGGGAGAAGGCGATCTCCGAATACTGGTCCGACGGCCCCAGCAGCGAGACGCCGCCAGGACACTGGTGCCTGTTCGCCCAGCAGGTCTCCGCGCGCGACCGCCTCGGGCTCGACCAGGACGTCAAGCTCTTCTTCGCGCTGGCCAACTCCGTCATGGACGCCGGCATCGCCTCGTGGGAGGTCAAGCGCGACCGCGACTCGGCCCGGCCGATCACCGCGATCCGCTTCCTGTACCAGGGGCAGCGCATCCCGGCGTGGGGCGGGCGGACCGTCGACGGGGCGTCGTGGGTGCCGTACCAGCCGCCGACGTTCCCGACGCCGCCGTTCGGCGAGTACGTGTCGGGGCACAGCACGTTCAGCGCGGCGGCGGCCGAGGTGCTCAAGCGGTTCACCGGGAGCGACGCGTTCGGCGGGCGGGCGGTCGTCGCCGCCGGGTCGTCGCTGGTGGAGCCGGGGGTGACGCCCGCCAGTGACGTGACGCTGCGCTGGAGCACGTTCAGCGCCGCCGCGGAGGAGGCCGGCCTGTCGCGCCGGTACGGCGGCATCCACTTCAAGGCCGGCGACTTCGAGGGCCGGGCGCTCGGGCGGGCGGTCGGCGCGGCGGCCTGGGAGCGCGCGACGGCGTACTGGACCGGGCGCCACTGACAGCGGAGCGCCCGCTCCCCCTGGTGGGAGCGGGCGCCGTCGTGCTGCGGAAGGTCAGGCCGCGCTCTCCTCGGCCACTCGGGGGAGCACGTCGAGGTCGTACGCCCCCGACTTGACGGCCGCGGTGAACGCCTCCCAGTCGCGGCGAGGTACTTCCAGGACCACGTCCGGGTGATCCACGTGGATGACCTCCACGTGGTCGTTGATGCGCTTCGCCGCGACGCGGCCGGCGTCTTGTGTCATCTGCAGCACTCCTCTCGGTGCGATGCGGGCTCCGCCCCGGCCGCCCGTTCGCAGGGGGACCGGGGCGGTTGCCGGAAGCCTTCCATCCCGGCGGGGCTCGCTGCCACCAGCCTGCCGGGTGGCGGTGGAAAAAGGCATCACGCGGTGGTCGGTCTTTTGGTCTCGGTGCAAGAAACGCGTTCCGCCGGTGCTTCTGGAGTGCGGGGAGGCGCCCGCCGCCTATGGGACGTATGCCGCAACGGGGGTTTTAAGCCACTTTTAAGGCAGGAGTTAGCGAGGGGGCGTAGTTTCGCGCAGCGAATAAGCCGCCTTTGCGAGAGAGCACCCGATGAAGATCATTTGACCACCGGCCGGACACCGCCGAAACGAGCGGCACTTAGTCCCGTGAATCGCCCGCTTTATTGATGTTTCGAGCTTCGTTGAAGCATTCCTCCGGCGATGTCTTCCCTGTCTACAGTTCCTACCTGTGGGGGCCCAAGTAACAAGGACCAATGTGCGGAGCGAGTTGATCATCGACTCTGCACCGCAGCTCTCCATCTCGATCTCGACCAACCTCACGGCGCTCGCCATGATCGCCGACGCGCTCGCCGGCCGCCGCCGCGGCCTGCCGGAGCTGTGGCGGCGGGCGGTCGGCGCGCGGGTCGGCCCGCTCGGCCACGAGGCCGTACGTCCCCTGTCCGCTCCCGGGACCACGCTCGCGCCCGACAGCCTGGTGCCGCGCTCCCCCGCCGGCGGCGACGTCTCCGTGCAGGCCCAGATCACCGCCCTGCAGGACCTGCCGCCCGACGCCCTGGTCAAGGACCTGGAGCGCACGTACGGGCCCGGCGCGCCGCCCCCGCACTGGCGCGCGGCGGCCGACCGGCCGGGCCACTGGCTGCGCGGGTACGCCAGCGCCCTGGCCGACGTCTGGAACGCCACGGAACCCCTGTGGAAGCGGGCCCGCCCGCTGCTGGACAGGGAGGTCGAGCGGGTCGGCGTGACGACCGTGCGCGGCGGGCCTGAACTGCTGCTCGGCGCGATCAGTGACCGCATGGTGTACGGCGAGCGCGGGCTGGTCGTCTCCGACGTGGGCGGCGGCACGTACGAGCTGGGCGACCGGCGGATCGTGCTGGTGCCGATGCTGGCCGGACGGGACGCGCTCATCATCGGCGTGGACGACCCCGACGCCGTCTGGATCGCCTACCCGGTGCCCGGGGCGGACTCGCTGTGGCGGCGGCCCGTCGCGCCCGCGGTGGACGAGCTGTCCGCGCTGGTCGGGCCGGTCCGCGCCGACCTCCTCTGCGCTCTGGACCAGCCGATGACCATGTCCATGCTGGCGACCGACATGAAGATCGCGCCCAGCGGGCTGACGTACCACTGCGACCGGCTGCGCGCCGGACGGCTGATCACGAGGGAGCGCCGGGGGCGCGAGGTGTGGATCGCCCGCACCCACCGGGCCGAGGAGCTGCTGGAGCTGTTCCGGCGCTGAGGAAGGAGGGAGCCGATGGCGCTCACGTTCCACCGCGAGGCGCTGGAGGGCTGCGGCGCGGCGGCGAAGTCGGCCTCGGGGGCCTTCTCCGGCCTGATCGGCGCGGCCGTCCCCGGCGCGGCGGCCTTCGGCGCCGTCTCCGGCTCGGAGGCGCTCGCGACGGCGACCGCCGGCCTGCGCGGCGCCGCCGAGCAGGCGAGCAGGACGCTGGGCAGCCGCCTGGAGGCGGTGGACCGCACCCTGGACGCCGTCGACCGCACCTACACCGCAGCCGACGCCCAGGCGGTCAGAAGGTGAGCGTGCTCGACGAGGTCAGGTCGGTGCCGGGCGGGGCTGAGCTGGCCGGGCTGGCGGAGCGGCTCATCGGAGATCCGGGGGCTGTCGCCGCGGCGGCCGGTGCGTGGCGGGCGGCGGCGAGTACGGCACGGCAGCACACCGGTGCGCTGGTCACCGCCGCCGGTGACGTGCGGACGGCCTGGCAGGGCGGCAGCGCCGAGGCGTTCGCCGGGTACATGAGCACGCTGACGGGCGCCGGTGACCGGGTGGCGCAGGCGCTGGAGGAGGCCGCCGGTCACCTGGACTCGGCCGCCGAGACGCTGCGCGCGGCCGAGTCGCAGGCGCTGGAGGTGTGCCAGGGGTACGCCTCCGCCGTACGGGAGCTGCGCGCCGCTACCCCGCCGCCCACGGAGGAGCAGCTGACGCAGAGCGCCGCCCCCGCGCTGAACGAGGCCCGCGACATCCTGCAGCGGCTGGTCACCGAGACCGGCTCCACGCTGTCGAGCCTGGCGGGCAAGATCACCACCGCCACCGCGGGGATCCCCGACGTGGCCGCGGCCGTGCCGGAGCCGGACGCCCAGCCGTTCGCGCCCCGCGCCGGGCAGCCGCTCGGCTGGTCGCCGGCGTCGCGCGGCGATGGAGGCGGCACCTCCCTCGCCGGGCACGGCACCGGCGCGGGCGGGCACGGCGGCACCACGGGCGGGTTCGGCGGCTACGGCCCCAGCGGCCCGCCACCGCCCGGCGGCGGCCCCGCGCCCCAGGGCCAGGTGGCCGGCTGGATCAACCAGGCCATCGAGATCCTCAAGGCGCACGGCTACCCGGCCGACAAGATGCACCCGAACGACATCTATATGATCATCAAGCACGAGTCGGGCGGGAACCCCCACGCCATCAACAACTGGGACTCCAACGCCGTCAAGGGCACCCCGTCCAAGGGGCTCATGCAGACGATCGACCCGACCTTCCAGCGCCACAAGCTGCCCGGCCACGACGACATCTACAACCCGGTGGACAACATCATCGCCGGCGTCCGCTACGCCATCGCCCGCTACGGCTCGGTTGCGAACGTCCCCGGCGTCGTCGGCATGAAGACCGGCACCGGCTACCGCGGCTACTGACCCACGGGGCCGCTGGGGGGCGGTGGGGCGGCGAGCCGCGGTGGCTACTGGGGGTCTTCGAGGGCCGGCCTGGCGGCGCGGGCCGGGTCCAGGACCGGGCCCTCCGGGATGAGCTGGAGCAGGTTCAAGGGCACGGGGGTGGCCTGCGTGGTGGCGTAGCCGAGCTTGCCCAGCGCCTCCTTGCCGGGCACGGCGTAGCGGCGGCCCTCCTGGGTGATCAGGTAGTAGGAGCGCACGGCCCCGAGCTGGCCGTCGCCGGGCAGCACGCCGGCCAGCACGGCGCGGCCTGGCGGGAGGCGGACGAGGTCGGTGGCGTCGCCGCGCGGCGCGGGGAGCCGGGCGCCGGTGGTGAGGCGGACGCGGGTGGAGCCGGTGGCCGTCTCTGCGTAGACCACGCAGAGCGGGCGGGCAGGGTCGTACGCCGTCATCTGCGGCATCTCGGCGGGCAGCCCGTCGGCGGGCAGGGCAGTGCGGGAGCGGGGCGCGGCGTTGGCGGTGGCGGCGTCCACGGGGATCTCCCTGACCGCGCCGCCCCCGTACGCGGCCCTGCTCGCCGGATCGCTGAGCAGCAGCGCCGCCTGGGCCTGGGTGATGGGGGCGAGGCCGTCGCCGAGCTGGACGTACCAGCGGGCCTGGCCGCCCGCGACGGCCCCCGCGCGGAACACCTGCCCCACGGCGGCGGCCTTACCGCCGGGCCCGGTGACCGGCCGGCCGCGCCCACTGATCGCGGGGGCGGCCAGGTCGGGGCCTTCGGGCAGCGCGTTCAGCCAGGCCACCGGGACGGGCGCGGGGTCTGCGGCGGTGAGCCCGCGGGCGATGCCGGCGGGCACGCGCATGCGGGTGCCGCGCCAGACGGCCCACCGCTGCCCGCCGGCGTCCACCAGCAGCGCGCTCCCCTCGGCGACCGGCGTGCCGCCGACGTCACGCCCGGCGACGAGCGTCACGTACGGCTTGCGGCCGGTCGGCTCGGCCCGCTCCTGCACGCAGGCCGACCAGGGGCCGCGGGCCAGGTGCGCGGGGCCGGGCAGCGAGTCGGGCGCGCCGGGGATGCCGATGGGCACGCCCCGCTCGTACGCGGTGAGCGCCTCGCGCGCCACGACCCGCTCCTTGACCTGCCCGGACGCCAGGACGAGCCGGGCGGAGGCGTAGTTGGCGACGGGGACGAGGCGGCGCTGGTCGTGGCTGTAGACGTAGCGGGCGCCGGTCTCGCGCTCGATGATCAGCGTGCCGGGCTCCTCCAGGGACGTGGTGCCCCCGGGCCGCAGCAGCCCGTACACGGCGAAGCCGACGCAGAGCAGCACCGCCACCATGATCCCGGCGAGGAACCCGATGGTCTGGCGGCGCAGCGGCCACTCCGGCTGGTTGGGCTGGGCACGCAGCAGCGCCAGGCCGATGCGCTGCACGGTGAGGCGATACGCCTGGTAAAGGTCACGCTGGCTGTGCAACTGCGCCTCTCCGGTTAGTCGGCTAGCTGACCAGGCCGCGGATGGTCTCGTACAGGTCCATGACGGCCAGTGCGAGCGGGATGAGGGCGATCATCAGCAGGATGTCGAAGATGTCGCCCACCCGGCCCCAGAACGGGGACGGCCGCGCGGTGGCCAGCCACAGCGCGGTGCCGGCCACCCCGAGGGCCAGCACCACCAGGCCGGGGACGATCCCGTAGAGCAGCACGGCGTCACCGGCGGTCAGCACGGCTCCTGCGGCGGGCAGCGCGACGCCGGCCAGGGTCGCCGACAGCAGCCAGGCCCGCTGGCCGCGTCCCTCGAAGACGCGGGCCCGCATGAGCAGCGACAGCGACAGCGCGCCGCTCATCACCAGCGCCGCCCAGGTGCCCTCCAGCACCAGCAGCGCCTGCGCGCCGAGCACGACCAGCGCGACCGTGCCGAGCAGGCCGGCGCAGAAGCGGTCGGCGGCCACGGTCTTGTCGATGACGAGCTCACCGTCGAGGTCGCCGCTCTCCCGCCGCAGCTCCTCCGCCGTGGTGGGCAGCGCGGGCAGCGGCATGCCGGCCAGCCGGAACGACAGCGAGGGGATGACCGTGGTGAGCCCCACGGCGAGCGCGGCCAGCACCGCCGCCGCCCCCGCCGCGGGCAGTCCGAACGCCATGACGACCCCGCAGCCGAGCAGCCCGCAGAGCGCGGCGGCGGCGATGCCGAGGAAGCCGGGCAGCCCCTGCGCCACCGCGAACCCGGTGGCGGTGGCCAGCATGAGCGTCACGCCGCAGGCGGCCAGCAGGTTGTCCGGCTGCAGCACGGACGGGCCCGAGGCGGGCGCGACCAGGCCGGCGACGAAGCCGTAGGGCAGGGCGGCGTACCCGATGACGGCCCCTGACCGGTCGTCGCCCAGCGCGCGGGACAGCGCGACGGCCACCACCAGCAGCAGCACCGCGACGACGCCCGCGACCAGGGCGGCGGGCGTCCACGGCGGCCCCGCGAGCGGCGGCGCGGCGGCGCCGAGCGCGAGCAGGCAGGCGGCGGCGCGCAGGCCGTAGGTCCTGGTGACGGCGGGCTGCCAGCGCCCGGTGCGCTCGATGACGCCGGTGGCCACGGCGTCGGCCACGTCGTCGAAGACGGGCTCGGGCAGCTCGTGGCCGCGCGGGCGCAGGTGCAGCAGCTCGCCGTCGTGGACCTGCAGCTCCGCGAGGGTGACGCCGGGGTCGAACGGCGGCCCGCCGAGCCGCTGCAGCGCCCAGCCGCCGTGCGCGAGGCCCGCCTCGGCCAGCCCGTCGCCGGCGATGCGCAGCACGGTCGGCAGCAGGTTGCCGAGCGGGATGTCCGGCGGCAGGCCGAGGTCCAGGAAGCCGCGCGGGGTCACGACGGTGACCCGGCACAGGTCGGTTCCGGTGGCGCTCACCCGGACGAGTGTAGGGAGCGGACTTCTCCGGCGGCGGCCGTGACACGTCTAGAAATTTTGAAATATCCGGCATATCCCTACGTCAGGGGCTTTCATGGGGCCGGTGAGCGGGAGCCTGATCGTGGTACGCAGGCCCGAGCGGCGCAGGCCGCCGGAGCCTCCGGGGGGCGAGGTGCTCCTGGAGCCGCCGCCGGAGATCCCCGAGACGGTCACGGGCGGCGGCCTGACGCAGCTGCTGACATACCTGCCGATGATCGCCGGGGCGGGCGCGATGGCGCTGATGTTCACCGGCGGGTCGGCGAGCAACCCGATCATGCTGGTCTCCAGCGGCCTGTTCGCGGTCTCCATGATCGGCATGAGCGTCGGCCAGATCACGCGCAACGCCGGCGAGCGCCGCAACCAGCTCAACGGCCTGCGCCGCGACTACTACCGCTACCTGGAGCAGGTCAGGAAGCGCGTCCGTACGGCCGCCGCGCAACAGCGCCGCGCCATGACCTGGAGCCACCCCGACCCGGCCGCGCTGTGGTCGCTGGTGATGACCAGCAGGCTCTGGGAGCGCCGGCCCCGCGACGACGACTTCGCGCAGGTCAGGATCGCCACCTCGGCGCAGCGGCTGGCGCTGCCGCTCATCCCGCCGGAGACCCGTCCCGTCGAGGACCTCGACCCGCTGACGGCGGGGGCGCTGCGCCGGTTCGTCCGCACGCACGCGACCGTGCCGGGGCTGCCGGTGGCGCTGGCGCTGCACTCGTTCGCCAGGGTCGTGGTGTCGGGGGACCCGGTGGCCACCCGCGACCTCGTACGCGCCGCGCTGGCCCAGGCCGCGGCCCTGCACGCGCCCGACGACCTGCGGATCTCGGTGTGCGCGGGCCGCGAGCGGGCCGGGGAGTGGGAGCCGGTCAAGTGGCTGCCGCACGCCCTGCACCCGGCCGAGGAGGACGGCGCGGGGCCGGTGCGGCTGGTGACGGGCGACCTGGGCGAGCTGGACGACCTGCTGGGGTTCGAGCTGAAGGACCGGCCGCGCTTCAGCAAGGGCATGTCGGCGGACGCGGTGCCGTACCACGTGGTCGTGGTGGACGGCGGGACGGTGCCGTCGGGCAGCCAGCTCGGCCTCGACGTCATCGAGGGCGTCACCGTGATCGACCTGGGCGGTGGGGTGCCGCAGGCGCCCGCCCAGCTCACGCTGCGCCTGGAGGTCACCGCCGACGAGGTGGTCAGGGTCGCGGCGGACGAGCTGGGCAAGGAGGTCAGGACGCCGCTGGGCCGGCCCGACCGGCTGGCGGCGCCCGCGTTCGCCGCGCTGGCCAGGCAGCTCGCGCCGATGCGGACCGGCACCGGCGGGCCCGAGGAGGAACGTGACGTGTTCGCCACGAACACCACGCTCACCGACCTGCTCCGGCTCGGCGACGCCCGCCGCCTGTCCACCGGCGTCACCTGGCAGCCGCGCCCGGTGCGCAACCGGCTGCGGGTGCCGATCGGGCTCGGCGCCGACGGCCGGCCCGTCGAGCTGGACATCAAGGAGGCCGCCCAGGGCGGCATGGGCCCGCACGGGCTCGTGGTCGGCGCGACCGGCTCGGGCAAGTCGGAACTGCTGCGCACGCTCGTCCTCGCGCTGGCGATCACCCACTCGTCCGAGACGCTGAACTTCGTGCTGGTCGACTTCAAGGGCGGCGCCACCTTCCTCGGACTCGACACGCTGCCGCACGTCTCGGCCGTCATCACCAACCTGGAGGACGAGCTGCCGCTGGTCGACCGCATGCACGACGCGCTGCACGGCGAGCTGGTACGCCGCCAGGAGCTGCTGCGCGCGGCCGGCAACTTCGCCTCGCTGCGCGACTACGAGCAGGCCCGCGAACAGGGCGCGGAGCTGAGCCCGCTGCCGACGCTGTTCATCGTGCTCGACGAGTTCAGCGAGCTGCTGTCGGCCAAGCCCGAGTTCGTCGAGCTGTTCGTGATGATCGGGCGGCTCGGCCGTTCGCTCGGGGTGCACCTGCTGCTGGCCTCCCAGCGGCTGGAGGCGGGGCGGCTGCGCGGGCTCGACACGCACCTGTCGTACCGGATCGGGCTGCGCACCTTCTCCGCCGCCGAGAGCCGGGCCGTGCTGGGGGTGGCGGACGCGTACTCGCTGCCGCCCGAGCCGGGCAACGCGTACCTGATGTTCGAGACGACCGGGATGACGCGGTTCAAGGCTGCGTACGTGTCGGGGCCCTACCAGGTGGCGGCGCAGAGCCCTGCCACGGCGGCCCGCTCAGGCCACCGGGGGAAGATCGTCTGGTACGGCCCAGAACGCGTGCCGCTGCCGCCCGTCGCCGACACTCCGCCCGTCGTCGAGGACAAGGGCAAGCAGGACAGCCTGCTCGACATCGTGGTCTCCCGGCTGGCCGGCAAGGGGCCCGCGGCGCACCGGATCTGGCTGCCGCCGCTGAAGGAGCCCGCCTCGCTCGACCGGCTGCTGCCCCGCATCGAGGCCACGCCCCGCCACGGGCTCACCGCCGCAGGGACCGCGCAGGAGCGTCCCGGGCGGCTGCACGCCGTCGCGGGGATCGTGGACAGCCCGTTCGACCAGCGGCGGGATCCGTACTGGCTGGATCTGTCGGGCGCGGCGGGCAACGTCGCGATCGTCGGGGCGCCGCAGACCGGCAAGAGCACGCTGCTGCGCACGCTCATCGCCTCGCTCGCGCTCACCCACACGCCTCGGGAGGTGCAGTTCTACTGCCTGGACTTCGGCGGCGGCACCCTGTCGGCGCTGGCCGGGCTGCCGCACGTCGGCGGCGTGGCCACCCGGCTGGACGCCGACGCGGTCCGCAGGACCGTCGCCGAGGTGCGGGGCGTGCTGGAGCGGCGCGAGCGGCTGTTCGTGGAGCGGGGCATCGACTCCATGGCCACCTACCGGCGCATGGTCGCCTCCGGCGCGTACGAGGGCGACGGCTGGGGCGACGTGTTCCTCGTCGTGGACGGCTGGGCGACGCTGCGCCAGGAGTACGAGCAGCTCGAACCCGACCTCGGCGACCTCGTCACGCGCGGGCTCGGCTTCGGCGTCCACGTCGTCGGCACCGCCAACCGGTGGCTCGAGTTCCGCGCCGGCGTGCGCGACCTGCTCGGCACCCGGCTCGAACTGCGGCTCGGCGACGCCTTCGACTCCGAGATCGACCGGCGGGCCGCCGCCAACGTGCCGGAACGCGCCCCGGGGCGCGGCCTCACCCGCGAGGCGCTGCACTTCCTCGCCGCGCTGCCGCGCATCGACGGCCGCGGCACCGTGGACGACCTCGCCGACGGCGTGTCCGCCCTGGTCGAGGCGGCCGCTGCGGCCTGGCCCGAGCAGGGGGCGCCGCCCGTACGGCTGCTGCCCGCCCTGCTGCCCGCCCACACGCTGCCCGTGCCGTCCGGCGACGGCACCCGCGTGCCGGTCGGCATCGACGAGGCCGCGCTCGCACCCGTCCTGCTGGACTTCGACACCGACCCGCACTTCGTGGTGTTCGGCGACACCGAGAGCGGCAAGAGCAACCTGTTGAAGGTGATCGCGCGCGGCATCGCCTCCGCGCGCACGCCGCTGCAGGCCCGCTTCATCGTCATCGACTACCGCCGGACGCTGCTCGACGCCACCGACACCGAGCACCGCATCGGGTACGCCGCCTCGAGCACCGCCGCCGCGACCCTGCTCAAGGGCGTGCAGGAGGTGCTCCAGGACCGGCTGCCGCCGCCCGACCTCACCTCGGAGCAGCTCCGCACCCGGAGCTGGTGGACCGGGCAGGACCTGTACGTCATCGTGGACGACTACGACCTCGTCGCCACCTCCGCCAACCCGCTGGCCGTGCTCGGCGAGCTGCTCCCCCAGGCCCGGGACATCGGCCTGCACCTCGTCCTCGCGCGCGCGATGGGCGGGGCGGGGCGGGCCATGCTGGATCCCGTGGTGCGGCGGCTCAAGGAGATGAACACGCCCGCCGTGCTGCTGTCGGGGCCGCGTGACGAGGGCCAGCTGTTCGGGAACGTCCGGCCTCTTGTGCTGCCTGCTGGGCGAGGGGTTCACGTGGATCGGCGGGCGGGCGAGAAACTCATCCAGACCGCCTACCTGCCGTCCTGAGCCCCACCCGCCCTGCCGGCTGCCCCGTCGGCCGTCTGTCGGCCACCCCCCCAGGCGGCCTGCCGGTTGCCCCGTCGGCTGGCTGTCGGCCGCCCTCCAGGTCCCCTGTGCGTTGCCTTCTAGAGGCCGCGCTCTATCCGGGACAGCTCGGCCATCGCCTGGTCCATCGCGGACTCGTACGCCTCCCGTGCCTCGCGCATCCGGAGGTCGGCCGGGTTGTCCTGGGCCGACAGGTCCAGCGGGCCGTCGCCCACCACGTCGCGCAGCAGCTCCGCCGAGCGGGTCTGCAGGTCGGCGAGCGCCTCGGCGATCAGGCCGAGGATCGTCTCCGACAGGCGCTGCGAGCCCCACCGCATGGCCCTGGGGTCGATGTCCAGGCCGGTCACGCCCTCCGCCGAGCACTCGACCCTGACCAGGTCGTCGGGGTCGCTCGCGGTGCCCTTGGCGGCCAGGACCTGCTGGTAGAGGTCGTCCAGCCCGTCGGCGGGGTGCTGGGAACGGGCGATCAGCCGGTCCAGGGCGCCTTCGTCGGACATAGCCGTCATGTCTCCGTCTCCGTGCTCGGGTCGTGGGTCGTGGGCAGCTGAGCGTCGAACGGTGCCGGCCCCTGCGGCGCCAGGCCCTGCGGCGCCAGGCCCTGCGATGCCGGCCCCTGCGGTGTCAGGCCCTGCGGTGTCAGGCCCTGCGGTGTCAGCCCTTGCGGCGCCAGGCCGGGCGGAGCCTGCCCCGGCGGGGTCTGTTGCAGCTTCGTGGCGCTGAGGCGGTCGGCCACCGCCTGCTGGCCCAGCATCCCGCCGCCTGCCGCCGCCGCTCCCCCGCCGAGCGCCAGCTTGCCCGGCGAGACCTGGGCGAGCCGCCCCGCCACCTTGCCCAGCACGCCCTGCCCGCCCGTCACGAACTGCCGCACCCGGGACGCGATCACCCCGGCCTGCCGGTCGGCCCTGATGCCGAACTGCGTGGCCGCCACCTCGGAGGCGACCCGGGTGAACGGGTTGAGCTGGGCGACCTTGTGCATCACGCCGGCCGTGAGGATGCTCGCGCCGGTGAGGAAGACGGCCTTGCCCGCGGCGTCGTACACGTCGGCGGTGACGTTGAGCGTGCGCGCGGACGCCGCAGGCAGCGCGGCCTTCTCCCCGGCGTCGGACGCGTAGTCCGCCACGGCGCCCATGGCCAGCTCGGCGCTGGCGGCGGTCCAGGTGACGCCCTTGGTGGCGGTGTCCACGACCTCGGGGTGGCGGCGCAGGCCGGCCGAGAGCGTCTCGTAGCCCTCGGCGGCCCGCCGCTGCTCGGCGGTGTCGCCGTACATGAGGGGCAGGATCAGCATCGCGTAATGGGCGCGCCGGAAGCCGAGCAGCATGGAGCCGGTCGCCGCCATGGCCGAGCCCTCGATGACGGACTGCGGCTGCTCCATCATCGCGACGCCGCCATGGTCGCGGCGACGGAGGCGGAGGCGGCGTTGCCGTCCACGTAGCCGTTGGCGGTGTCGTACGCCCGGTCGTGCAGCTCGGCGACCTGGTCGCGCTTGGCCAGCAGGTACCGCTGCGCGGCCTCGTTGACCTCGTCGAACGAGCGTCCCAGGGCGCCGCCCAGCATGCCGAAGGCGCCGTACGCGCCGGAGGAGAGCCGTACCCGGGCGACGGCCCTGGTCATCTCCTCCAGGTCCCGCATAGGCGTGTCGGCCAGGTCACGGCCCATCTCCCTGACGGAGTCCGCCACCACGGCGACGGCGTCGGCGTCCATGTCCGGTGTCCCTCTCATAGTCGTCAGCTCACCACCGGTGGTGGCGTGTCCACGGACGGGCGGAAGAAGTCGTCGTCGGCGGGGCGGGTGCCGAGGCGGCGGGTGCTCTGGCGGTCCGGCGCCGCCCCCGCGGCCATCGGCATGAACGGCACACCGCCCGCGCCGGCCATCCCGGCCGCGCCCGGCTCACCGCCGAGGCCGCCCGGCGGTCCCATCGCCGCCGCCCGCCCGCCCACCACCGGGACACTGCCCGGCCGCACGGAGGGACCCTGGGCGGTGGCGGTGTCGCGGCCGTGCGGGACGAGGCCGGGGTCGGCACGAGCCGGGGCGACGGTCTCGGGCAGGACCCCGGTGGGACCGACCCCGGTAGGACCGACCCCGGTAGGACCGACCCCGGTAGGACCGACCCCGGTAGGACCGACCCCGGTGGGACCGACGCCGGTCGGACGGGTCGTCGACGGCCGGCCGATCTCCGCCGGCCGGCCGACGTCTGCCGGTCTGCCGGCGTCCGTCATGCCCGGTTGCGCCGTGGCCGCCGTCACGCCCGACGTGCTCGTCAGCGTCGATGAGCCGGGGTGGCCGTGGGGGCCGGTGCCGGGCTGCGGGACAGTCCCTGGCAGGGCCGTTCCTCCGGGTCCCGTCATGGAGCCGGGCGAGGTCGGGGTCCCCGGCGCGGTGCCGGCCGTGGGGTCCGGCGTGCCGGCCGTGGGGTTCAGCGTGCCGGCCAGCGACGTGCCGGGCCGTGCCGGCGTCGAGCCCGGCTCGCCGGGCGGCGGCAGGTACGGTGCAGGCGAGGCCGGCTCCTCGTCCCACGGCAGCCGGTCGGGCAGGGCCGAGTGCCCGGTGTGGAAGGCGGTGTTGAGCCGGGCGATGAACGCCCGCGCCGCGCCGTCGGGGTCGTTGGTGGGATGGGCGGGGTCGGTCGAGCCCGAGCCCATCGCGTAGTGGGTCTGCGGCTTGGTGGCCTGGTCGAAACGTTCCTTGGCCGTGGTCAGCTCCTTGGCGACGCCCTCCAGCGAGGGCGGGACGTCCTCCAGCCGGTCCCGCAGCGCCTGGAGGTAGGTCTGGAGCCGGTTCATCCGGGTGAGCATGGCGCGGGCCGACTCCCCGCCCCAGTTCCCGTCGGCCACCAGGCGGGCCGCCCCGTCACCGAGCGTGGTGATCGTGGTGGTGAGCAGCTCGGCCGTCTGCCGGTACGCCGCCGCGACCGGCCCGAACTCCTCTGGCCTGGTGGACATGATCAACGTCCTGATCGCGTCGCGGCCCCCGTACCCCTGCGGGTCGCCGCCCTGGAGGCAGCCGGTCTTGATCGGTTTCGGTTCCGGCACGCGTTCCTCTATCTGTCCGTACGTCCCGCCACGCCCGCGGCCCGCTGGTCGGCGTCGCGCACGGTGGCCGCGGTGTCGGCCAGGTCGCCGATGACCCGCTGGACCTGCTCCAGCACGAACCGCAGCGACTCCCCCGTGGCCTCGCGGGCGCTGCGGACGGTGCCCGCGTACCCCTGGGCGACGTCCCACGTCCCGGCGGCGCCCGGGGTGAGGTCGGGCACCTGGAACCGCGCCGCCTCCAGGCGCGGCAGCAGCTCCCGCTGCAGCTTGCCTGCCACGTCGAGGAGCGCGTCAGGCCGGCAGGTGACCTGGTCCCCGGCGGCGGCCGGGTCGATGAGCGGCTCGTTCACCCGGGCTCAGGTGGTCCAGCGGCGGATGTTGACGTGCTCGGCCTCGCGCATGATGCCGGTGGCCTCCTGGAGCGACGGCCCGAAGCGCTGCATGGTGTCGCCCATGGTGACGACGGCCTCGTTCCACTGGCGCTTGGCCTCGAGGTAGACGCCCTTCGCGGCGCCGTCCCAGGTCTCCAGCACCTTGAAGTCGGCCTCCAGGTCCGTCAGCTCGCCGACGAGATTGGTGTACGCGCGGCCCAGCTCGGCCGCGATCTCTTCCATCTCGTCGAAATTGGCGACGATGATGTCATTCATGTCGGCTCCTTTCAGGAAACGGGCCCGGAGTATTCACCGCCGGCGAGCGCGGCCCGGAGTTTCACCGCGACGTCGCTCGCCTGGGTGTTGGCGTCGTTGTACTGGATGCCGGTGGCCTTCAGGTTCTCGCCGATCGTGTTGAGCGCGTCGATGACCTTTCTGAACTGCGGGGTCCACTCCGTGAGCACCTGCCGGTAAACGGTGGCCGCCTCGCCCTGCCAGGCGCTGCCGAGCGTCTCGGGGATCTGCGTGAGCCGGTTGTAGATCTGCTCGATGTTGGCGACGGCGAGCTGTGCGCGTTCTGCGGCACTATGCTGGCTGCCCTCGGTATAAGTCGTCGGTTGATTGACCACGCTGCTCCTTTCGGCGGGCTTTATCCCGCATCAACGTAGGCGGGCCCCGGCGGGCGAGGCTACGATTTCAACTTTCCTGTAAATGTCCCGGCGCCGCCCTGGCGCCGGCGTCGGGCTCTGTGCAGCATGAGCGCCGCGAACACCACCAGCGCCGTCACCCCGGCCGCTCCCGCGGTGATGCCGACGGCGATCGCCCGCGTCCGCTCGTCCTGGACGGGCGCCCTGGCCAGCACGACGGGTGGCGCGCCGGCGGCGCTCATGGTGGCCGCGGGCAGCACCGAGGTGACCGCCTGCAGCGGATTGACCAGTCCGGCGCCGGTTCCCGCCGCGCCGCCGCCCTCGGCGGTCTGCTCCAGGCGGCGCTTGACCTGCCAGTGGTCGAGGTCCGGGTGCCGGGCTCTTACCAGGGCGGCGACGCCGGAGACGAAGGGGGCGGCGAAGCTGGTGCCGTCGAGGCCCGTACGGTAGCCGCCGCCCGTCCACGCACTGGTGATCCCGGCGCCTGGCGCGGTGACGGAGATGCGGGTGGCGCCGTTGGAGAAGCCCGGCTTCTCGCCGTCGGGCGCCGCCGCGCCGACCGCGATCACGCCCGGATACTCGGCCGGGTACGCCGGCGAGGCGGCGCCGCCGTCCTGCTCGACGTTGCCGGCGGCGGCCACGATCACCGCGTCCTTCTCCTGCGCGTACGCCACCGCCGCCTTCAGCTCGGGCGCGTCGTGGGCCTGCACGGACACGTTGATCACGTCGGCGCCCAGGTCGGCGGCCCGCCGGATGCCGGCCGCGAGCCGCGACACGTCGCCCGACCGGCCCTCAGTCTGCTTGATCGACAGGATCCGCGCTGCCGGGGCCACGCCCATCACCGGGACGCCGCGCCCGGTGAGGTCCTGGCCGGCGATGATGCCGGCGACCGCGGTGCCGTGGCCGACGCAGTCGCGCGCGTCCGTGCCCGTGAGGTCCGCCTGGCCGGTGACCACGCCTCTGAGCTGCGGGTGGGTGGCGTCCACGCCGCTGTCCACGACCGCGACCCGCACGCCTTCACCTCTGGTGAGCCGCCACACCTGGGTGAACCGCAGGCGTTCCTGCGGCCAGGGCGTGCCGGTGACCTCGGCGACGCCGGGCTCGGGGTCGCAGGTGACCGCACGGGCCGTGTCGGTCATCGGCGTCGGGGTCACCGGGGCGGGGGTCAGCGCCAGGAGGAGGGCGGCGCCGTACCAAAGGAAAGGCACGAAAACGGAGTCTCGCCGACATTTCCGGCCTCCGACGCTCTCTTAGAAATATCTTGAAATGGCACTGCGCCCGGCGTAACGGCAGGTAGGCATGTGCTGGCATGTCCAGCGCTATGGCCCACGGAGAGTGAGCATGACCGTACCTGCCGCCGAGGGTGGCGACGCCCACGGCAACCCCAGGCCGGGCATCGGGCTGTCAAGGCTGCAGCGGCCGACGAGGACCGTCGGCCATGAGGACGCCATCTCCTCCCACGAGGAGCACATAGAGGCGCGCGGCGTCGAGGACGCCTACGCCGACCACATCCACGACCACCGCAACGGCGACTACCCGCCGGAGCCGCCGCCCGCCCCGACGCAGGCGCAGCTCGACGAGCTGCTCGCGGCCAACCGCGTGGACCCGGGGACGACGAGCAGGACGATGTTCGTCAAGATCGGCGAGTACGAGGACCCGGCGTCCGGCAGGCCGCTGCCGACGTCGCCGGTCGAGCGGCTGCGCCAGGACCTCGAACGCCTCCAGGGCGCGGCCGGCGAGAGCCTCAAGGTCCGCCTCCTGCGGGCCAGACTCAGCGAACAGGACCTCGGCACCTGGCAGGCCGCCACCGACCTCAAATACACCACCGACCAGGCACAGGCCACCCTCGACCAGGTCATCACGCGCGTCACGCAGGTGTACGAGGCCGTGGTGCAGGCACTCGACGAGACCGTCAAGACCGCGAAGAACGCCGACCGGTCCATCGCGGGCGGCGTCAGGAAGTGACGGAGGCCCGTTGACATCCTCCCCCTCGGTGAACGAGGGGGATTCCCACGGTCGCCCGTGAGGCTTCCTGCTTCACAGCCGGTCGCCCGTCCGAGAGGACTCTCGTTGAGGTCTTACACCAGCTCCCCAGGCGTTTCAGCTCTCCGCCAGCCCGGCGGCGAGCACGTTCCTGGCCGCGTTGACGTCCCGGTCATGGACCGCGCCGCAGGCACACATCCACTCCCGGACGTTCAGCGGCATCTTCTCCCGCAGGGCCCCGCACGCCGAGCACAGCTTGGAGGAGGGGAACCAGCGGTCGACCGCCACCACGCTCCGCCCGTACCACTGCGCCTCGTACTCCAGCATCGAGCGGAACTCCCGCCAGGACACATCGGAGATGGCGCGAGCCAGGCGGCGGTTCTTGACCATGCTGCGGACGGTCAGGTCTTCCACCACTTGATTCTCGCGAACAAGCCGTGTCGTGACCTTGTGCAGGTGATCTCTTCTGCGATCGGCGATCCGGGCGTACACCCTGGCGACCTTCACTCTGGCCTTGCCCCGATTGTTCGACCCCTTGGCCTTGCGCGCCAGGGCCCGCTGCGCCTTGGCCAGCCTGCGCCGGTCGGCGCGCTCATGCTTGGGGTTGACGATCTTCTCGCCGCCGCTCCGCAAGCGTCCGATTCCTCCCCCGCCTGAAGGCGGGGGACTCCACGGAGGTATCTGATGACCGACTACTGGGTCGGAACGCTCAAGGACAGCCGGGAGCCGCAGATCGACGGCACCCAGCCGCTGGGCGGCGACGCCGAGAGCAGCGACGGCGTCTCCGGCCTCATCCAGTCCACCAAGCCGGAGAAGGTGGCCGAGGCGGGACGCCGGTACACCGAGATCGCCGAGATGTGCGCCACGTCGGTGGAGGTGCTGCACACCGAGGCCGCGCGCATCGCCCAGACGCTGGGCGGGGAGTCGATCGAGGGCATCTTCGACACGATCGGGGAGCTCCAGCGCGACCTCGCCCGTCTCAGCTTCGCCGCCAGGTCCGTGGGGCAGCCCCTCGTCTGGTACGGGGCCGAGGTGCTGCCCTGGTTCCACCACAACGTGCCCAGGACGGGCAGCGTGGACCTCGACGACTGGATGGGCGACGTCGTGGGCACCGACACCAACGCCCACGCGCTCGCCCGGCACCACCTTCAGCAGCTCAACCGCTTCATCCAGGCCGTCTACCACTCCATCGACGACCAGGTGGAGCAGCGGACCACGGCGCCGCAGACCTCGCTCACCGACCCGTCGTTCGACCCGCGGCTGGGGCTGCCGAGTGGGCTGACCGCCAACCCGTACGGGGGCCTCGGCTCGACCCCCGGCTTCGACGGCCCAGGACTGCCCGGCTCCGGCGGCCCGGACCTGCCGCGCCTCGACGACCCGTCCCTCCAGGACCCGTCCCTGCGCGACCCCTCCGCCCCGGCCCCGTCGGCGCAGGACCCCTCGCTGCAGAACCCCTCACTGCAGGACCCCTCGTTGCAGAACCCCTCACTGCAGAACCCGTCCCTGCAGAACCCCTCGCTGCAGGACCCGTCACTGCGGAACCCGTCCCTGGAGAACCCGTCGCTCAACCAGCCCGACCTGCGGAACCCGGCCACGCACCTGTCCAGCTACCCCACCCCTCAGGTTCCGGCCACCCAGTCGATCGTCCCCGGGATGCCCACCGGCGCAGGCCCCTCGACGCTCCCCGGCAGCGCCGCCGCCACCCAGCTCGGCGGCGCGCCGGGCGGTCCAGGCGCGCCGGGCGCTGGCGGCATGCCGGGCGGGCCGATGGGCATGATCCCGCCGATGGGCGGCGCCGGGGGTGCCGGGCAGGAAGGCGAGCGGGAGCGCATGAAGATGCCGCTCACCGAGTACGACCCGTTCGACAGCGATGACCTGGGCGGCCCGCCCCTGATCACATGACCCCACCCACCGACCGGGTCCCCGGCCCACCCCGACGGGTCCATGGCAGCCGCCCACCCGGACCCGCCCGACAAGCCGGTGACGTCCAGCCGCCCGCACCCGCCCAACAGGCCCGCGGCCCGCACCCGCCCGGACCCGCCCACGAGGCCCGCGGCCCGCACCTGTTCAGATCCGCCGAACGGGTTCGCGGTTACCACCTGGTCGGGCCTGCCGGTCAGGACGGCCCCTGGACCCTGTATCGGGCGCGCTCGGTGGCCACCATGGCGGACGTCCTGGTCAAGACGCTGGCCTGCCACCGCGTGGGCAAGCGGGCGCTCAAGCGGATCATCCGCGGGTTCGCCTTCCCCGGCGAGCTGGCCGCGCACCCCGGGGTGATCCCCGTCCTGGAGGTGGGCGCGACCGGGGACGGGCGGCCGTACCTGGTGACGCCTCCTCACGACGGCCTCACCCTCGCCGAACGCCCGGACCGCGACCGTCCCATGCCGATTGAGCAGGTCGCCGGCCTGCTGGCCGCGGTGGCGCGCGCCGTCGCGGCCACTCATGCGGCGGGCGGCGTACACGGACGCGTCACGCCCTCGAACGTGGTCATGACCCCGAACGGCGTGATGCTGACCGGCTTCGCGATGTCGGCCCTGATGTCGATCGCCGAGCTCCCGGACGGCACCCCACCGTCGGTCCACGCCTCCCCCGAGGAGTTGGAGGGCCGCCCACCATCCCCCGCCTCCGACGTCTACACCCTCGCCTCGACCACCTACGAACTCCTGACCGGCCACCCTGCCTTCCCCCTGGAAGACGCCACCAACACCGCCAGATTCACCCTGGCCGTCCTGACCGAACCACCCCCGCCCCTACCTCCCACAGTCCCTGAGCCCCTGGCCACCCTCCTCGCCCAGGCCCTCTCCAAGGACCCCGCCACCCGCCCCACGGCCACCACCCTCGCCGCCACCGCCCACCGTTTCGCCAGCGGCCCTCCGCGACCTCACATCACCGGCGCTCCCGCCGCCGGAAAGGGCGCCACTGCCCCCGACGTCCAGCAGGCCGCCCCCGCCGGCTCTGCCGCCGACCAGCGTTTCGGCGTCGATGGCTCCGGCCCCTCGTCAGTGGCGCCTCCCCCGTTCGGCGGAACCGCCGCGTCCTCGGCCGGTCCCACAAGCGGGTCTGTGCCTGGAGCGGCGGCGGATCAGCCGCGCACCGCCCGGCTCCCGGAGCCCGGTCCTGTGCCGGAGCCCGGTCCTCGACTTCCCCGCACGGCTCGCCTCCCCGCGTCCGGGTCACCAGGCAACCAGGAGCTGTCGGGGCCCAGGGAGCTGGTGTGGACCGTGGACTCCGAGCGGTCTCGGGTCAGGCCGCCGGCGGGGCCTCAGCCGTTCCTGCCGACGCCGCCCGAGCCCGGCTCGTCCGCGCAGGCACCGGATGGCCAGGCACCGGCTGCCCAGGCGCCGGCTGCCGCGGAGGGCGGGCGGCGGGGGCGGACGCCGCTGGTCGTGGCGGGCGTGTCGGCGCTGGCCGTGCTGGCCGGTGCGGGCAGTGTGGCGCTGGCGATGAGCGGTGACCGAGGCGCCACGCAGACCGCCGACCACCAGGCGGCCGCCACCCAGCCCCCGGACACGGGCGTACGGGACGGACAGCCTGGCGAGGGCGACACGCAGAACAGCCCTCATGACGGGCAGCCGCAGGATGGCCAGGTTCAGGACGGGCGGCCTCAGCCCCTTCGGCCTGACGCGCGGGCCACCGGTGACCGTTCGCAGCCCGAGCCGTCGCCGGCCCCCGAGCAGAGCACGGCCGGCCCCGCCACCTCACCACCGGCCACGCTCAGGACCCCCGGCCCCGCCACCCTCACCGCCTACCGCCCCAAGAGCCTCAAGCTGGTCGCCGACAACGGCACCACGGTGACGCTGTCCTGGAAGACGGCACGCAGGACCGAGTACCCGGTGATCGTCCAGCAGGCCCCCGACGACCGCCTGATGTCGGCCCCGGTCGGCAGCACCACGTACACGGTCGGCAAGCTCGACCCGGGCACCGGCTACTGCTTCAAGGTCGGCGCGGTGGTCGCGCTCGGCCGGCCGTCCTCGGTGGCCTGGTCGTCGGCGCTGTGCATCAGAGGCGCCGCGGAGACCGGCGCGGAAGACGACGTCCAGCCCCCGATCGTGCTTCCCCTGGTCACCCCACCGACCGGCTGACCCCGTCCGTCACGCCGACGAGCCCCGACCAGGCCGCCGACCCCGCCGGCGGGGCCTGATCACCGCCTCCAACCGACCGGCCCGGCCGCCGGGCCGGCCTCAGCTGATCAGTGACAGGGGTGACAGCCGGCCGGCGGCCCGGCGCAGGAGGCTCACCCTCTGCCTGACCAGGGCGTCCACCGTCGTTTGGTGCCGCCAGGCGAGGTCGGCGTCGTCCGCGTTCACGGGGGTGTCGCCGAAGGTGGCCGCATTGGCGAGGGCGGCGAGGGACGTGAGGGGCGCGCGGGCGGCGGGGTCCAGGGAGCGTTCGGCCAGGGATGCCACCTCGCCCGCCGTCAGCGTCCCTGAGGTGACGGGGAGGCCGGCGGTGCGGAGGCGGGTGAGGGTCTGCTGCCAGGCTCCGATGACGCGGGCGGCCGGTGCGGCGGCGCTGCGGCGGCGCGTCCGGCGTACCAGGGGGACGAGGGCGGCGGCGAGCACATAGGCCGCCGCCAAGCCGCCGATCACCGCAGCCCACACCCCCGGTCCGATCGAGGCGTCCTTGCCGGAGGTCGAAGGTGGGGTGGGGCGCTTGGTGGGGGTCTTGGTGGGCTTGGGCGGGGTGGCGTCCTCGTTGATGGCCTGCTCGATCTCCTTGGCCTGCTTGGGCGCGCCTTCGGCGACGTCCCCGCCCTCGCCGGAGCGCGTACGGGACGGCGTCGGATAGAACGGCACCCACCCGATGCCGTCGAACTCGACCTCGGCCCACGCCAGCACGTCCCCGCCGCGCACCTGCCGGACGCCGCCCCGCTCCTCCCCCGGACGGAACCCGACGACGATCCTGGTCGGCAGCCCGATCGCCCGCCCCAGCAGCGCGAACGACGCCGCGAACTGCTCGGTCGTCCCCCGCTTCGACTCGGTCAGGAAGAACTCGATGCTGCGGTAGCCGTGCCCGGGTGGCGCGTTGACGTCGTTCACGGCGAGTTTGCGCAGGTAGGCGGCCAGTTTGGCGGCCTGCTGGCTCGGGCTGCGGGCGCCGGCCGTGGCGCGGCGGGCGATCTCGCCGAGGCGGGCGCGCTGGGGCGGGGTGCGGCCGTCGGGGCCGTCGGGCAGCCGCCGCTGTTCGGGGTCGTCGGCGGGTGACGCCTGTCGCAGCTCCGCCGCCGGATATGTCCGGACTCCTGATGTCACCTGGTACGTCAGCCCCTCCCGCGCCCGCGTGCTGGCCAGCATGCCGGTGCCGGGGTCGACCACGAGGCCCGTACCGGTCGCCGCGAGCGGCCGGTCGGCGGCGGGCAGCCAGGGCCCCGGCAGCTTCTGCACGGTGAACCGCTGCTCCACGGTGTCGCGCGCGGCGTCGCCCGCGCCGGGGACGCGTCCGCCGGTGGGGAGGAAGCCGGCGCTGGACGTCCAGCTCACGCCGTCGAACCGGTCGAGGACGGCCAGGCGCAGGTTCGCCTCGGACGTGGTGCGGACCGTGAACAGCTCGCGCCGTGGGTTCTGCAGCCAGGCCGACACCTGGTCGAGGGCGCTCACGCCCTTGATCGGCCGGGGTGGGGGCTGCTCGACGAGGGTCCGTACGTCGAAGGGCTTCCCGGCGACGGGCAGCACCGGCGCGACGACGACGGCGGCCACCACCAGCCCGGCCAGCAGCGGCACCCCGGCCGCCACCGCGAGCGGCGACCTGCCGGCCCTGACCAGCCCCAGCAGCAGCACGAGCCCCGCGAACCCGGCCGCATAAGGCACCACCGTCCCGCCCCCTGCCACCCCGAGCACGACGGCCGCCCCGAACACCGGCAGCGCCGCCACGGCGGGCAGCATCGGGGTACGGCGGCGCAGCGCCAGCTCGGCCGCCACGGTGGTCGCCGTCCAGACCAGGAAGCTGACCAGCGCGATCGCGGGACTGCCCGGGGCGGCGGGCAGAATGGTGGTCAACAGCCACCCGCCCGCGTCACGCACACCCAGCAGCGCCGCCCTGACGGCCGCGGGGCCGGGGAGAAACCCGAGCCACGCCTGCTCCCTGAACACCGTGGCCGACACCACCGTCAGCCACCCCAGCACGCCGACCGGCACCGTCCCCCACAACGGCAGCCGCCCCGACAACGTGAGCGCCAGCACACAAGGCCCCGCGGCGGCCACCCCGACGACGGGCAGCAACGCCTCCAGGGCGAACACCCCGTCGAACGCCAACCCCGCACACGCCACCAGCAACCCGGCCACGACCACGGCGGCCACCCGCCGCCCCAACGGCTCCTGCTGCTGATCCCGCGCCACCATCCCAGAACGGTCAACGGCCTGGGATGCCGCACGACCCCGACCGGGCGCACGCCCCCCGACGCGCCCCGTCTCTTGGGGAGGGGTGGGGGAGGGGCCGGTCAGCGTGGCCATGCTGCCGCCAGTTCGTCCAAGTTCGACGCTTCGATGACGGTTACCCCCGCGGCCCGCGGCGCGCCCGCCTCAGGTGGGCCCACGTGGACGAACAGGGCCTGGCCGAAGCGGCGGCGGACGGCCGCCGCGTCGGCCAGGGCCCCATACCCGCCGCTGATCAGCACCAGCGCTCCGCCCGCCCCCGCGTGGCGGAGCGCGTGCAGCGGCGGTTCGGCCCGGTCCGAGCGTTCGACCAGCGCGAGCCGGTCCAGGACCTGCTCGTCCTCGCCCGGCCCGCCCTTGGCGTGGACCAGCTCGCCCTCCCCGGTGAGCACCCGCACGGGAAACCGGTCCCGGGTGACGGCGCAGGCCGCCGACGCCGCGACGTCCACGGCCAGCTCGAACTCGTCGTCCCCCTCGTACGACGAGCTCCGGGTGTCGAGGACGACCACGGTGTCCGGCAGGTTGACATCGGTCAGCTCCTTGACCATGAGCACGCCGGTCCTGGCGGTCGAGCGCCAGTGGACGTGCCGCAGCTCGTCACCGACGACGTACTCGCGCAGGCCGTTGAAGCTGCTCGCGCCGGACGGCGCGGAGCGGGAGGCGAGCCCGTCGAGGTGCCGTCGCCGCCCGGAGCGCAGCGGCCCGAGCGGCACGGTGCGGGGCCGGACGAGCAGCAGGTCGGCCCGCCCGTACGCGATGGAGCGCCGCGCCAGCCCGAACGGGTCGGCCCGGTCGAGCAGCAGCGGCCCCACCGGCGTGCGCCCGCGCCGGCGGGTGGGCAGCCGGTACGACACCGTCCGCGCCGCCCGCCTGCCCAGCGACGGCACCTCGACCGTCACCGTGGTCTCCCGGCACGTGTCCCGCGCCACCAGCCCGGAGTGCCGCCACCGCCCGGCGTTGCGCACGTGCAGGACGGCCACGGCCGGCTCACCCCGCGCCACCTTGACCGGCGTCACCTCGCGCCGCACCTCCAGCCGGGCGCCCCTGAGCGTCCACAGCGCGCCGGCGCCGACGGCGGCCAGCCCGGCCACGGCCGGCACCGCCGCCTGGGAGTAGCCGAGCGGCGCCCCGGCCGCGTAGACCAGCACGGACGCCACGGCCAGCCCCCACCCCGCGCGAGTGATCATTCGCACTCCCACAGCGGGGCGGCGGGGAAGCCCCCCTTCGGGGTGTCGACGAGCACGTCGTTGAGCCAGCCGTTGCCCCGGGGCGATTCGATCTTGTTCCAGACGTCGCTGCTCTGGCCCGTGTACTGGTCGGTGTAGGCCGGGCCCTTCTGCTGGCAGAGCACGGTGAGCGTGATGTACTCCCCCTTCGGGATCCTGCCCGCCTCGCCGCCGCCGGGCGCCGAGCGGATGAGCGTGTTGGTGTCGTTGTTGTTGGCGTTCTTGAACTGGGCGGACGGCGGGCGCAGCTCGGCGGTGGCCTCGGCGCGTTCCTGGCTCTCGCCCGCCTCGTTCCTGGCGCGCAGCGTCCAGGTGTAGGACTGGCCGTTCTTGAGCCCGGTCACCTCGGCGCTCGTGCCCTCGGGCTGGGCGGGGTGCTGGCCGGGACCTTCCAGCGTGTACGTGACGCCGTCCGCCGCGTTGTCGGGAGCCGCCCAGGTGAGGTCGGCCCCGTGGTTCTTGCCCTTGGCGGTGAACGACGCGGGCTTTCCCGGGGCGACGCAGGGACGTACCGGGATGGACGGGGCCGACTCCACCTCGCCGCCGGCGTACTCGGCGACGACTCGGAACGAGTACTCCTGGTCGCACCGCCCGCCCGTCACCCGGAACTGGAACGGCCCGTCCGGCCGCACCTTCGACGGCGTGACGTCGGCGCCGCCGGGGGCGCCCTTGAGCGTGTACCCCGTCACGTCGCCCTTGGCCGATGGCGTGAAGACGACCTCCATCCAGCCGGGGCCCGAGTCCGCGGTGACAGCGCCGGGCGGGTCGGGGGTGACGGTCGGCGTCGGGGTCGGCGTGGGAGTCGGGGTGGGCGTGGGAGTCTTCGTGGTGGTGGGGGTCGGGGTGGGCGTGGGGGTCGCGGTGACCGTCACCGTCGGCACGGCCGTCTTCGTCTTCGCCGGCACCGTCGTGGTGGCGGTCGGCCTGGTCACGGTCGTCGGCTGCACCACGGTCGGCGTGTACGTCGGGATCGGCAGCGGCGTCGGGCTGTCCTTCTGGCCGAGCGCCTCGTCGTACTTGCCGACCCGGTGTCCCCTGCCGTCCTCCTCGATGACCAGGGCGGCCTCGCTGAACTGGTCGTTCACCCAGAGCAGCCCGTCCTTGACGAACACCTCAAGCGGCCCCGCCTTGCCCGTCACCACCTTGTCGGCCTCGAACCGCTTGGCCACCGTGTCGTACACGATGAGCTTGCCCGTGCTCTCGTCGGCGATGTAGATGCGCCGCCCGAGCGCCTGCGGCGCGCCCAGCTTGCCGCCCTTGACGGCGACGGTGGTGAGGGCGCCGGTGGCGGTGTCCACGAGGACGAGCGCGCCCTGCTTCGGCGCGAGGATCGGCACCACCTGGCTCTCGGCGACGGCGGGCACCAGCAGGCCGGCGCTGCCCGCGCCGGTGACCGTGCTGGGCAGGCTGACCTGCAGCCGGGTGCCGGTGCCGCCGATCACCATGGCGGTGGCGGCGGCGGAGTCGGTGACCAGCGGGACGCCGTTCGCGATCGTCAGTGTGAGCGGGTCGCCCGGCTCGCCGACCGTCACCGCCTTGCCCTGCTGCGCGCCGTTGATCTGGACAAGCGTGCCCTCTTCGGGCACGGGCACCCACAGCGTGCCGTTCTTGTCCAGTCCGGCCTGCCCGAGCGGCGGCTTCAGCGTGATCGGGGCGCCGACGGTGTCCACGGTCAGCGGGTCGAGCTGCTGCACGGTGCCGCCGCGCGGGTCGATCCCGTACGCCTTGCCGGCGCCCATCACGATCTGCATGCCGCCCGCGCCCAGCTTGCCCGTCTGCGCGACTTCGAGCTGGGTGGGGTCGATGCGGCTGACCTGGCCGGTGGACTCGTCCATGACCAGCACGTTGTCGCCGTCCTGCACGACCTTCAGCGCCTGCCCCTCGGCGGAGGCCAGGTCCACCCGGCCGTCCAGCTGCCCGGACAGGCCGTTGGCGTGCACCACCTCACCGTTGAGCGCGCTGGCCAGCCAGGCGCCCACGTCGGCCAGCTTCGGCCGGGCGCTCGAGACGCCCGTGCCCAGGAACAGGCCCACTCCCACCAGCGCGGCTGCCAGCACGGCCGCGACGACCCCCGCCGCCCGCCGCCCCGCCGCGCTCCCCCACCGAACGGCCACCGATTCACATCCCGCGAGCTTCGTCCGCATACGTATCCGCGGACACACTAGGCCGCACTCCGGGGCCGCCGACCTTCCTTCAAAGAATGTGGAAACGTCCGGCTCAGGAACCCTGCCGCGTCTCAGCGACGAGGGGCAGCGTCCGCAGCCGCCCCTCGATGTGGGAGGTCACGAACGCGGGAACGTCCGCCTCTGCCTTGGCCTGCGACCACGACTCGGCCAGTGCGATCACGGTGTCCCGCACGACGCCCGCCACCCGGTCGCCGTCGAGCCCCGCCCGCCGTGCGAGGCTGCGGAAGTTGCCGAACGTGACGGCCTTGGCCACCTTGCCGCCGTTCACCGGGAAGGCCAGCTCCTCGGTGCGGAAGTCGTCGTAGGAGGACACGGAGACGAGGTCGTAGGCCGGGGACAGCCGCGCCGTGACGCCGTCGGGGTAGCGCAGCGTCCAGTTCTTCAGATGAGCGTCCAGGTTGCCCATGACGACGATCGCGGCCAGACGGCGTACGTACTCCTCCAGGTCCTGCGGGCAGACCGTGCTGATGACCCGGGCCAGGCCACCGTAGGTCGCTCTGTCGTCCTTGGAGGACACGGCGACCTCACGCACCTGAGCGAAGTCCTCCTGATGAACGCGCCCGCCGGGCAGCCGGTCGAACCGCCTGACCGCGAGCGCCGTCTCCGCCGCATCGATCAGGCCGTCCGGCAGGCCCGTGAGCCGCGCCCCTTCGACGAGACGGATCTCCGGGACGTCGATGCCGGCCAGCCTGGCCCAGGTCATCATGGCGTACTCGTTCGCCGGCACCTCCGGCAAGCGCCGGTCCGGGAGCTTGACGATCCAGTCGCCTCCCTGCCCGGACATGGGCGCACCAGGAGGTCCGCCAGAGGCCCTGCCTCGTCCGACGGCTGGATCAGGTGGTTGGCCAGCCGGATCCCAGGCCGCTCCTGTCGTCCACGATCGGTACGAGCGGTATGCGGGCGTCGAGGAGCTCGATGGCGTCGATCGGTTCGCCTGGGCCGGTCAGGAAGCGCGGCCCCAGCGCGAGCAGGCTCAGGACGTTGACCTTGGCCTGCGGGTGGTCGAGTCCGATTCGCGTGAGGTCGGGCTTCCATGGGGCCATCGGCGTCGGCAGCGACTCGATCAATCGCTGCGCGCTGTCCACCGGCTGCGTGTGCACCTGCTCGGCGAGGTGCGTCGCTTCCTCCGGATGTCCGTGCGGCGTCACTCCGAGCACCGCTCCGCGCCAGATCCAGCGGCCGGGGAGGTGGGGAGGCGGATCCGGCCGCGCCGCGCGAAGTCCACCAGTTCGCCCAGTGAGAGTCGGCAGACCTTCGGCCGGGTCACCGCAGCCACCGCGCCCTCCCTCCCTGGCCCGCATCACTGGATGGTGCCGATCTTATGGCTCGGTGCGGGCGAGGAGGGCGAAGCGGTGGGCGGTGGCTTTCAGGGGGGCGCGGGTCTCGTGGAGGGTGCGGAGGTGCGGGGCGTACGTCTGGACGTCGAAGGCGGGGATCTGCCACGGGACCATGCGGAGGAAGAGGACGAGGGCGCCTATGTCGTGGAATCTGGTGGTGAAGGTGGCTTCGGCGCTCCAGACGACATCCAGGCCCGCATTCCGGAGACCATGCGTCGCTTCGGCCAGGCTCCAGGTGGCGTTGTCGTGGGGTGGGGCTTTCAGAGCCGTGTTGAGCTCCTCCAGGTCGCGGCCGGCCACCTGCTGGGTGAGGAAGGTGCCGCCCCGGGTCAGGAGGCGGCGGATCTCGTGCGGGTCGTACGCCTCGTGGCGGCTGGTGATCAGGTCGAACGAGGCGTCAGGGAAGGTCTCCGTGGTGTCCGTGACCTCTACGCCCAGGGGTGCCAGCCTTCTCCTCGCGACCGGGAGGTTGGGGGCGTGGCGCTCGGTCGCGGCGGTTCCGCGCGGGAGCGGAGCCAGGGAGGCGAGCAGCTCGCCGCCGCCGGTGCCCAGGTCGAGCAGGGCCTTCGTGGCGGGGAGGTGGTCGCGGACGACTTGCTCGTAGTCCCAGGGCAAGGTGCCCTCGTACGTGATCCGGCCTTTCAGCGCGCTGAAGTCCCAGCCTTCGAAGTCGGCGGTCAGTGCCTCGTCGATCAGCTCGTCGTAGCCCATGAACGCGATTCTGCCGGACGTCATCGGGGTGGGGTGCTGGCGCGGAGGACGACCTTCGTGGTGAGGCCGGGAGGGGTCTGGTCGTTCGACAGGGCGAGGCGGACGGCGGCGGCGCCCGCCTCGCGGAGCGGGACCGCGACCGAGGTCAGGGCGGGGACGACGTCCACGGCGGGCGCGATGTCGTCGAAGCCGGCCACCCCGATGTCCGTCCCCGGCCGCAGCCCGGCGTCGCGCAGCCCGGTCATCGCGCCGATCGCCATCACGTCGTTGACCGCGAACACCGCGTCCACGTCCCCCGACCGCTCGGCCAGCCGACGCGCCGCCACGTAGCCGCCGTCCCTGGTGAAGCCGGTCTCGACGGCGAGCGGCTGGGGCACGCCGGAGCCGGCCAGCCCGGCCAGAAAACCCTCGTGCCGCTCGCGGGAGGTGCGCAGCGCGGCGGGGGCGTGCAGGACGGCGAAGCGGCGGTAGCCGGCGCCGAGCAGGGCGCGGGCGAGGTCCGCCGCGCCGCCCCCGTTGTCGATGGTCACGGTCGGGTACGGCAGGTCGCGCTGGCTGATCATGACGACCCTGCCGCCCGCCGTCCGGTACGCCTCCAGCTCCTCCACCAGTGCGTCCCTGGTGCCCGCCCCGTCGATGCGGCTGCCGGTCACGATGACGACGCGCGGGCGGCGGCCCCTGAGCGTCCTGACGATCTGCAGCTCGCGTTCCGGTGAGCCGCCCGCCACCGCCATCGTGAGGATCAGCCCCGCTGCCTCGGCCCCGGCGGCCACGCCCGCGGCGATGGCGGAGAAGTACGGGTCGGCCACGTCGCGCACCACCAGCGCGACGGTCCTGGTCGAGCCCTTCGCGATGGCCTGGGCCGACAGGTGCGGCCGGTAGCCGAGCCGGTCGGCGGCGGCGCGCACGCGGGCGACGTTCTCCGCCCTGACGTTGCGGGCGCTGCCGTTGAGCGCCCGGGAGGCGGTGGCCACGGACACGCCCGCCTCCCGCGCGACATCATGCAGGGTCGCCGGCCCGCCTTCTCGTGGCGCCCCATCGGGCGGCCCGCCCGAACCCGGGGTCTCGTCGCCCGTGCCGGTCATCATCCCTGGTCAGGTCGGGGGGTGGAGGATGGGGTGGGTGACGTCGTGGGCGCGGAGGCGGCCGCACATGCCCCACCGCTCCTCCGTGGGCGACTCCATGAGCGCCGCGTCCAGCAGGTGGCCGCCGTCGCCGCGTTCGAGGGCGTCGAGCACGGCGGACGTGCGGCGGGTCTCCTCGGCGACCGTACGCTCCCAGATGCCCCGCCACTCCCCCGCCCGGTCACGTACGAGCGCGACCGCGCTGTCGTAGAAGGCGCGCAGTGCGCCGGGCCCGCCGTCCACGAGCCGCAGGAACCCCTCGACGGCCAGCTCCCTGCGCCGCCGCACGGCCTCCTCGACGTCGGCGGAGGGCAGGGTGGCGGCGGCGCGGTAGCGGGCGGGGTCGGCGACGACGTGCGGCGGGAACGTCATGACCGCGTCCCCCGCCTCGGGCAGCCCCGCGTTGGACATGACGACCACCACCTCGAGCCCGCCCCTGTTGACGGCGCGGTGGATGGTGCCGGGCGTGAACCACACGGTGGTGCCGGGCAGCAGCTCGGTCTCGCGCAGCCCGCCGGCGTCGAGTGTCTGGAGCGTGCCCTGCCCGCCGATCACCACGTACGCCTCCGTCGAGGCCGTGTGCAGGTGCGGCGTGCCGCCCTCCAGGCCGTCGGCGCAGGCGTTGCCCGAGTAGACCGACAGCCGGCTGACGGACGTGCCGCCGGGGAACGCCCCGGGAACGGCGGTCATCGCAGCGCCTCCCTCCCCAGCTCGGCGAGCTTGGCCGTGCCGTCCTCGCCCCGGTCGCCGTCGGCGATGACGACCGCGTACCGGAAGCTCAGGCTCTGCCCGTCGGGCAGCGGCACCTCCTCGCTGAAGAACGGCGCGGGGCACAGGCACGCGAACATCTCGGTGCGGGCGAACCACTGCGGCGGGTGCTGCGGGTTGGCGGTGTCGTCGACCATGACGATCGTGGAGTGCTCGCCGGTCTCGTCGTGCCGGCCGCGGAAGCCGAACCACTCGGCGCGCGTGCCGCGCAGCTCGTCGCCACCCGCCCCGGCCGGCGACTGGATGAGACCGCCGGTGAACGAGCGGGGCCCGCGCCAGAACAGGCCGCCGTAGCCGGCGTTCTCGCGGCCCTTGGTGGTCGGGGAGCCGAAGTCGAGGGTGGCGCCTGACACGTTCGTCATGACGGTCTCGAAGACCAGCGCCCACGCGCCGTCGTCCACGACGGACGCGCTGAGCGCGCGCCGCTCCTCGATGACGGGCGCGCCGGCCTGGGACGTCCAGTCGAGCGCGTGCCCGATCTCGACCCGGCCGCCGCCGGCGGTGAGGTTCGTCATCTCGCGGTGGACGGCGCTGCCGTTGTTGTCGAGCTGGCGGTAACGGCCGTCGGTGAACGTCGGCCCGCCCCAGAAGTTGTGCTCGCCCACGTGCGGCAGCGACCAGGCGATGCCCTTGTGCCACACGTGGTCGTGCGGCCGGTAGAGCGACACGAGCGCGCCGCCGAGGGTACGGATCGGGTGGAGGTACGGCTTGGGCGACTCCAGCACCGGCGTGTCGGGGCGGTAGACGTAGGTGAACAGCTCGGCGTCGCCCGCGGCGACGGTGACCGACTTACCGACGGTGTGGGTGGCCTGCAGAGTCACTGGTTCCTCCAGGGGGCGCCGGTGCCGTCCATGCGGCGGGCGAACGGGCTGTCCGCGGTGATCTGCCCGGCCCGTACGCGCTCGCCGGTGAAGGCGGAGGCGTAGAGCGCGGCGATGAACTCCATCGTGCGGCGGGCTTCCGTGGTGGTCACCGGCGGCTGCTCGCCCTGGTCGAGCGCGTCGAGCACGGCCGCGAACCAGCCGGTGTGCCCGCTCGATCCCTCGGTGCGGTCGGCGCCCCACAGCGACTTGACGTCCTCATGGGCGGGGGCCGGGGTGACCGTCCAGTCGTCGTCGGTGTAGCCGTACAGGTGCTCGACCTCGATCGTGGCGCGCTCGTAGTCGAAGCGCAGCACGGACGTCTCGCGCGGCGACAGCACCGAGTTGACGACGGTGGCCATGGCGCCGCTCTCGAACGTCACCAGCGCCATCGACACGTCCTCGGTCTCGACGGGACGTGCCTGCCGGGCGGCCATGGCGGTGACCTCGGTCCACGGGCCGAGCACCGACAGCAGCAGGTCGAACTGGTGGATGCCGTGCCCCATGGTGGGGCCGCCGCCCTCGGACTCCCAGGTGCCGCGCCACGGGACCGCGTAGTAGTCCTCGCCCCGGTACCACTGGGTGAGGCTGGTGGCCACCAGCGGGCGGCCCAGCTCGCCCGCCCCGGCCAGGCGGCGCAGGCGGGCCGCTCCGGCGCCGAAGCGGTGCTGCAGGACGGTCGCGACGTGGGCGCCGGTACGCTGCTCGGCCTCGATCAGCGCGTCGAACTCGGCCAGCGAGAGCGTCGGCGGCTTCTCCACCAGGGCCGTGACGCCTGCTTCCAGGCAGGCCATTGCGATGGGGGCGTGCAGCTGGGGCGGGGTGCACAGGTGGGCGACGTCCAGCTCCTGCTCGCGCAGCAGCTGGTCGGCGCCGGCGTAGGCGTGGGGGATTCCGTACTTGTCGGCGAACTCGCGGGCCCGGCCGGCGTCCACGTCGGCCACGGCGACCAGCTCTGCCCGTCCTCCGGAGCTCTGCACGGCCCTGGCGTGGGCATGGGCGATCCCTCCGGTGCCGATGATCGCGGCCCGGTACTGCTGTCGAGACATGGGTTCCTTCGTCCGGTGGTCAGGTCGCGCGGCGCCGCGTGGGAAAACGTATTCCGCAGTCTGCCCCGCCCGTCACATAAGCGTCAAGAGCACCCATCCCTGGGCAGGACCTTACGGACGGGTGGACTGGCGAGGGATCAGGTGGCCCGCCATCCGGAGGTGCCGGGCCGTGTCCGAAGGGGTCAGGGCATAGCGGATCGCCTGGGCGCCCGCCTCGGCGAGCGGGAGGGCGACCGTCGTCAAGGGCGGGGTGACGTCGCGGGCCAGGGGGACGTCGTCAACGCCCGTCACGGACACCTCCTCGGGGACGTCCACGCCGGCGGCCCGGAAGCCGGACAGGGCGCCGATGGCGATGGTGTCGTTGACCGCGAGCACGGCCTGCCGCCCGTCCAGGCCACGGGCGGCCAGGTCGCGGGCCGCCGCGTAGCCGCCGTCCCGGCTGACCGGGCAGGGCAGGACGAGGATGTCGCGGACGCCGCCGGCGGTCAGCCCGGCGACGCACCCCGCCGTACGGTCGGCGAGGTTGCGCAGGCCGGGCGACCCGGCGAGAATCGCCACCCGCCGGTGCCCGAGCCCGGCCACGTACGCCCCCACGAGCCGCCCGCAGCCGTGGTTGTCGAAGCCGATCGTGTCGAAGGGCAGGTCGGTGTCGCCGAAGATGACGGCCCGGCCGCCGTCCCGCTCGTACGACCGCAGCTCCTCGGCCAGCCGGCCGTCGGACGCCCCCGCGAGGAACCGGTTGGAGGTGACGACGAGCGCCCGGGGCCGCAGCGACCGCAGCACGCGCACGGTCTCCGCCTGCCGCGCGGCGTCCCCCATGGTGGCGGACACCGTGACGAACGCCCCGGCCGTGCTGGCCTCCCGCTCCATCGCGGCCACCACCATGCCCATCGACGGCGTGGTCAGGTCGTCGGCCACGAGCGCGATGGAGTCGCCCGCCGTGCGCATGGCCCTGGCGGCGGCGTCGGCGGTGTAGCGCAGGTCGGCGGCGGCGGCGAGGACGCGGGCCGCGTACTCGGGGGCGACCTTCCTGGCGCTGCCGGCGAGCACGCGGGAGGCGGTGGCGACCGACACCCCGGCGGCGGCGGCCACGTCGCGCAGCGTGACCGTGGGCCTCGCCGCGTGGGGCATCCGCTCTCGTCCTTCCGTGGGGGATTGCAGCGTACCCCTTATGACGGCTGTCATATGGAGGTCGTGACAGCGGCGACTGCCCCGGGCGGTGCGCAATCGATCATGCTGGCGGCATGACGAAGCGACAGTTTGCCAAGAAGGCCGGACGCCGCGCCGCCGCCGTGGCGGCGACGCTCGGTGTGCTGTTCGCCGCGAGCCCGGCGCAGGCCGCCACGGGCGAGGGGCTCGATCGGCGGGCGCTGCGCGAGGCGCTCGACGCCGTGCACGACGCGGGCATGTACGGCCTGTACGGCGAGGCACGCGACGGGGCGAAGAGCTGGCGGGGCGCCGCAGGCGTGGCCGACGTGCGGACGAACCGCCCGGTCAAGCCGGACATGGTGCACCGGGTGGGCAGCATCACCAAGACGTTCACCGCGGTGGCCGTGCTGCAGCAGGTCGCCCGCGGCACGATCGAGCTGGACGCCCCGATCGGCCGCTACCTGCCGGACGTCGTGCCGGGCGAGCGCGGCCAGAAGATCACCGTACGGATGCTGCTCAACCACACCAGCCACATCGCCGACCTGGTCGGCCCGGCGTTCCCCTCCCTGTACGAGAACTCCGCGCAGAGCCTCGACGACCACCGCTTCCGGAAACTGACCCGGCTGCAGACGGCGAAGTTCGGCCTCGACGCCCCGCCGACGGGCGAGCCCGGCGCCACCCCCGGTGTCTACTCCAACACCAACTACGTGCTGGCCGGCCTGCTGCTGGAGAAGGTGACGGGCACGAAGGCCGAGGACTACATCACCCGTCACGTGATCCGCAAGGCGGGCCTGCGGCACACGGCGTTCCCGCGCACGCCGCACATCCCCGGCCCGCACTCGAAGGCGTACGAGTCGATGCTCGGCCTCATCGACCCGCCGCGCGACTACAGCGTGTACGACATGTCGTGGGTCACCACGGCGGGCGCGCTGACGTCCACGATGGACGACCTCAACCGCTTCTACCGCGCGCTGCTGCGCGGCGAGCTGATCGGCCCGGCCGAGCTGGCGGAGATGAAGAAGACGGTGCCGGTCGTGGCCGGCGGGGTGCTCGACTACGGGCTCGGCATCTACGCCTACGACCTGCCGTGCGGCCGGTTCTGGGGGCACAGCGGCAGCGTGTTCGGCATGGCGACGGAGTCGGCGACCAGCGAGGACGGCGAGCGCCAGATCTCGATGGGCGTCAACAGGACGAAGTACCAGACCATCGACGAGAACGGCCAGGTCGTCCCGCACGCCATCGACTACGCCAGCGCGCGCTTCGTGGTGCTCGGCGCGTGCGGGGACGTGCAGGCCAGGACGGCGAAGCAGGGGTACGTCCCGTTCGCCGCGGATGGGGTGCGGGTGAAGCGCTGAGGGGTGTGGCGCCGATCACGTTCGTTGTGTGGATTCCTGCGCAGTTGTTGCGGTGCGTCCTCCGTAATGTCCCTCTTGCCGGAAACACCCCGGCAGCACCGACCAGGGGGAGGAACCCGAAATGCGTAAGACCTTTGCGATCGCCGCGCTCGCCGGTTCGATGGCCGTCACCGGCCTCGCGATGAGCGCGCCGGCCCAGGCCGCCACTCAGACCGCGCACTCGACCGGGACGTCCTGGGGCAAGTTCTTCTCCAGCGACCACAAGGCGTACACGTTCGGCAAGACCTGGAAGTCGCACGGCAAGGTCTACACGAAGTGGTACGGCGTGGACAGGCGCGGCGGCAAGAAGGGCTGGGTCTGGTTCGAGGTCTACCAGAACGGTCACTGGACGAAGTTCAACAAGGCGTGGGACGGCAAGGTCGTCGGCACGTGGAGCGGCCGGGGCATCAAGAAGGTCTACACCTTCACCTGCTGGGCCGGGAAGTTCGACAACTGCGGCAAGAAGTACCGCATCTACTAGAAGGTAGAGGCCCGCGGCCCGGCTTCCGGGCCGCGGGCCTTTTCCCGTCAGTGCGAGAACGCCTGCAGCTCGGCCGCCCTGACCTGGTCCCGCTGCGGGCTGGCCGTGGCGCAGTCCGTCGCGGAGTTCGGGTCGTTGTCCTGCTCACCGGCGTACAGCGGGTTTCCGGTGCACTGGGTGGTGAGGGCGCGCAGCATCAGGTGCGTCGCGCTGGTGTCGCGCACGTCGAACGACTTGATCAGCATGTTCGCGCCGCGCGGGCGTGGCAGCGAGGCGTCGAAGGCGTTCTTCTGGCTGGTGTACATCTTCTTGAAGCTCGCCGGGTCGGCGCAGTTCCTGCTGCACGCCAGCACCTCGAAGGAGCGCAGGCTGGAGAAGCGGTTCTGCGCGCCAGGGTCGGCCGGGTCGCCGACGTTCGGCCGCAGCATGGCGCTGACCTGCACCCGGCTGATCTTGACCGGCTTGTCGCCTGCCAGGTCCACCACCACCGACTTGCCGGCCGGCGCGCCGGTGAGCGAGGCCCAGTTCGTGGCCTCGGTCTCGTCGATGAGCTTGTCCTGGTTGACGCCGTCGCCGCCGGCCGTCGCGCCGCTCGCCGCCGACGCGTGGTTGCGCGGCAGGACCAGCGGGAGCGGCAGCTCGACGCCGGGCACGACCGCGTACGTCAGCCGCCGGTGACCGAAGCCGGGGCCCGCGACGACGAAGCCGTACACGCCGGGCGTCATCGTGACCGTGTCGCCGAGCTCGGTCGCCGGGTCGGTGTCGGCCACCGGGACCGCGCGGGCCTCGTAGTCGCCCACGTACAGCCGCAGCACCGCGCCCTTCGCCTCGCCGAGCGGCTTGAGCTTCAGCGAGCCGTTCTCGCCCCTCGGGTCGACGAAGCTCGGCGTCGGGTCGGCGTCGCCCGCGCCGCGGCTGGACGCGCCCTCGCCCAGGCCGTGCTCGGCGAACGCGCGCCACATGATGTCCTGGTTCTTGCCGCCGAACCGGATCGCGTCGGCCGCGAGCAGCGCGTCACGGTGGTCGACGTAGCTGACCGCGCCCGAGGCCATCAGCAGCAGCGCGTCGAACGACAGCTGCGCCCAGCGCCGGTTGCCCGGGCACTTCTCGACCGGCGTCTTACCGTCGGCGCACGCCTGCTGCTGCTTGGCCGTGCCCGCGCCGTACCGCTTGACGAAGGCCGCCCGCACGTCGAACTGCGTCGCCGACCAGATCTCGCCGTCCGCGTGCGCCTGCGCCCCGACGATGTCGTACGCCACGTCGCTGTAGTTGAGCGGCGACTTCGACATGTCGTAGTTGCGGATGCCGCGTTCCTTGTCGCCGGTCACGTAGCCGCCCGTGACGTACGGGGTGCGGCCGGCGGGGCGGAAGCCGTACTCGTTGAGGTACTCCATGGAGAACAGGTCGGACGTGCTCTCGTTCATGGCTCCGGCCTGGGCGCCGCTCCAGCCGGAGTTCGGGCCGGCGATCATGCGGCCGGAGATGGCGTGCGTGTACTCGTGGGCGATGACCGACATGTCGTAGTCGCCGTCCACGCACGGCGAGTAGAACGAGCCGGCGATCGGCTGCCACAGGTACATGTTGGTGATCGGCGCCACCCCGTCGGGGCCGGTGATCTGGTTGGCGTTGTCCCGTACGGACAGCACCCGCGCGCCCGCCTGCGCGTTGCCCTGCTCGGGGTCGCCGCCGAGCCCGCCGCGACCGCCGTTGTCCGCCTGCATGTTCCAGGCCGTCTCGGTGAAGCCGAGGCGGTAGGACCAGTCGTGCATGCGGTTGTGCGCGACGTGCAGGTTGGAGATGGCCGCTTCGAGGTCGGCCTCGCCTGGCTGGTCGAACACGGCCGGGTCGCACTTGGCCTTGTGCCAGGTGTTCTTCCACGGGTAGCGGTAGTCCCTGGTCGGTGTGAGCACGTTGGTGCGGGTGCCGACGGAGAACGGGTCGCCGCTGGCGCGCTTCTCGTACGTCCTGGCCGCGTTGCCGACGCTGGTGTTCGTGGGCTCGTTCGTGAGGTGGTCGACGTCCCACGGCTTGCCGGCCGCCGGGTCGCCGCCGATCACCCGGTCACAGCCGGGGCCGGGCGCGGCGCACCACTTCTGGCGGGTGTCCTTGGAGGAGTAGTCGTCACGCGGGTTCGACGGGAAGACCGACCACTCCGGGTTTCCCGGGTCGGCGTGGTGGTCGGCGTGGTGGTCGGCGTGGTGGTCGACGAGGTTCTCGCGGGTGAGGATCGCGCCGGTGACCGCGTCCACGTGCGTCGTGTACGCCGCCTCCGCGCCCTGCGCGCCGCCGATCAGCACCACCTGGTACGCGCTGTGCACCTCGCCGGGCGCGGGCACCGCCACCTCCGTGGCCTGCTTGGTGACGGCCGTGGCGAGGTCGATGCCGCCGTCCTCGGCCGCGATCTCCATGGCCCGCTGCGCGGTGATCGCGGCGGCCGGCGGCGTGCCCGTCTCGCGCGACAGCGACGACGTGACGTGCCTGACCTGGCCGTCCGTCACGCCGATCGCGACCAGCCCGTCCACCCCGGCGGGCAGGTCGCCGAAGCGTTGGCGCAGCAGCACCGCGTGCCCGGGACCGATGGGGTTGACCGCGACCGTCTCCAGCGCGTCGATCGAGGCGGCGGACAGGCCGAAGAGCTGCTCGCCGGCCTTGAGGTAGTCGCGCGCCGCCTTCTCCGGGTCGCCGCCGAGTCCCTCCGCCAGCGGCTGCGCGCTGGTGATGGTGGCAGGGGTGCCGAGAGCGTTCCAGCGGACCTCGGCGGCGGACCCCGCGACGCGCCGCTCCGCCGACGCCGGGGGCGGCACCCGGCCCTGGCGGTTGTCCACGTCGGGTTTGCCGTGGAGCTCCGCCTGGAAGTCGTGGATCTCCGGAGCCTGCGCGGCGGGTTCGCCCCGTGCCGCTCCGGTGAGGGGAAGGGTCGCCGCGGTCATCGCGACGACGACGAGTGAGCTGCGTAACCAGGACCTGGTCGACACGTTTCCCTCCTGCGTGCCTGAGGATGCGCAGCGTCGCGCATCTCGGCAAGAGGAAATCACCGGCCAAGAACCCTGACAAGATCTTGTAAAGGCGCAAATATCAGCGTATAAGCGGGAAATAAAGGCCGGCCCAGCAACCCGCGCGCCACCAGGACGGGCCGGACGACGCCGTCCAGTGGGCCCGTCAAGTGGGCCCGTCAAGTGGAGCGGTCACATGGGCGTTCAGAGGGTGGCGTTGATCTGCGGGGCGACGCGTTCCGACCAGATGGTGAGCACCTCGTCCAGCCGGGGCAGGTCCGCCTCGACGACGGCGAGGCCCGGCGTGGGGACGGTCGCGCCCAGCTCCACCAGCAGCGGCCGCAGGTGCACCTCGACCGCGAGCGCGTGCCGGGCGTCGCCCATGACCAGCAGCGGCAGCGCCGCCTTACCGGCCAGCGCCTGCGGCGGCAGCCGGTCCAGGAACGCCTTGAGCAGCCCGGTGTAGGTGCCCTTGTAGGTGGGGCTGGCCACGACCAGCACGCTCGCCTCGGCGACCAGCTCAAGCGCGACCTCCACGCCGGTGGAGACGCCGGGGCTGAGCAGGTGCGGGCCGAGCGCCGACAGGTCGATCACCTCGTACGAGTCCGCCGCCCCCAGCCGGTCGAGTCGTTGCCCGACGGCCTTGGCGGCCTCGACGGCCACGGTCAGCGTCCTGGACCCGGAGCGCGGGTTGCCCACCAGGGCGACGACGCTCATCGGCCCACCACCGCCGCGATCACCCGGAGCCGGCCGCCGGGCACCCGTCGTTCGCTCACCCACTCCTCCTCAGCCTCGTCGTCGGGCAGGTCGTACCAGTGGACGTCGCCCTCCAGCCCGTCCAGCCGTGCCGTGTCAGCCATGCGCGGCCGCCACCTTTCGTTCCCTGGCCGCCGCGACCTCGCCGCGCAGCAGGCTCCATACGTGCCGCCGGCTCCGCGCCGCCGGCCGGCCCGGCGGGAGGACTCCCGGCGGGCCCGCGTCCACGATCTCCTTGACCCGGCCGGGCGCCGCCGTCATCACCGCGACCCGCCGCCCCAGCCGGACGGCCTCGCCGAGGTCATGGGTGATGAACAGCACGGTCTTGCCGGTCTCCCGCCAGACGCGGACGAGCTCGTCGCCCAGCCTGGCCCTGCCCGGCGCGTCCAGCCCGGCGAACGGCTCGTCCAGCAGCAACACGCCCGGGTCGAAGGCGAGGCTGCGGGCGAGCGCGACGAGCTGCCGGTCGGCGGGCGACAGCTCGTACGGATACTTGTCGGCGGCTCCGTCCAGCCCCACGAGCGCGAGCAGCTCGCGTGTCCGCCGGTCGCGCTCCCTCCTGGACGCCACGCCGGCCTCCAGCCCGAACGCCACGTTGGCCCGCGCGCTGCGCCACGGGAACAACGCGTGCTGCTGCACGACCACGCCCCGCTCCAGCGCCGGCCCCGTGACGGACGCGCCGCCGATGAGCACCTGCCCGCGGGCCGGCCGGACGAGCCCGGCGACCAGCGCGAACATGCTGGACTTGCCGCATCCGCTCGGGCCGACGATCGTGAGCAGCTCGCCTCCCGGCACGTCGAGGTCGACGTCCGACAGCACCGTGACCGGGGCGGCGGGATCGCCGACCTCCAGCGTCACGTTCCTGAGGCTGAGGTGTGGAGCCTGACTCATGCGTACGAAGCTACGAGGCACCGCCCACAAAGTCAACATTTCCTACATGAGATGAAGACAATAGTCCCTCGATATCGTCGAGCCGTAACGCCGCCTGACGATTCACATCGAGGGGTTTCGATGATCTTCATCACCGCGAAGTTCCGCGTCCTGCCCGAGCACGCCGACGACTGGCCGGCCATCACCCGCGACTTCACCGCCGCCACTCGCGCCGAGCCCGGCTGCCTGTGGTTCGACTGGTCGCGCAGCCTCGACGACCCGAACGAGTACGTGCTGGTGGAGGCCTTCAGGGACGACGAGGCGGGCGCCGCCCACGTCCAGTCGGATCACTTCAAGCAGGCCCAGCAGACCCTCCCGCCGCACCTGGCGGAGACGCCCCGCATCGTCAACACCACCATCGCCCAGGACGACTGGTCCGAACTAGGCGAAATGGCCGTCAAGCACTCCGCCTGACCCACCTCCCCGGGCCGCCCACCCGGCGGCCCGGGGCCACGGCGATAGGGGGCGCGCGCCGGCGGCCGTTACGCGAACGTTACGAGCGCGCCGGAACCACTTGCAGGCACGTCATCGCAGGTCACAGTAGACATCGCGGCACGGGCGCGTTTTTTTCCGGGTTATTGACGAAAAACCACGGACCTCGGCAGACTCTCCGCATGGCACCACCCCGTGGCCCCCTTTCGCAACTCCGGCGCGGGCACGAAGAGCTCGTGCTCGGCCTGTTGCGCAAGCACGGCCCCCTGAGCCGGGGCGAGCTGGGCAAGCGTTGCGGCCTGTCCAGGACGACCCTCTACGACATCCTCGCCGAGCTGGTGGCGAGCGGCGCCGTGGTCACCGCGTCCGCGCAGGAGACCCCGCGCGGCCGGGGCAGGCCGGCCGAGACGCTGACCCTCAACCCCGACGCCGGCCAGGCCATCGGCATCGACTTCGCCAGGCGCGGCCTGCACGTCGCGGCCGTCAACCTGGCGCACGAGATCGTCGGCTCGGCCAGCGAGCCGCACGACGCCGACCTGCCGTGGGAGCAGCGGGTCGAGCTGGCCGAACGGCTCGTCGGCTCCCTCACCGGCACCGGCTCGGGCGCGCTGCGGCTGGGCGCGCTGGACGCGATCGGCGTCGGCGTCGTCGGCGCCCAAGTCGAAGGCCCCACCACGGACCCCGGCGAGACCCCGCCGCACCCCGTGCAAGTGCTGCTGCGGGAGCGGTTCGGCGTGCCGGTGCTGCTCGACAACAACACCAGGCTGGCCGCGCTCGGCGAGGCGATCTGGGGGGCGGCGGCAGGCGGGCAGGACGTGCTGTATCTGCGGCTGTCGCACGGCGTCGGCGGCGGGCTGGTGGTCGGCGGATCGCTGCACCGGGGCGCGTACGGGCTGTCGGGCGAGTTCGGCCACATCACGGTCGATCCGGGCGGCGCGCGCTGCGACTGCGGCGGCACCGGCTGCCTGGAGACCGTCGCCTCCATCAGGGCCGTGCTGGACGCCTACCGCGCCACCGGCGGGAGGGCCGCCGACGTGCCCGAGCTGGTCAAGGCGGTCAGGGCGGGCGAGCGGAGCGCGCTGGACGTGCTGGATCGGGTGGGCGGCAGGATCGGCGAGGTGCTGGCCGCCGTCTGCAATGCGATCGGCCCCAGCGTCATCGTGGTCGGCGGCGAGCTGGTCGAGACCGGCCAGGCGCTGGTCGAGCCGATCGAGCGCACGCTGCACGACCATGTCATGCCGGTCTCGCGGCACCGGGTGAGCCTGCGCAGGGCGACGCTCGGCGAGGTCGCGGGCGCGCTCGGCGGCATCGCCCTGATGCTGCACGAATCCCCCTTGCTGTCCCGCTATCCGGCAGGCCCGGATCTCTGAGGACCTCACATCACCATGACGCAATCGAGGCACCACCCATGACCCAGCTCACCGCGACGGGCAAGGCGCAGGCGGCTCCGGCCGCGCGGCGCGGGCCCAGGCGCTCGCGGCGCGCCCTCGTACTCAACCTGGTCGCCGTGGTCGTCGGCCTGCTCGTCTGGACGGCGCTGGCCACCATAGGCGTGCAGGGCCTGCCGAACCCGCTGGAGGTGGCCGGCCGCGCGGCCGAGCTGATCGGCGACGGCACGCTGATGACCGACGCCCTGGCCAGCCTGCGCCGCGTCCTGATCGGCTTCCTGCTCGGCACGCTGCTGGCGATCCCCGTCGGCTTCCTCATGGGCTGGTACGCCACCGCGCGCGGCCTGCTGGAGCCGTACGTGCAGTTCTTCAGGACGATCCCGCCGCTGGCGATCATCCCGCTGGCCATCGTGCTCATGGGCATCGACGAGCGGCCGAAGATCTTCGTCATCTTCCTGGCGGCGTTCCTGTCGAGCGTGGTCTCCACGTTCCAGGGCGTCGTGGACGTGGACAAGACGCTGATCAACGCCGCCCGCGTGCTCGGCGCGTCCGACCGGACGATCTTCCTGCGGGTCGTGGTGCCGGCCTCGACGCCGTTCATCCTGGTCGGGATGCGGGTCGGGCTGGGCGCGGCCTGGGGCACGCTGGTCGCGGCCGAGCTGATCGCCGCGCAGGAGGGCCTGGGCTTCCGGATGCAGCAGGCCCAGCTCTACTACGACCTGTCCACGATCTTCGTGGGCCTGATCACCATCGGCGTGCTCGGCCTGCTGATGGACCGCCTGCTGCTGCTGGCCGAACGCCGCCTCACGAACTGGCAGGAGCGCCGATGAACAACAAGATCTCGTTCAGGGACGTCGTCAAGACGTACCCGATGAAGGACGGCACCTTCACCGCGCTCGACCACGTCTCGCTGGACATCGCCGACCGCGAGTTCGTCACCGTCGTCGGCCCTTCGGGGTGCGGCAAGAGCACGCTGATGAGCATGGCGGCCGGGCTGGTCGAGCCGACCGGCGGCGAGGTGCTGGTGGACGGCCGGCCGGTCGACGGTCCCGGGCCCGAGCGCGGGGTGATCTTCCAGCAGTACGCGCTGTTCCCGTGGCTGACCGTGCGCAAGAACGTCGAGTTCGGGCTGAAGCTCAAGGGGCTGCCGGCCGACGAGCGCAGGCGGCGGGCCGAGCAGGCGATCGAGCTGGTGGGCCTGTCCGACTTCGCCGACGCGCTGCCGAAGGCGCTGTCGGGCGGCATGCGGCAGCGCTGCGCGATCGCCCGCGCGTACGCGGTGGACCCGCAGGTCCTGCTCATGGACGAGCCGTTCGGCGCGCTCGACGCGCTGACCAGGGTGCAGCTGCAGGACCAGCTCCTCGCCACGTGGAGCAGGGAGCAGCGCACGGTCATGTTCATCACCCACGACGTGGACGAGGCCGTCTATCTGGCCAGGCGGGTCATCGTCATGGCCGCGCGGCCCGGCCGCATCCAGCAGATCATCGACGTCGGCCTGCCGTACCCGAGGACCGAGGAGATGCGGCTCTCGCCCGAGTTCGGGCGGATCCGCAACGAGGTCTGGCACGCCGTCTACCACCAGGCGTCCGCCGCCCCCGCAGCCTGAACCCGCCTGAACCCGCCTGAAACCGCCTGGACCCCCAGCACAGAAAGAAGGACCGATGGCCATGCGTTCCCTTCGCCGCGCCCTGACGGCCGCCTCGGCGGTGAGCCTGCTGGCACTCTCCGTGACCGCCTGCTCCGACGACGGCTCCACCGTCAGGTTCGGCTACATCAGCGACTACAACGGCGCCAGCCTGCTCGCCATCGCCGAGAAGCAGGGCCTGTGGGACAAGCAGGGGCTCACCCCCGAGATCAAGGTGTTCACCAACGGACCGCTGCAGATCCAGGCGCTGGGCGCGGGCGACCTCGACTTCGGCTACATCGGCCCCGGCGCGATGTGGCTGCCCGCCACGGGCAAGGCCAAGGTGGTCGCGATCAACACGCTGGCGTACGCCGACCGCGTGATCGGCCGGCCCGGTATCAAGACGATCCAGGACCTCAAGGGCAAGAAGGTCGGCGTGCCGGAGGGCACGTCCGGCGACATGGTGCTCAACCTGGCGCTGCAGAAGGCCGGCATGTCGGTCAAGGACATCGAGAAGGTGCCGATGGACCCGGCCACGGTGGTGTCGGCGTTCGCCTCCGGGCAGATCGACGGGGCCGGCATCTGGTATCCGCTGATCGACAACATCAAGCAGCAGGTGCCGGACATGGTGGAGATCGCCAGTACGAAGGAGTGGCCGGACAGCTCGTTCCCGACCGCGTTCGTCGGCGGCACCGAGGTGGACGAGGCGCTCACCAACAAGGTGATCAAGGTGCTGCAGGAGGCCAACGACTGGCGCGCCGCGCATCCCGAGGAGGCCATCACCGAGTCCGCCGCGCTGCTCAAGCTCGACCCGGCCAAGGTCAAGGCGGACGCGGCGAACGTCCAGACGATGACCACCGAGGACCTGGTGAACAAGACCAAGGACGGCACGGTGGCCAAGTGGCTGAACAGCCTCGGCGACTTCTTCGTCGGCACCGGCCAGCTCAAGTCCAGGCCCGACCCCTCCACGTACTACACCGGCGATCTCTACACGAAGGCCTTCACCAAGTGAACCTGCTGTTCCTGATGACCGACCAGCACCGCGTCGACACCCTGGGCTGCTACGGCAACCCGCACGTCGCCACGCCCAACCTCGACAGGCTGGCCGCGAGCGGCACCCGGTTCGACCGGTTCTACACGCCGACGGCCATCTGCACGCCGGCGCGGGCCAGCCTGCTCACCGGGCAGGCCCCGTTCCGTCACCGGCTGCTGGCGAACTACGAGCGCAACGTCGGTTACCTGGAGGACCTGCGGGAGGACGCCTTCACCTTCCCCGAGGCGCTCAAGGAGCGCGGCTACCAGCTCGGGCTCATCGGCAAGTGGCACGGCGGCACCAGCCGCAACGCCGCCTCCTACGGCTTCGACGGGCCCGACCTGCCCGGCTGGCACAACCCGGTCGACCATCCCGACTACCTCGCCTACCTGGCGGAGCGGGGGCTGCCGCCGTACCGGATCTCGGACCTCGTCCGAGGGACGACGCCGAACGGCAACCAGGGCAACCTGCTGGCCGCGCGGCTGCACCAGCCGGTGGAGGCCACGTTCGAGCACTACCTGGCGACCAGGGCGATCGAGCACATGGAGCGCTACGCCGCCGGCGGCCGGCCGTTCTTCCTCGCCACCCACTTCTTCGGGCCGCACCTGCCGTACCTGCTGCCTGACGAGTACTTCGACATGTACGACCCGAGCCTGGTGGAGCTGCCGCCGTCGATCGCCGAGACGTTCGAGGGCAAGCCGCCGGTGCAGCGCAACTACAGCGCGCACTGGACGTTCGACACGATCCCGATCGAGGTCACCCGCAAGCTGATCGCCGTCTACTGGGGTTACGTGACGCTGATCGACCGGCAGATCGGCCGCATCCTCGACCGCATGGACGAGCTGGGGCTGAGCGACAGCACGTCCGTCTTCTTCACCGCCGACCACGGCGAGTTCACCGGCGCCCACCGCCTGCACGACAAGGGCCCGGCCATGTACGAGGACATCTACCGCATCCCCGGCATCATCCGCGTCCCCGGGCAGCAGCCGCAGGTCAGGGATGAGTTCGTCACGCTGACCGACTGCACGGCGACCATCCTCGACCTGGCCGGCTGCGACACCGGGCCGGCCGTGGACAGCCGCAGCCTGCTCCCGCTCGTCCGCGGCGAGCGCCCGGAGTGGCCCGGCGAGCTGCTGGCCGAGTTCCACGGCCATCACTTCCCGTACCCGCAGCGGATGATCCGCGACGACCGCTACAAGCTGATCGTCAACCCCGAGTCGGTCAACGAGCTGTACGACCTGCACGCCGACCCGCACGAGCTGAGCAACCGCTACACCCACCACGAGGTGGCCCCCGTGCGCCGCCGGCTGATGCGCCGGCTGTACGACCTGCTGCGCGAGCGGGGCGACAACTTCTACCACTGGATGACCCCGATGTACGACATCGGCGCCCTCGACTACGACCCCACGCTCAGCTCCTTCGAGAAGGACGGCGAGAAGGACGGCGAGAAGGAGGACTCCCCCGCCTGACCGGCATCGGCCGGACCGATTCCCGTTCCGGCAAACGCGTGTCGCCCTGCCCGGTTCGTGTGCTTGACTCCCGCCTTGGCACTACCGCACCGATGGGGAGAGTTCATGGGGGAGTTCGTGGGGATCGACCCCCGTGGCGCGCACGAACTGATCCGCCGCATGGAGGCGGGCAAGGCGTACGTCAGCGCGACCCGGCCGGGTCTCGAGACGGCGATCGCCGAGGCGGAGCAGGACTGGGCCGGCCGCCAGGGCACCACGGCCCTGCACCGCGCCTGGGTGTTGTTCCACGATTCCCAGCAGGACCTGCGGTGGCGCATCGACACGATCGAGCAGCTCGTACCGGTGCGGGAGCGCGGCATGCTGACCGCGACGTTCCCTTTCACGGCCGAGCACGAGGCCAGGCAGGCCGCCGAGAGCGCCGCCCGCGCGATCCTCGCCGCCGAGCGGGAGGACGAGCGGGAGGACGAGCGGGAAGGTGAGCGGACGGGTGAGCGGGAGGGTGGGGACGTGGCGGCGGCGGTCGCGGCCGTCGAGGGCGAGGTCCGCGACCCCGCGTACGCGACGGCGCTGCTTTCCGCGCTCGGCATCGAGACGTTCACCCGGCTGCTCGAAGGGCACGGCGGGCCGCTGGCGCAGGCGTACGCGAGCGCGGAGCGCACCGGGCGGCTCGGCGACGCCTGGCACGAGCTGGTGGCGACCGCCCCGGCGGGCGCGCTGACGGCCCTGGTCACGGGCGCCGAGCAGTCGGGCACGGTGCTCAACCGGGTCGCGACCACGCTGCTGAACCGCCCGCAGGACACCGGCTGGAGCCCCGGCGACCTGCTCCGGCCGTACGCCGCCAACCCGCTGGCCTTCCAGCAGCTGCTGGCCGAGCATCCCCGCGAGTCGCGTGTCCTGCTGGGCGCCGCCACCGCCGACCCGGCCGCCGCCCAGGCGCTCGCGACCGCGCTGCACGAGGCGCTCAAGCCCGGCGTCGGAGCCGACGGGCTGCGCGAGCGCGCCTGGGCCACCGTCATCGGCACCCCGGGCGGCCGGACCGCCGCCGAGGGCGGCTGACCCGCGATGGCGACGAAGCACCAGCTCCTCCGCGAGGCTGCCGACAAGGAGTCGCTGGCCGCCGCGTTCATGCGGTACGCCAGGGGGCTCGCGGGCGCGTTCGACGGCATCCCGGCGCGTCCTGGCGACTGCGAGTCGTACTGGACGGGGCCGGCCGCGCAGCGGTACCTGAGCCAGGTGGTCAGGCTCAGGCGCGAGGTGGCCGACCTGGAGGACTCCTGCCTGGCCACCGCCGACAACCTGCGCCGCCGGGCGGCGAGCCTGCGCGCCGCCGCCGCGGCCATCGTCGCCGACCCCTGAGCCGGCTGTTCGGCGCAGGCCGCGGCAAGGGCCACGCAGCGGCCCCCCGGCAGCGGTCCCCCCGCAGCGGTCCCCTGGCAGCGGTCCCCCGGCACCGGCCCGGCGAAGCGTCAGCGCATCGCGTCCAGGCCGCGCACCACGCCGGTGGTGAGCGTGCCGATCTCGGAGATGCCGATCGTGACGGTGTCGCCGTCCTGGAGCGTGAACGGCAGGTCGGGCACCAGGCACGTGCCGGTCGCCAGCACGGCGCCGTCGGGGAAGGCGTCGGCGCGGTAGAGGTAGCCGGCGAGGTCGTCGAGCCGCCGGTTGAGCTGGGAGGTGCTGGCCTTGCCGTCCCAGACGGTCTCGCCGCCCCTGACGATGGTGAGCGCGATGTCCAGCGTGTACGGGTCCGCGACCTCCCAGGCGGGCCTGATGCCGGGGCCGACCGCGCAGGCGCCGAGGTAGATCTTGGCCTGCGGCAGGTAGAGCGGGTTGACCCCTTCGATGGTGCGGGAGCTGACGTCGTCGACGACCGTGTAGCCGACGATCTCGCCGCCCGCGTTCAGCACGAGACCCAGCTCAGGCTCCGGCACGTCGATCCCGGAGTCCTCGCGGACGGAGATGCGGCCGCCGTCGCCCGAGACCTTCCACGCCACCGACTTGAAGAACAGCTCGGGCCGCTCGGCGTCGTAGACCAGCTCGTACACGTCGGCGGCGCGCTCGCTCTCCAGCACCCTGGCCTCGCGGGAGCGCCGGTAGGTGACGCCCGCGGCCCACACCTCCATGCGGCCGTCCACGGGCGGGAGCAGGGCGACGGAGCCGGAGGGGTGGCGGGGGCCGTCGGCGGACGCGCACCGCTCCGTGAGTTCATCGGAGGACAGTCGGAGCAGCTCGCCGACGGTGGTGACCCCGGCCAGCTCCACCACCTGCTCGCCGTCGTCGATTCCTACTGCGGCGGCGCTGGTCAGTGGGCTGGTGAACCGTACGATCTGCATGCCTGCTCCTAGCTCCGTCAAACGAGTCATCCGATGAATGGTCGCCTATGAGATCAACTTAATAGTTCGACGGGTCGATCGGGAGGGGGCATCTGCTCATATCACCTCGAAGTCGGCCATCATCGCCATGTCCTCGTGCTCCGAGGTGGGGCATGCAGCATGCACGTGCGCGCGGTGCCCGTCGAAGCGGGCCGGCACGTGCACGGGACGAGGGAAGTCGCCGGTCAGCCGCCAGACGTGAGCAGGTCGATGGTCAAGTGGGCGTCCGCGACCGGCCCAGCTGGTCGTCTTCGCGTACGAGTCGGGCCTGGTGGTCCCCAGAAGATCAGAACGTCACCAGGAACTCGTAGCAGTTGAGCAGCCAGACGAGCAGCCACAGCGCGAGGGTCGGGAGCCGGATCAGCCCCCGGCCGGTTCCGTCTTCAGGCACCCGATACCAGCTCCCGTGAACGGGACGGCGTTCCTGTTGTGCCCTCATGGTAATTCGCCGCTCTGTGCGAAAGCGGTAGAGGCCGACAAAGGATTCCTGATTGTGTCCTTTACTGAAACACGTACTGAAAACCGCGGCCTATCCGTTCACCGGTTTGCCGAGCGCGCTGCCCGCCAGCCAGTCCTCCCACGACTTGGCCCACGGCGTCGGCCCGTTGCCGAACTGGAGTTTCCTGGACGTGCCCGTCACCTCGATGATGTCGCCGCGCTGGGTGAAGTCGTAGAACCAGCGGGCGTTGGCGGGGCTGGCGTTCACGCAGCCGTGGCTGACGTTCGAGCTGCCCTGCGCGCCGGTGGACCAGGGGGCGGCGTGGAAGAAAGTGCCGCTGTACGTCATGCGCACGTTCCACTTGGTCTTGATGCGATATTCGCCGGGCTCGCCGATCGTGGCGGAATCCATGACGATGTCGGCCGCCTTCTCCTGCGCGATCATGACGCCGGAATAACTGTCGTCGCCCGGCCGCCCGAGGCTGACCGGAATGGTCTTGACGACCTTCCCGTTCTCGCGGACGACCGCCTTGTGGGTCTTCCCGCTGACCTTGGTGATGTGCTCCGGCCCGACGGTGAACGTCAGGCTGCGGTCCTTGGTGCCCCACAGCCCGGAGCCGGCGCGCAGCCCGGCTAGGTGCGCGACGACGGTCACCTTCTGCCCGACCGGCCAGTACTCCCGCGGCCTGAACTGCACCTCGCGGTCGCTCACCCAGCTCCACGCGCCCTCGACCGGCTTGGACATGCGCACGACCAGCGACCGCTCGATCGCCGCCCTGGCCTTCTGCGAGGTGATCGGCTGCGAGAGCAGGAGCTGCACGGGCATGCCCACGCCGACCTTCTCGCCGTCGAGCGGCGCCATGCCGCTCTCCAGCACCCGTTTCGGCTTGAGCGTGGTGAACGTCGAGGTGCCGCCGACCTGCTTGCCGTCGGTGCCGGTGGCCTGGGCGCTGACCGTGTACGTGGTCGAGGGCCGCAGCGGCCAGGCCGGCCGCCAGGTGCCGTCGTCACCCATGGCGCCCTTGACGGCGCGGCCCTTGGCGTCGGCCACGGCCACCTTCGTCACCTTGCCGGCGCTCACCTTGACCGCGATGCCGGTGTCGGGGGCGACCTTCTTCGTGCCGTCGGCGGGGGTGATCGCCAGCTTGGCCACGGGGCCCTGCTGCTGGGGTCCGCTCTGCGGGCCGCTGCGCGGGCCGGGGCCGCCGCCGGACGACGTACAGCCTGCGAGGGTGAGCAGCGCCGCCATGGCGGCGGCGGTGAGTGATGGGGCGAGGGTCGCGGTCCGGCCGTTCCGCATCGTCGATGCCTCCCGTGCCTGACATAAGGCAAATATCCACATTAGACCGTTTACGGAGATCAGGCGGACTCCTGCCCGGATTGGGCCCGGACATGCGGCCACGGCGCGCGCGGCGCGAGTGAATGATCTTGATCTGGCGATCCGCCGGGCACAATCATGGGCCGGTGGATTACTACCTGATCTCCTCGACCGCGGGCGATCGCACGCCCGCAGGGCTCCTGGTGGAGGAGTTCGTCCTGTGTGAGGACTACACGGCGGCCGGAATCGACGGCGCCGAGTGGAGACCGGAGAACGGGGCCTGGTCCTCCTCCGCCGAGCTGAGCCGCGCCATCCGCGCCGACCGCGCGCTGCGCGGCCGGGTGATGCCGGTCAGCAGGCAGGAGGCGTACGACGCCTTCGCCCGCATGGGCGGCGGCGCGCTGCCGGAGGAGGCCGGGCTGCGCACGCTCTTCCAGGAGCGCCGCACGCTGCCCACCACCGCCCCGCTCAACCTCGGCGGCTCCAGAGCGCGCCGCTACCGCATCCTGTTCGCCGGCGAGCTGGGCGCCGACGGCCTGGAGAACGCGCGTACGGCGCTGCGGCTTGAGCCGACCGGCGACCCGCGCGTGGTCGGCGCCGCCTCGGCCGACGCGGGCGGCCACGGCTTCACCTGGGAGCTGCGCCGGATCGGCGCGGGCATCGCCTGGTGCGTGGACGTCACCGCGCGCCTCGGCTCGGGCCCGGTGACCGCGCTCGGCGCGCTGCTCCACCACCACCGCCAGGCGGTGCGCGAGCAGGGCCTCATCCCCGTCACCGTCGAACGCTTCGCCTGAGAGAACGACATTCGCCGGCCGGTGAGTGTCACATTCGCGGCCCCTGCTCCGTCTTGTCCATAAGGGTCCGGACAAGACGCATGCGGAGTGGCGATGAAGGGCAGCTCACTGGCCGGGGCGCTGGACGACCGGCTCGGCGGGGCCGGGTTTCTGAAGAAGGCGATGCGGAAGGTCTTCCCCGACCACTGGACGTTCCTGCTGGGCGAGATCGCGTTATACGCCTTCGTGGTCATCCTGCTCACCGGCGTCTTCCTGACGTTCTTCTTCAAGCCGTCCATGCAGGAGGTCGTCTACGACGGCAGCTACGTGCCGCTGCACGGCGTCACGATGAGCGAGGCGTACGCGTCGTCACTGGAGATCACCTTCGAGGTGCGCGGCGGCCTGCTGATGCGGCAGATGCACCACTGGGCCACGCTCATCTTCCTCGGCGCCATCGTCATCCACCTGCTGCGCAACTTCTTCACCGGCGCCTTCCGCAAGCCGCGCGACCTCAACTGGCTGATCGGCGTGACGCTGTTCGCCCTGGTGCTGATCAACGGGCTGTTCGGCTACTCGCTGCCGGACGACCTGCTGTCCGGGGCCGGGCTGCGCATCCTGCACGGGGTGATCATCTCGGTGCCGCTGGTGGGGACGTACCTGGCGATGTTCCTGTTCGGCGGGGAGTTCCCCGGCGAGGACATCATCGCCCGCCTCTTCAGCCTGCACGTGCTGCTGATCCCCGCGCTGCTGCTCGTGCTGCTCCCGCTGCACGCGGTGGTGCTGACGTGGCGGCAGACGCACACCCAGTTCCGCGCCAAGGGGCTGCGCAACGATCAGGTGCGCGGCGCGCCGTTCTTCCCCGCGTTCCTGGCGAAGACGACAGTGTTCTTCCTGTGGGTGACCGGGGTGATCACGCTGCTCGCCACGATGTTCCAGATCAACCCCATCTGGCTGTACGGGCCTTACCTGCCCAGCACGGTCAGCGCCGGCTCCCAGCCCGACTGGTACATGGGCTTCCTGGAGGGCGCGCTGCGGATCATGCCGCCGTGGGAGTTCACCGTCTTCGGCTCCACGGTGACGATGAGCGTGCTGATCCCGGCGCTCGGCGCGCCCGGCCTGCTGTTCACCGCGCTGGCGCTCTATCCGTTCGCCGAGCGGTGGGTCACCCGTGACCGTGCCGTGCACCACCTGCTCGACCGGCCGCGCGACGTGCCCGTGCGGACGGCGCTCGGGGTCGCGGGCATCGTCTACTACGGCGTGCTGTGGCTGGCCGGCGGCAACGACCTGATCGCCTCGACCTTCCACATCTCGCTCAACGCGACCACCTGGATCTTCCGCGTCGCCATCGTCGCCGGGCCCGTGCTGGGGTACGTCGTCACCCACCGGATCTGCCTGGGCCTGCAGCTACGCGACCGGCACACCCTCGCGCACGGGGTGGAGACCGGGGTGATCGTACGCGGGCCCGACGGCGGCTTCACCGAGATCGAGCGCCCGGTGACCGAGGAGGAGCAGGCCGTCCTGGAACCCGGCTCCCCACCCGCGCTACCGCCCGCCGCACCGGACGGCGACGTGCCGCCGCCGGCCGGTGAACGCGTCCGCCGCGCACTCCAGCGCTCCTGGCTCAACTGACCCCCCGCCCCGGCCTCCCCGGGGCGGCCCTCCGCGGGGACCACGGCCGGCGCCGCCGTGGTGATCAGGGCGACGACGGATCGTCGGATCGCGGGCATGCCAGGGCTCCCCTCCCGACCCCGATGGGTCGAGAGAGAAGACCAGCGCCGGCCACCTGTCGAGCCCGCACCTGCTCCGGCCGGGTCGCCGCCCTCATCCGCGGGCGGTCTTCGCGCGAACCATGAGTGGACGGCGGGAGTCCAACCCGTTGGAACGGTCCCGCGCTCATGGGGGGACGCACCGGGGGCGGTGCGCGAAGGGGGATACGGCATGAAGATCGGCGCGCTACGGGCGACGGCGGGGGCACTCACCTTGACCGCTCTGCTGACGACTTCGCTGACGACGGCCTGCACCACGGACAGGAGCGTCGATTCCGGCCCGGCGTCACCCGGATCCGCGGTCCCGGGCCACGCCGGCACGGCGTCGCCCGCATCCGAGGTCCCGGCGTCCGTCACCACGACGTCCGGCCTTTCCGCCGGCACGGCCACGGCGTCCCGCGTGGCCGGTTCACCCGCCTCGGTGGTGAGGGTGGTGAGGGTGTCGGCCAGGGCCAGACCGGTGGACTGCCGGCGGGCGAAGTGCGTGGCGCTGACCTTCGACGACGGGCCGGGGGCGTACACGGACGCGCTGCTGCGGCACCTGGCCGCGTACCGGGCCAAGGCGACGTTCTTCGTCGTCGGGCAGAACGTGGCGGCGAACCCGGGGATCGTGCGCAGGACGTACGCGGCGGGGCACGAGATCGGCAGTCACACCTGGTCGCACCCCGACCTGACGAAGCTGCCGGCCGCCGGGGTGCGGGCGCAGCTCGCGCGTACGGACCGGGTGGTGAAGGCGGCCATCGGGGTGGTGCCCAGGCTCGTCCGGCCGCCGTACGGGGCGGTCAACGCGGCGGTCAGCCGGCTGACCGGGCGGCCGATGGTGTTGTGGAGCGTGGACACCCTGGACTGGCGGCACCGCGACAGCGCCAAGGTGGCCCGCAAGGCCGTCAGGTCCGTACGCCCGGGGAGCGTCATCCTCTTCCACGACATCCACCCGTCGACGGTGCGGGCGATGCCCCGCATCCTGAAGGCCCTGTCCAAGCGCGGCTACCGCTTCGTCACGGTCACCCGCCTCTTCGGCGGGCACCCGCCCAACACCGTCTACAGCGCCGGGCTGACCTGACGACGCGAAAGTTCGTCGCATCCGCCTGAACCGAGGCCGGGCGACCGCCGTATCTCGTCATGTGAGCGGTGATCGCGCATGAACCCCGGCAAGAGAGGATGCGGCATCGGCAGCAGGGACACCGCGCAGGCCGGGGGGACCGGCCTGCGCGGGCTGCGTACGACGGTGTTCGCGGTCGTCTGCGTGCTCACCGCCCTCGCCATGCACGTCCTGGCCGGAGGTCCGGTAGCGGGATTCGGCACGGTGCTGGCCGCAACGGTGATCACCGGCGCCGGGGCCTTCCTCCTCACCCGCCGCCGCCGCTCCCGCCGCACCTTGCTGGCCGCCTCCTTCACCGCCCAGTACGGCATGCACCAGCTCTTCACCACCACCCCCCACGCCGTACAAGATCTCCTCACCACCACCCCACCCGCCCTCCACGCGCACGCCACGGACGCCTCCGCGCTCGTCGCCCACCACGGGGGCGGCCTCAGTGCGAGTGTCGGGATGCTGCTGGCCCACGTGGTGGTGGCGGTGCTGTCGGCGTGGTGGCTGGACCGGGGCGAGACGACCCTGGCCACGATCCTCCACCTCCTGGCCACCTCTCTCCGCGGCCTCTGGGCCCTCCTGACCACCTGGGACCCCGCGCCCCCGGTCCCCGCCCGCCGCCCGGCCCTCCTCGCCACAGCTCCCCTCGGCCCCCTCACACCCCAGGCCCTGGCCTGGACGCTGTGCCGCCGAGGGCCACCCCGCCCTGACGCGTCGTCGTGACGCAAGCGTTCTGAGCACCGCGCGGCGTGCTCACCACACCACCTGGTGACCGCGCCACCTGGTGAGCGCGCTGGTGCGCAAGGTGCCATGTGCGACGCGTGATCGCCACGTGATCGGCACCCCAGTGCGGTTCGCAGCACCTTCAGGCCATGGCGATCGTGAGGCGCCAGGTCACGTCCACGAACACACACGACCGCGGGTGTCCCCTGCCTCCCCGCATCTCGCCGGTGCCGTGCTCGCCTCGCGCACCAGGCCGATCGTCACACGGCCTCCACGCTGTGGCCGCCTCGCGCCCCCGGCGTGCCGTCGCCGTACCCACGAAAGCGCCCCCGGAAGGGAGCCCCCCATGACATCGATCGAGACTCGTCCCACACCGACCGGAGCAGGGCCCGAGCCGGCGCGGCCGGTCGCGTCGCAGCGCTACCGGGCCGTCTGGCGGTGGCACTTCTACGCCGGGATCTTCGTTGCGCCCGTGCTGCTCGTCCTGGCCGTCACCGGGTCGATCTACCTGTTCAAGGAGCCGTTCGAGGAATGGCGTCAGCACGACGTGCGCACGCTCAGCGAGCCCGTCACCCAAGCCCGGCCGCTGTCGGAGCAGATCGCGGCGGCTCAGCGGGCGCATCCCGGCGCGCCGGTCATGTCCGTCATCCCGCCCATGTCACCCGACCGCAGCACCCGCGTCATCCTCCAGGGCACCGAGACGGGGCCCTTCGCCGAGGGCGTCTCCGTCTACGTGCATCCGGCCACGGCGGCGGTGCTGGGCGAGGTGGACGACGGCAGGACGTTCATGCGCGTCGTCCGTACGATCCACGGCGAGCTGATGGCCGGCACCGTCGGCGACCGGGCCGTGGAGACCGCCGCCTGCTGGTCGCTGATCCTCGTCGCGACCGGCACGTACCTGTGGTGGAGCACCCGCCGCAGGAAGCCAGGCCCGCGCAGACCCAGGAGGGGCCGGGGCAGGCTGCGCAAGGTTCACACGTGGGCGGGGGTCGGCGGGGGCGCGGTGGTCGTGTTCCTCGTCCTGTCCGGGCTGCCGTGGTCGGGCGTGTGGGGTGACGGCCTGCAAAGGCTGCAGGACCGTACGGGCTCCACGTACCCCAGCGCCGAGGACTACCCGCACACCTCGGGCGACCTGTCCGCCAACCCGGACGCCAAGGTCCCGTGGGCGGCGGAACGGCTGCCCGTCCCGCCGTCCGAGGACGGGCACGCCGGCCACGGCACCACCCACGGCGTGCTGCGAGACGGCGCCCTGCCCCTCGAGGCCGCCCTGGCGGCGGCACGGCCCGCGATCAGGTCGTGCCCGCCGGACGAGTGCGACCTGAAGATCCTGCTGCCGGACGATCCGAAGGGCGTCTACACGGTGGTGACGGACCCGCGCCGCGACCCGTCCGACGCCCAGACGCTGCACGTGGACCAGTACAGCGGGCGGGTCCTGGTGTCGTACGGCTGGAACGAGTACGGCGTCATCGCCAAGGCCGTCGAGCAGGGGGTCGCCCTGCACGAGGGCCGCCGCTACGGCACCGCCAACCTGCTGCTCATGCTGGGCGCCTGCCTGACGCTCGTCACGCTGATCGTCACCGGCGCCTGGATGTGGTGGAAGCGCCGCCCCCGTGGCCGCCTGGGCGCACCGGCCCGGCCCACCGACCGCAGGACGGCGTACGGGCTGATCGCCGTGATGGCCGTGCTCGGGCTGCTGTTCCCGCTGGCGGGGATCACGATGGCGGCGGTCCTGCTCCTCGACTGGCTGGTCCTGCGCCGGATCAGGCCCCTCGCCCGCCTCTTCGGCTGACGGTAGTGCTCGCACTACTGGTGGGACGGGTCGTGCCGCGATCGAAACCCGCGTCCGCGGCGGTCATCGTGAAGGCATGAACGTACTGGTGATCGGCGCCCTGCTCGGCGCACTGACGACCACTCCGGCGGGCGAGCCGAGCTGGGGACCCTGCGACGGCGAGGAGCGGCCGAGCGATCTGCGGTGTTCGTCCGTCGAGGTGCCGCTGGACTGGGACGCCCCGCGCGGCCGGACGATCACGCTGAAGGTGGCCAGGCTGCCCGCCACCGGGCGGCGGGTGGGCACGGTGTTCAGCGTCCCCGGCGGCCCTGGCGGGTCGGGGATCGACGACCTCACCTATTACCGGGGCAGCTTCGCCGCCTTGCGCGAACGGTTCGACGTGGTGAGCTTCGAGCCGCGCAACGCCACCACGTACGGCCGCCTGCCCCAGCGCTGCTTCGCCACCGGCCCGTGGCTGGCCAAGCCGGACACGCCGGACGCGTACGCGCGGCAGGCCGCACGGGTGCGGGCGAGCGCGCAGGAGTGCAGGCGGGTCGATCCGGTGTTCTTCGACCACCTCGACTCGGCGTCGGTGGCGCGCGACATCGAGGCGGTGAGGGCGGCGCTCGGCGAGGAGCGGCTGAGCTTCCTCGCCACCTCGTACGGCGGCGTCCCCGCCATCGCCTACGCCCGCCTGTTCCCGGCAAGGGTCCGGGCCATGTACCTGGACGGCGCGGTCAACCAGCTCCGCGACGCGGCGTCGGAGGCAAGGGACCGGTCCGGCACGTACGAGTCCCAGTTCCTGCGCTTCCTGGCCTGGTGCGAAAAGGCCAGAGACGTGTGCGGGGACGGCATGGGGGCGCGCTGGCGCAAGCTGGTGGCCGCCGCGGACCGCCGGCCGCTGCCGGTCGAGGGTGAGCGCGTGACGTACAGCGGGTTCGATCTTCAGGTGGCCGCGATGCCGCACCTGGTCGGTCCTGGACCGGCGCCGGAGTACCCGCGCTGGCGGCAGCTCGCCCAGGCGATCAGGCAGGCGGAGGGCGGGGACGCGGGCGGGTTCGCGGCGTACGTGCGGGCGGGCGTCGGCAGCCTGAAGCCGCCATCGTTCGTCGGCATGAACGCCACCCAGTGCCCCGACGGCCTGCGCTTCGCCGGCTACGCCGAGTACCGGAGTGTGCGGGCGATCGGCGCGCGGACGCACCTCGCCGGGGCCGAACTGTGGCACCGCCTCGGGTGCGCGGGCTGGCCCACGCCGGTGACGAACCCGGCGCGGGCCCTGCCCGAAGGGCTGCCGCCGTTCCTCGGCGCGGGCACGTGGACCGACTACGCGGACACGGCCGACCTCGTACGGCGGGTGCCCGGCTCGGGGACCGTCCGCTTCGACGGCCCCGGGCACGGGCTCTACCTGACGGGGGACGCGTGCACGATCGCGTACGCGAACGCCTACCTGACGGACCTGCGCCTGCCCCCGCCCGGCACCACCTGCCGCCCCGCCCCCTGACCGTCAGCCCAGCAGCCCGGCCACCGCCAGCGCGGGCTCCGGGTGCGCGGCGAGCAGCGCCGCCACGCGCGGATCACCGGCGGGCTCGCCGGGCGCGGCCCACGCGCCCGAGCAGCCCAGCACCCCGGCCACGGCGTCGCAGGCCGCGGGATGGGTCCGCAGCAGCTCGGCCACCGGCCCGGCCGCCACCGGAGCGGCGGTCACGGCCGGCTTGGGGCGGGCGGTCCACGGCGGCACCCAGGAGTCGACTGCCGTCAGCGAGCCGGGGAACGTGCGCCCCGCCTCGCGGACCAGCACCGGCACCAGCTCGGCGGCCCCGGCGCGCAGGGCGGTGATGAGCTTCGGCAGCCACGGCAGCAGGACGTTGTCCGGCAGCCGCCCGAACGCCTTGGAGATCACCTCCACCACGAACCCCGACAACGCCGGCACCGGCTCAAGGGCCTGGACGAACCCGATGATGTACTGCGGGAAGGACGGGATCACCAGCGGGTTGGCCAGCAGCTCGTCGCACCGCGACCGCAGCGCGGCCGGCGGCAGCAGGCCGAGCTGGTGCTGGGCGGCCCACAGCAGCGCCACCTTGGCCGGCGACTCGGGGTGCGACTGCCGCACGGCGAGCTCCAGCTGGGCCCGCTCGCAGCCGAGCGAGAGCGCCAGGCTCTCCATGGAGAACAGGAAGCCCAGCATGGCCCCCACCTGCCGCACACCGGTGTCGTCGTCGACGAACGCCGTGGGCAGCAGCGTGCAGTAGTGGGCGTAGCCGGCCGTCACGAACGCCTCGCACCACGCGGGCAGCTCGGGCTCGGTGGCCCGGTAGTGGGCGAGCAGCCGCCGGATGCGGCGCAGCACGTCGGGCGCGTCGTCCACGGTCCGCTCGGACGCGAGCAGCTCCACCGCCCGCGCCCCCAGCTCGTCGGCGAAGCGGCGGCTGCCGAGGAACAGGATGGCGTCCTCGACGGCCGCGAGCGCGACGGCGGCGGTGGCCTTCTGGTCCCAGACCGAGCGCCGCAGCCGCTGCTCCACCACCTGCTCGACGGTGACGCCCTCGTAGCCGAGCTCGATGATCGAGCGCTGGTGTTTGCCGAACGCGAGGTCCCAGCTCTCCTGGATCGAGCGCTCGCCGAGGCGCCGCTCCCCCATGATGGGCCGCACCGCGTCGGACGGCAGCAGGTAGCGCAGCATCCACAGCAGGTCGGAGCAGGGCCGCAGCTCGGGCTCCGCGTTGAGGTCGAGCAGCGCCCGCTGGATCGTCCGCTTCTCCAGGTCGAGCCCGAGCGGCGCGAGCCGGTCGTAGACGTCTCTGGCCAGCGGCGGCAGCGCGTCGTAGCCGACCTCGCCGAGCTTGTCGCCGCCGAGCAGGATCTCGCAGAGCCGCCGAACGTCGCGACGGCCCGGCACGACGTCCTTCTCGATGCAGGTGACGGCGGCGTCCTGGAAGTCGTACGGGGTCGGCCTGGCGCGGTTGCGCATGCCGGCCAGCAGGATCGAGGTCTCGTAGACCGCGATCGCGTCGGCGGTGCTGGCGAGGTAGCCGTTGCGGCGGGCCAGCCGGACGATGTCGACCGACCAGCCGAGCAGCTCGGCCTCGTCGAGCGGGTCGAGCGCCGGCGGCCTGGACAGGAACCCGGTCAGCTTGTCGGCCACCTCGCCCTGCGGCGCGGGCGGCGGCAGCTTGACCTGGCGCTTGCGCGCGCCCTTCTGCCCGGCGAGCTGGAACGGGGTCAGCTTGCTCCGCGTCAGCACCTTGTTCCAGGTCGCCGCCGCGATCGACACCGAGCCCGGCGCCAGCCCGAACTGCGCCTCGATGGCCGAGTGGCTGGACGGGATGAGCCCGTACAGCCATTTCGTGCCGGTGCGGGGGCTGATCTCGAACGTGGCCGTGGACCGCAGCCCGAACTCCTCGACCCGGCTCGCGGCGTGGAAGGCGCCGCAGACGTAGAGGCAGTCGGCCGGGTCGGCGCCGGAGGCGGCCAGGTGCTCGCGCATCCTGGTCCACATGTAGCGCTCGCGGTCCTCGTCCACGGTCAGGCGGGCGTCGCCCTCGGGGCGCAGCCGCCGGAACAGGCTGCCGATCAGCACCATGACCTGGCGGTAGGTGTCGTAGTCTGCGCCGGACAGGGGCTGCTCGACGTATTGGTCCCACCACTCCGACCAGTGGCGCACCTTGCCGTGGTGCAGCAGGTGCTCCTCCAGCTCGGCGAAGCGCGGCCGCAGGTCGCCGATCTCCACGCCGACCGCGTCGCCGTGCAGGCCCGCGCCCTCCTCGGCCTTCGGCGTGGGCTCCTCGCCGGGCGCCCACTGGAAGACGTGGTCGGTGGAGCGGTCGACCAGCACCAGCTCGACGCCGGGGGTGTCGAGCGCGTAGGCGATGGCCTGGTATTCGGCGGACGCCTCGGTGATGGGCGCCACCACGCTGAGCGGCGCCCACGTCTTCGGGAACCCGTCGAGGTCGGTCGCGAACGCCTGCACCGCCACCGGCAGGCGGCAGTTGCGCAGCTCGGTGAGCAGCGGCTGCAGGTCTTCGCACAGCTCCAGATAGATGACCTTCGGCTGCTTCTCGCGCAGCCTGCGCACCATCGCCAGCGCCGAGGCCGGCGAGTGGTGGCAGACCGGGAAGATCTCCAGCTCCTCGCGCAGCGCCCGATCGACGTCGTCGACCAGGCCGGACAGGATGCCGGAGACCTCGACGGGCCCGCCGGCGAACGTCTCGGCGGCGTCGAGGAGCTGCTCGCGGAGCGAACCGAAGGTGCCCTGCCGGCCGGTCATGGGCTGATCGCTCATGAGAGCGTGCTGATGGCCTCGCGGCCGCCCTCGAGGAACTCCGGCCACTCGCCGCCGTCCTTCTTGCTGCGCGGCTCGACCACGCCGTGCCAGTATTTGTTGAGTATCGCCAGGTCCTCGGGGCTGCGCCGGGCCAGCGACCCGACCAGCGAGCTCGCCAGCGTCTGCGCGCGCAGCGTCCGGTCGCCGAAGAAGTGGCTGTGCAGGATCGCGTCCTCCAGCACGCCGATCTGCTCGGCCGTCGACAGGGCCGACTCCAGCTTGTCGTCGTCGCTGGTGGCCGAGGCCGCCGCCGAGCGCAGGTCGGCGAAGCTCTGCAGCAGGATGTCGAGCAGCGTGGGCGGCAGGTCCAGCTCGATCTGGTGCCGGCGCAGCAGCTCTTCGGTACGGAAGCGGACGATCTCCGCCTCGCTCTTCTTGTTCGTCACCACCGGGATGCGCACGAAGTTGAAGCGCCGCTTGAGCGCCGACGACAGGTCGTTGACCCCGCGGTCGCGGCTGTTGGCGGTGGCGATGATGGAGAAGCCGGGCTGGGCGAAGACGATGTTGTCGTCGTCGAGCTCGGGGATGGAGACGTATTTCTCCGACAGGATCGAGATGAGCGCGTCCTGGACGTCGCTCGTCGAGCGGGTCAGCTCCTCGAACCGGCCGATCACGCCGCGCTCCATCGCCGTCATGATCGGCGAGGGGATCATCGACTCGCGGGACTGCCCCTTGGCGATGACCATGGAGACGTTCCACGAGTATTTGATGTGGTCTTCCGTGGTGCCCGCGGTGCCCTGCACGACCAGCGTGGAGTTACGGCAGATCGCCGCCGACAGCAGCTCGGCCAGCCAGCTCTTGCCGGTGCCGGGGTCGCCGATCAGCAGCAGGCCGCGGTCGGAGGCCAGGGTCACGATGCTGCGTTCGACGAAGCTGCGGTCGCCGAACCACTTCTGCGGGATCTCCCTGTCGATGCCGTCGGCCCGCTCGGAGCCCAGGATGAAGATCCGGATCATGCGGGGGCTGAGCCGCCACGAGAACGGCTTCGGCGCGGTGTCGATGGACTCGAGGTAGTCGAGCTCTTCGGCGTACTTGACCTCTGCGGGTGCGCGCAGCATGTCACTCATGGTTGTCGGGGTCTCCTAGGTGAGGAAGTTCTTGAGCTCGGACACGAGCTTGCGGATGTGGCCGGAGAGCACGGGGGTGCCCATGGCCTTGAGCTTCTGGCGGTACCACGGGTCGACGCTCGCGTGTCCGGAGCTGTTGACCGAGCCGACGGGGATGAACTTGACCCCCGACCGGTGGATCGCCTCGAAGTCGTTGATCAGGGAACGGTTGTCGTAGAAGTCGGAGATCCACACCATCACGGTGTTGCGCGGATCGGTGATCTTCGGCCTGGCCAGCGCCATCGCGACCGTGCCGTCGGTGCCGCCGCCGAGCGTGGTGCGCAGCAGCACCTCGAACGGGTCGTGCACCCACGGGGTCAGGTCGAGCGCCCTGGTGTCGTAGGCGACCAGGTGCACGTCGACCTTCGGCAGCCCGGCGAAGATGGAGGCCAGGATGGTGCAGTTGACCATCGCGTCGACCATCGAGCCCGACTGGTCGACCACCACGATCATGCGGGCCGGGGTGGTGCGCCTGGCGGTCTGCTTGTAGTAGAGGCGGTCGACGTAGAGGCGCTGGTCTTCCTCGTTCCAGTTGGTGAGGTTTTTCCAGATCGTGCGCTCGACGTCGAGGTTGCGGAAGACCCGCTTCGGCGGCACCGACCGGTCGATGGCGCCCACGCTGGACTTCTCGACCTGGGTGCGCAGCACCTGCGCCACCTCGTCCACGAACCTGCGGATCAGCGCCTTGGCGTTGGCCAGCGCGACGCCCGACAGGTTGGACTTGTCGTGCAGCAGCTGCTCGATGAGCGACATGCTGGGCGTGAGCTGCTTGGCCAGTGCGGGGTCGGCCAGCACCTCGCGCAGGTGCATGCGCTTGACCAGGTCGCCCTCGATGCCGGCGAGCACCTTGGCCAGCTCTTCGTCGCCGACGCGGTGGCGCAGGCCGCCCGGCTCGCAGCCCATGCCCTTCTCGAACCAGCCGGCGTCGGACTTCCAGCTCTCCAGCTGCGTCGCGGTGACGTTGCCCGAGCCCGTGGCGAAGACGTTGAGCAGCAGCTTCGACACCAGCGCGGCCCGGCGCACCTCGTCGCCGTCGCCGTGCTCCTTCTCGGCCATGAGGTCCTGGAACTCGGCGGCCAGGTCGGGGAAGCGCTGCACCAGGTTGTCGACCGAGACGCCCGGGTCGAGCAGCGCCGGCGGGAGGCCGAGGTCGCCGACGATGCCGACGCTGGCCGTCTCGAGCGCGGCCTCCTCGTCGGGGCTGAACAGCCGCGCCAGCAGCCGCCAGTAGAGCACCTGCCGCCGCGTCTGATCGGCACTCTGTGAGCCGTCGCCGACCGCCGGCGCGTTGGGGGTGAGGTCGGTGGGATCGGTCATTTGCGCAGCAGCCGTCCCGCTCGTTCGCGCAGCACCGCGACCACGTCGCCGGCCTTGGCCTCGGCCTTGACCACCTTGGGGTCGGTGGGGCCCTGCGCCCAGTCGCCGGTGTGCGCCGCGACCGGCTGCTTCTTCACCGTGGCCTGCACGCCCAGCGGCTGCAGCGTCCAGCGGCCGGCGTCCCAGTGCAGCAGCCCGACGCAGGCCGTGGACGCCTTGAGCAGCGCGGGGGTGAGCGGGCCGCAGGAGGGCAGCCGGTCGAGGTCGAACGCGATCGTGTGGCCGCCCAGCGTGAGCGCGCGGCCGTCGGTCTTGTAGCCCTCGACGAAGACGGGCTCGGCGATGCGTACGGGATGCCGGTCGAGCGGCGGCACCGCGGGCGGCGTCGCCACCCCGAGCTGGAGCCTGGCCACCGCGAGCGGATCTGCCTCGTCACCCGCGCTCGCCCGGCCGTCGTGCCAGATCAGGTCGCCGCCCGGCAGCAGCGGCATGCCGGTGACGTCGAGGCTCCGGTGGCCGGCCAGCGCGGCCAGCAGCGTGGGGTGGCCGCCGAACAGCCGCCACACGGTCGGGCCGACGATGGTGTCGACCTTGGCGGCGGCCACGCTCGTACGGACGAGCCTGGCCGGCCCGCCCCCCGAGGGCTCCAGGACGGCGTGCACCTGCACGCGTACGGCGGTGGCGTGCTCGTGGACGTCGGCGCCCAGGATCAGCAGCCGACCCGACACCTCCTCGGCCTCGCCCGGCCACGGGCCGCGCTGCGCCAGCAGCATCGCGCGCGTCCACAGGTCGGCCCACCGGCGCGCGGGCAGCCGCTCCATCGTGGCGACCGGCGACGACGCGCGCAGCTCCGTGGCCAGCCCGTCGAGCAGCACCGCGAGCCCGCGCAGCGCCGGCTCGGCGAGCAGCGCCTCGATCGTCCGGTCGGCGGAGGAGACGAGGTCGTGATCGACCCCGCGCCAGCCCGCGATGGCCAGCTCGCGCAGCCAGCCCCGGCAGCCGGCCAGCAGGTTGTCGGCCACCTCGGCGTGCACTCCCGCCGCGTCACCCGTGTCACGGGTGCGGCCCAGGGCCGCGTCGAGGCGGGTGAGCAGCGCGTCGTGCGCCGCGCCGAGCAGCGCGGCCCGGCCGCCGGCCAGCGCCGCCAGATGCTCGTCGGCCACCGAGCCCGCGGCCACCTTCGCCACGGCCTCGCCCAGCCGATCGCCGACGGGGGTGCCCGCCAGCGCGCCCGCGAAGGCGGTCAGCGCCTCGGCGCGCTCGTCGCCGAGCCGCGCGAAGCCGTACGTGAGGGCCGCGTCGAAGCCGTCGACCAGGCCGAGCGCCGCGTCCACGCCCTCGGGGGCCGCGTCGAGCAGCTCACCGAGCTGTACGTCCAGCATCACCGCACCGCCCTGTCCGTCGCATCGGGGTCCGTCGAATCGAGTGGCATCAGCCCACCGCCCCCGTCGCCGGGAACCAGTGCAGCTCCACCAGCGGGTCGGTGCTGTCGGGCACCTCGAGGTAGGCCAGGTGGCGCAGGAACCGGCTGAACACCACGGCCGCCGGCGTCCGCTCGACCGGCCCGTTGACGTGGGCCATGAGCGAGCCGCCCTCAGGCACCTCGATGCGGAGGTAGCGGGCCACCCGGTCGAGCCCGTATTGGACGACCGCCTCGTCGGCCAGCATCTTGATGTGCTTGCACGCGTAACCGTGCAGCGCGCCGCACGGCCGGTTGTTGTTGGTGCTGCAGCTCAGCGCGAGGGTGCCGGCGGTGATCGACGAGACGTAGACCCGCTCGATGTCGGATCCGCTCGACACGACGCCCTGGAGGCGGCCGTCGGCCAGCTCGACGAAGGGCACCTTGGCCAGCTTGCGCGGCTGCACGGGCGGGACCACCCGTAGCACGCTGCGTTGCTCCCACGCGGTTTCGTCCGCGTCCACGATGTCGTGACCTCCCACCTCGGCCGGCTCACGAGCGCAGGCGGGAATGCCCGGACCCGTGCGGCCGGCTGATCGATTGATCGAGGAACTTACCGGAGGTCACCGACAGAACACGGTCAAACGATCAAGCTCGCAGGTGGGAGCGCCGCCGGGGGTTGGTGGCCCCGGCACTCCGGGGATTGTTCATAATATTGTCGAACAAGTGTCGTACGGACGCCCGGAGGATCGCGTGACCCCAGAGCCCCCGCGCGGGGAGACGCTGACCGACCGGCTCAGGGCCGCCATACTCGACGGCGGCTTCGTGCCCAGCCAGCGGCTGGTCGAGGCCGACGTGTGCGAGCAGTTCGGCGCGCCGCGCGCCGCCGTGCGCGAGAGCTTCAAGGAGCTGGCCGGAGAGGGGCTGGTGGAGATCCTGCGCAACAAGGGCGCCAGGGTGCGGGCCGTCTCGAAGGCCGAGGCCATCGAGATCACCGAGGTACGGATGGTGCTCGAAGGGCTGTCGGCGGCCAAGGCGGCCGAGCGGGTGACGTCGGAGCAGGCCGGGGAGCTGCGGCGGCTGGTGGCCGAGATGCGCGCCGCCGTCGACTCCAACGACCTCGACCGCTACTCCGAGCTCAACGCCGCCCTCCACGCCAAAGTTCGCGAGATCGCCGGCCACCGCACGTCAGCGGCCATCATCGAACGCCTGGGCGCCCAGGTGGTCCGCCACAAATTCCGCCTGGCCCGCCAACCAGGCCGCGCCGCCGTCTCGCTGCCGCAACACGAGCTGATCGTGGCCGCCATCGTCGCCCGCGACCCGGAAGCGGCCCAGACAGCCATGCAGCAACACCTCCGCAGCGTCACCAAGTCCCTGGAAGCCACCCCCGACTGACGCCGGGTTGCTCAGCGGTGGGTCCGTCCGCTCATGGGAGAGGCGGGGGGCCGGTGCGTTCGGTTTCGGCGAGGGCGGCGGTGGTGGCGAGCGTCATCGTGTGGGGGACGCCCAAAGAGGCGAGCATGCGGGTGGCGGCTCCCATCTCGTGGACGCGGCGGGTGCTGTGCTGGGCGGCGCCCCGCAGGAGCCGTACGACGACCTGCTCGTCCGCGTCCGCACCTTGGGTCTTTTCATGGAGCCTCCCAGTGTTGACAATATTGTCGAAGAACTCCCCATCAACGGGCGAAATTGGCGTTCAAGGCCGTTCCCGGTGCGGTAAGTGTTGACAATCGCTGCAAGGGCTCTTAGCGTCGGCGCGTGACCACACCCCGTACCCTTCTGGTGATCAGCGCCCACGCCGGCGACTTCGTGTGGCGGGCGGCCGGTGCCATCGCGCTCGCCACCAGCCGCGGCGAGCGTGCCAAGGTGGTCTGCCTCAGTTTCGGTGAGCGCGGCGAGTCCGCCAAGGCGTGGCGGGCCGGCCACTCGCTGGAGGAGATCAAGGCGATCCGCCGCGAGGAGGCGCAGAACGCCGCCGCCGCCCTCGGCGCCGAGATCGAGTTCCTCGACGCCGGCGACTACCCCCTGCTGGAGAGCCGCGAGCTGGTGGACCGGCTGGTACACGTCTACCGCGACCTCGAGCCCGACGTCGTCCTGACCCACCCGCCGGCCGACCCGTACAACGGCGACCACCCGGCCGCGGCGCGCATGGCGTTGCAGGCGCGCGTGCTCGCCCAGGCCGCCGGCTACGACGCGCCGGGCGAGCCGCTGGGCGCGCCGCCGGTGTTCTTCTTCGAGCCGCACCAGCCCGAGCAGTGCGACTTCAAACCGGACGTGCTGCTCGACATCACGCCGGTGTTCGACAAGAAGCGCAAGGCGATGGAGTGCCTGCCGGCCCAGCAGCACATGTGGGACTACTACACCGACCTCGCCAAGCGCAGGGGCGTGCAGCTCAAGCGCAACGCCGGCCCCAACCTGGGGCTGCCGCACGCGACGATGGGCGAGGCGTACATGCGGCTGTACCCGCAGGTGACGGACGTGCTCGCATGAGGAACGTGGTCGTCACCGGCATCCCGCGCTCGCCGGTCGACAGGGTCGACGCGCTGGCCGCGTACGGCGTCGCGACCGTGCACGAGGCGCTCGGCCGCACCGGCTACCTCGGCCCCGGCCTGCGCCCCGCCTGGCCGGGAGCGCGGACGGGCGGCAACGCCGTCACGGCGGTGTGCTGGCCGGGCGACAACCTGATGATCCACGTGGCGGTCGAGCAGTGCCAGGAGGGCGACCTGCTGGTGGTCACCACGACGTCGCCGTGCACGGACGGCATGTTCGGCGAGCTGTTCGCGACCGCGCTGCGGCATCGGGGGGTGCGCGGCGTGGTGATCGACGCAGGCGTGCGCGACGTGGCCGAACTGCGGGCCATGGGCTTCCCGGCGTGGAGCTCCGCCGTCAGCGCGCAGGGAACGGTGAAAGCGACGCCTGGCGCGGTGAACGTGCCGGTCACGATCGGCGGGCAGCTCGTCAGGCCGGGTGACGCGGTGATCGCCGACGACGACGGCGTGCTGGTGTGCCCGCGCGCCGACCTGGAGCGCGGCATCGAGGCCGCCGCCGCGCGGGCCGCCAAGGAGGCGGCGACGCGGGAGGCGTTCGAGAAGGGCGAGCTGGGCCTCGACCGGTACGGCCTGCGCGCCCGCCTGCCCGAGCTGGGCATCACGTACGTGACGGCCGACGAGTACGAGCGTGACCGGTAGGGACGGCTTGGAGCGGGGCGTGCGGTGCGGGTCACCCCAGCTTGACCGCCCAGCTCGGATGCTCACCCGGCGGCAGCTCGACGAAGCCGGGCAGTTCGCGCAGCGCCTCCTCCTCCCCGCCAGGCGTGTACGTCGCGATGATCCGCAGCGGCCGCCACCCGGTGTTGAACGTCGAGTGCAGCGTCCCCATCGGGATGTAGACGGCGTCGCCCGCCTTCACCGCGAACTCGGGCTCGTCGCCGACCGTCTGCCGCCCCTCCCCCTCGATGATGTAGAGCACCTCGTCGGAGGCGGGGTGCAGGTGGCGGTCGTGCCCCCGGTCGGGGTTGATCACGACCTCGCCGAACGTGGACGACGCGCCCGGCACGGTCGCGGGGGTGACGTGCCACTTGATCGAGCCCCAGTCGAAGAGCATGGTCGGGACGTCTTCTGGCCTGCGGTGCATGGAGGGACTCCCTCGGTCGTCAGAGGGCCTTGAAGGCCCGGAGCTGGTCGGCGATGGCGCGTTCGGCGGGCAGGCGTTCCATCGAGGAGGCGCCGAAGAAGCCGGCCACGCCGGTGGTGCGTTCCTGAATGAAGCGGACGTCGTCCGGCTCGGCGATCGGGCCGCCGTGGCACAGCACGATGACGTCGGGGTTGACCGCCACGGCGGCGTCGTGCATCTCCTGCACGCGTACGGCCGACTCCTCCAGGCTGAGCGCGGTCTTGGCGCCGATGCTGCCCTTGGTGGTCAGGCCCATGTGCGGCACCAGGATGTCGGCGCCCGCCTCGGCCATGGCGGCGGCCTGCTCGGCGGTGAAGACGTAGGGGGCGGTGAGCAGGCCGCGCTCGGCGGCCAGCCGGATCATCTCGATCTCCAGGTCGAACCCCATGCCGGTCTCCTCCAGGTTCGCCCGGAAGACGCCGTCGATGAGGCCGACGGTGGGGAAGTTCTGGACGCCGGTGAAGCCCATCGCGCTCAGCTGGTCGAGGAACTGCGGCATGAGCCGGAACGGGTCGGTGCCGCACACCCCGGCCAGCACGGGGGTGTCCTTGACGACCGGCAGCACCTCGCCGGCCATCTCGACCACGATCGCGTTGGCGTCCCCGTACGGCAGCAGCCCCGCGAGCGAGCCGCGCCCGGCCATCCTGAACCGGCCCGAGTTGTAGATGATGATCAGGTCGACGCCGCCGGCCTCGGCCGCTTTGGCCGACAGGCCGGTGCCCGCGCCGGCTCCGATGATGAGCCGGCCCGCCTTCCGCTCGGCCCGCAACCTGCCGAGCGCCTCGTCACGCTTCATGCCGTCCCCTTTCCACGCGCCCGGCGCGCCTCACGCCGTTCCCTGGGCAAAGCCCCGCGCGCCTCATGCCGTTCCCTTCTGGATGAGCTCGTGCAGCCGGTCGGCGGCGGACACCGCGAACGCCGGCCGGTTGATGTCGTCGGCGCTCTCCACCACCTGCACGCCGGTGCCCGCCACGGCGGCCAGCACGGCGTCGAAGCAGGCGGCGTCGGCGGCCGGGTCGTGGAACGGGCCGCCCGGCACGTCCACGGCCGAGACGCCGCCGCGCGGCACGAACAGCACGACGGGCCCGGTGGCGGCGGCCAGCTTGGCGCCGATGCGCCGGCCCAGCTCGGCGTTCTCCTCGGGGGTGGTGCGCATGAGCGTCACGGTCGGGTTGTGCACGAGCAGGTTCCGCTCGCGGAAGCGGGCGGGCACGGTGTCCATCGGCCCGAAGTTGACCATGTCGAGCGCGCCCAGGCTGACGACCTGCGGCACGCCCGCGGCCCCGGCTGCGGTCAGCCGGTCGGGGCCGGCCGACAGCACGCCGCCGACCAGGTCGTCCGCGAGTTCGGTGGTGGTGAGGTCGAGCACGCCGGCGAAGTAGCCGCTCGCGGTGAGCGCCTCCATGGCCCGGCCGCCCGAGCCGGTGGCGTGGAAGACGATCACCTCGTAGCCCAGCTCCTCGAGGCGGGCGCGGGCGGCGTCCACGGCGGGGGTGGTGACGCCGAACATCGTGGCCGCCACCAGCGGCCGGTCCTCGCCGGACGGGCCCGCTTCGGTGAAGCGGGCGTCGTACGCGGCGGCCATGGCGGCGATCGCGGCGGCGGCGTTGCCGAGGATCTGCCGGGAGATCGAGTTGACCCCGGCCACGTCGACGACGCTGTACATGAGCGTCACGTCGCTCTGCCCCACGTACGCCGACACGTCGCCGGACGCCATGGTCGAGACGAGCAGCTTGGGCAGGCCCACGGGCAGCGCCGCCATGGCGGCCGCCGCGATCGAGGAGCCGCCGCTGCCGCCCAGCGCCAGCACGCCGCTCAGCCCGCCACGCTCGTACAGCTCGCGGGCGACGCGCGCGGCTCCGGCCGCCATCGCGCTCAGGGCCGCGCCACGGTCGCCGGCGCTCCTGAGCTCCTCCAGGCTCGCACCGCCGGCCTCGGCCACCTCGGACGCCGGGATGTCGGGCGCGAGCGTCCCGCCGCCCATGACGCCCACGTCGAGCAGGACGACCTCCTGTCCTGCGGCCGTGACGAGATCGCGGACGTGGGCGTACTCCGCGCCCTTGGTGTCGAGCGTGCCCAGCAGTAGTACGGCCATCCGACCCTCCTCAGGGGGAACGACGGGTTCGCTGCCATCGGACAGCCTCCCCAGCCGCGCCCTGACTCACGCCTGCCGGTCAGCGGCCGTGCACGATCAGCCAGGTCGCGACGGCGGTGACCGGGCTGTGCACGTCGGTGGCACGCGCGGCGAGTACGCCCGCCGCTCCCCAAGCGCTACGCGGGCCTGCTGCGCGACTTCACGATCTAGACCGGACGTCTTGACTGCCTGCTCGGGTTGGGGTTACTGTCGGCGCATAACTAAAAGGAAACTTTCCTAATAGTTTGATCAGGCATCCCACCCCCCCCGTTCACCCTCGACCGGATGTCGGAGCATGATGAAGAACCCCACCCTGAGCAAGGTCCTCGCCGGTCTGGCGGCCCTGGCGCTGCCGCTGACCGCGCTCGTCGCCGCGCCCGGCACGGCCACCGCCGCCGCAGCGCAGTCCTCCTTACAGGCCCTCCAGGCCGACTGGGCGGCGTGGACGGCGTACACGGCCGGCACGCGCGTGACGTACAACGGCGTGCAGTACGAGTGCGTCCAGAGCCACACCTCCCAGCCCGGCTGGGAGCCGCCGAACGTGCCCGCCCTGTGGAAGGTCGTCTCGGGCGGCGGCGGAGACACCAGCGCGCCGAGCGTCCCCGGCAACCTGCGCTCGACCGGCGTGACGAACACGAGCGTCACCCTCGCCTGGAACGCCTCCACCGACAACGTCGCCGTCACCGGCTACGAGATCTACCGCGGCGGCACCCTCCTCGCCACCGTCACCGGCACCAGCCACACCGACACCGGCCTCAGCGCGAACACCTCCTACAGCTACACCGTCCGCGCCCGCGACGCCGCAGGAAACCGCTCCGGCACCAGCAACACCGTCACGGCCACCACCTCGGGCGGCGGGGGCGGTGACACGAGCGCGCCGAGCGTGCCGGGCAACCTGCGCTCGACCGGCGTCACCGGCAGCTCCGTCGCGCTGGCATGGAACGCCTCGACCGACAACGTCGCCGTCACCGGCTACGAGGTCCACCGCGGCGGCACCCTCGTCGCCACCGTCACCGGCACGACCTACACCGACACCGGACTGAACGCGAACACCTCCTACAGCTACACCGTCCGCGCCCGCGACGCCGCAGGAAACCGCTCGGGCACCAGCAACAGCGTCACGGCGACGACCACGGGCGGCGGCGGAGGCGGGGGCAAGAAGGTCCTCGGCTACTTCGTGCAGTGGGGCGTCTACACCCGCAACTACCACGTCAAGAACATCGACACCAGCGGGTCGGCGGCCAAGCTGACGCACATCAACTACGCCTTCGGCAACGTGACGAACGGCCAGTGCGCGATCGGCGACAGCCACGCCGACTACGACCGCTTCTACCAGGCCAACGAGAGCGTGGACGGCGTCGCCGACACCTGGGACCCGGGCGCGCTGCGCGGCAGCTTCAACCAGCTGCGCAAGCTGAAGAAGAAGCACCCGCACATCAAGGTGCTGTTCTCCTTCGGCGGCTGGACCTGGTCCGGCGGCTTCGCGCAGGCCGCGCAGAACCCGGCCGCGTTCGCCGAGTCCTGCTACCGCCTGGTCGAGGACCCGCGCTGGGCCGACGTCTTCGACGGCATCGACATCGACTGGGAGTACCCGAACGCCTGCGGCCTGACCTGCGACAACAGCGGGCCCGCCGCGTTCAGGAACCTCATGCAGGCGCTGCGCAACCGCTTCGGTCAGAACTACCTGGTCACCGCCGCGATCACGGCCGACGGCACCAACGGCGGCAAGATCGACGCGGCCGACTACGCCGGCGCCGCGCAGTACCTCGACTGGTACAACGTCATGACCTACGACTACTTCGGCGCCTTCGCGGCGCAGGGCCCGACGGCCCCGCACTCGCCGCTCACGTCCTACCCGGGCATCCCGACGGCGGGCTTCCACTCCGACGCGGCCATCCAGAAGCTGAAGAGCAAGGGCGTGCCGGCGAGCAAGCTGCTGCTCGGCATCGGCTTCTACGGGCGCGGCTGGGCCGGGGTCACGCAGTCGACGCCGGGCGGCACGGCCACCGGGCCCGCGCCGGGCACGTACGAGCAGGGCATCGAGGACTACAAGGTGCTCAAGACCCGCTGCCCGGCCACCGGGACGGTCGCGGGCACGGCGTACGCGTACTGCGGCAACCAGTGGTGGAGCTACGACACGCCGGCCACCATCGGCGGCAAGATGAACTACTCGAAGGACCAGGGCCTCGGCGGCGCGTTCTTCTGGGAGCTCAGCGGCGACACGACCAACGCCGAGCTGCTCACGGCCATGAAGAACGGCCTGGGCTGACCGGCGGCGAGCCGGCTCTCCACGCGGGTGTGGAGGGCCGGCTCCCTCGCGTCTCAGCTCAGCTCGGCGACCTGCTCGGCCGTCAGCGTCACCGTGGAGGCGCCCAGGTTCTCCTCCAGGTGGGCGATCGACGACGTGCCGGGGATCGGCGCGACCATCGGCGAGCGGGCCAGCAGCCAGGCCAGGCTGACCTGCGCGGGCGTCGCGCCGAGCAGCTTGGCGACGTGCTCGACGGGCCCGCCGGGCGCGGCCAGCGCGCCCTTGGCGATGGGGCTGTAGGGGATGAACACGATGCCCTGCTCGGTGCAGTGGTCGAGCACGGACTCGGAGAAGCGGTTGGTGAGGTTGTAGCGGTTCTGGACGGAGACGATGCCGGCGATGCGCCGCGCCTGCTCCAGCTCCTCGACGCTCACCTCCGACAGCCCGATGGCGGCGATCTTGCCCTCGTCCTGGAGCGCCTTCAGCTCGCCGATCTGGTCCTCCAGCGGCACCTTGGGGTCGATGCGGTGCAGCTGGAGCAGGTCGAGCCGGTCCTGGCCGAGCCGGCGCAGGCTCATCTCGACCTCCTGGCGGAGGTACTCGGGGCGGCCCACGGCGTGCCACTGGCCGGGCCCGGTGCGCACGAAACCGGCCTTGGTGGCGATCAGCAGGTCCTCGGGGTACGGGTGCAGCGCCTCGCGGATGATCTCCTCGCTGACGTACGGGCCGTAGGAGTCGGCCGTGTCGATGAGGTTCACCCCCAGCTCGACGACACGGCGCAAAACCTTGACGGCGGCGTCCCTGTCGGACGGCGGTCCCCAGACTCCTGGGCCGGTCAGGCTCATGGCGCCGAAGCCCAGGCGGTGCACGGTCTTGCCGCCGATGGTGATGGAGCCGGTGGATGGGAGCGATATGGACATGACAGTTCCTCGTCTCGGATGCGACGTTCCAAGTCCGTGATGCAACGGATACGCGGACAAATCTTCCCTATCACCCGCCCGATGAATACGTTTCGGAACACGTGCGCAAAATGACCCGGTTCACCCCTCCACGTACGAGGAGCACCATGTCTTACCGCTTACGTAAAGGCATGCTCGGCGCCATCACCGCCGTGGCCGTGGCCTTGTCACCCCTCGCCTTCACCGGAACCGCCGCCGCCCATGGCGGGCACGGCGGCGGGCACGGGCACGGCGGCGGGCACGGGCCCAAGGACCCGCACAAGAAGGAAGTCGAGAAGCTCGTCAAGGCCGTCTCGGGCAAGAACGTCAAGAAGCACCTCAAGGCGTTCCAGGCCATCGCCGACGCCAACAACGGCACCCGCGTCTCCGGTACGCGCGGCTTCGACGCCTCCCGCGACTACGTGGCGGGCAAGCTGCGCAAGGCCGGCTACCAGGTGACGATCCAGCCCTTCGAGTTCGTCTTCGACGGCTACGTCACCCCGCCGGTGCTGAAAACCGCCGGCGGGACGCCCAAGACGTACCAGTACGGGTTCTTCAGCGACTACGTGGCGATGGGCGACTCGCCCGCCGGGTCGGTCACCGGCACCGTCCAGGCCGTCGACCTGACGCTGCCGCCAGGGCCGGAGAACAGCTCGACCTCGGGGTGCGAGCCGGAGGACTTCGCCGGGTTCACCGCCGGCAACATCGCGCTCATGCAGCGCGGCACCTGCAACTTCCGGGTGAAGGTGGACAACGCGATGGCCGCCGGGGCGATCGGGGCCATCGTCTTCAACGAGGGCCAGGAGGGGCGTACGGAGGTGGACCTCAACCCGGTGCTCGGCGGGCCCGGCGTGACGATCCCCTCGTTCTTCACCCGCTTCTCGGTCGGCGAGGAGCTGGCCGCGGCCGGCACCACGGTCACCATGAACTGGGACCCGATCGTCGAGACCAGGACCACCTACAACGTGATCGCGCAGAGCAGGAAGGGCGACCCGGACAAGGTCGTCATGCTCGGCGCCCACCTCGACGGCGTGCAGGAGGGGCCGGGCATCAACGACAACGGCTCCGGCAGCGCGGGCGTCCTGGAGGTGGCGCTGCAGGCGGCCAAGCTCAAGCCCAAGAACCAGCTGCGCTTCGCCTTCTGGGGCGCCGAGGAGTTCGGGCTGCTCGGCTCCGAGCACTACGTGGCCTCGCTGAGCGAGGAGGAGCGGGCCAAGATCAAGCTGTACCTCAACTTCGACATGATCGCCTCGCCCAACTACACGTTCGGCATCTACGACGGTGACGGCGACGCGTTCGGCACCGCCGGGCCTCCCGGGTCGGACAAGATCGAGGAGGACTTCGAGACGTTCTTCGCCGGGCGGCGGCTGCCGTTCACGGCCACGGCGTTCACCGGGCGCTCCGACTACGGGCCGTTCATCGCGGTCGGCATCCCGTCGGGCGGCCTGTTCACCGGCGCCGAGGAGCTGAAGACCGAGGAGGAGGCAGCCATCTTCGGCGGCACCGCCGGCCTCCCGCTCGACCCGTGCTACCACAGCGTCTGCGACACGATCAAGAACATCAACGACAAGGCCCTGGACGTGAACTCCGACGCCATCGCCACGCTGGCGGGCACGTACGCGTTCGACATCGGCACGATAGGCACCGCACCGCCCGCCCCGGCGAGCGCGGCCCGCACCGCCGAGAAGCACACCCACCAGCCCGCCGACGCGGCGAGCTGACCTCATAGGCGCCTCTCCACCCTCGAAGGAGGGGGTGGGGAGGCGCCCACCTGTCCGGAGGGGAGCACGCCTGCGCGGGCCGAGAAGACCCGCCGACCAGACCCCGCCCCCAGACAACAGGCCCTCGCCCGCGAGGCCCCGCGCACAGCCCGCGGCGACCCCCTCGAAAGGACCTCGACCTGCGCGAGCCCGCGGCGGGGCTCGGGACGCCACACCCTCCGCTAAGGGCGGGGTTGGTGGCCGAAGCGGGCCGGCTTCGGAGCCCTTGAGCGGACCGCCGGGTCGGGCATCGCCTGGGTGCGGCCGGGCACCCGCTCGGCGGGCTCCACGGCCGGCTCGGCCTCCCCGGCCGCGACGATGCGGCGGATCAGGCGTTCGCGCAGTTCGGCCGCGACCGCCTCATGCGAGGGGTGGCCGGCCAGGTTGACCAGCTCGTACGGATCGTTGACGACGTCGTACAGCGCCTGCTCGCGGTAGCGGGGGGCGGCGGGGTCGTCCCAGGGGTCGGCGCCTTCGGCGACGGCGTAGTACTTCCACCGCGACGTCCTGATCCCGCGCCCCACCTCGGACTCGCTCACCTGGAAGAACACCTCGTCGGGCCAGTCGGCCCGGGGGTCGCTCAGCAGCGGCAGGAACGAGCGCCCCTGCATCGCGTCGGGCACCGGCAGCCCGGCCGCCTCCAGCAGGGTGGGAGGCAGGTCGAGCGTGCTGACGGGCCGCGCGATGGCGCCGCCGCCGTCGAAGCCGGGCCCGCGCAGCGCCAGCGGCACCCGCAGCGACGCGTCGTGGCAGGACCGCTTGTACTCGCCGTTGCGGGTCTTGAAGTGGTTGCCGTGGTCGGAGGTGTACGCCACGATCGTGTCGTCCAGCAGGTCCATGCTGCGCAGCGCGTCGAGCAGCCGCCCGAGCCCCTCGTCCAGGCGCTTGACCTGGCCGAGATAGCCGCCCATGTGCTGGTGCGCGGTGCCGCCGAGCGCGGCGAGGTCGGGCGGCATCCAGGTGCCCTGACAGCGCTCCTCATAGCCGTCGGGCGCGGGATAGTTGTCCACCTCGTTCTGGTGGTGCGGCTCCAGGAACGACAGGAACAGGTAGAACGGCTCGCCGGCGTGGTCGGCCACGAACCGCACGGCCGCGTCGACGAGCGCGTCGGAGCGGTAGCCGGGCAGCATGACGGGCTCGTTCGCCTCGTCGTAGACGATCGTGCGGTAGGCGTCGGAGGTGTGCTCGAGCGCGTTGGCGGCCAGCCAGCTCTGGTAGCCGCCGCGCTGGTGCTCGGGCACCGGCTCTGAGCCGGCCAGGTGCCACTTGCCGATGTAGCCGGTGGCGTAGCCGGCCGCGCCGAAGTGGTGCGCGAGTGTGCGTTCCTCCGGCGGCAGGACGCGGCCGTTGCGGTGCACGCCGGTCGTGGTCGCGTAGCGGCCCGTCTGCAGCGCCGCGCGGGCCGGCGCGCACACCGGCTGCGGCGTGAGCGCGACCGTGGCCTGCGTGCCGTGCCTGGACATGCGGTCGAGGTTGGGGGTGAGCGGGCCGACGGTGTCCCACCGCTGCTGGTCGGTGAAGACGACGATCACGTTCGGGCGCAAAAGGGAGACTCCTATCGAAGGCCGGTGAGGGCGATGCCCCGCACGAAATATCTCTGGGTGAGGACGAACAGGACGGCGGTGGGCACGAAGAGGATCACCGAGCCGGCCGCCGTGAGGTGCCACAGCGTGAAGTACTCCTGGTTGAACAGGGTGAGCCCGACCGGGATGGTGCGCATCTCGGGCGTGCTGGTGGCGACCAGCGGCCAGAGGAACTCGTTCCACTGGAAGACGAACGTGAACAGCGCGAGCACGGCCAGCGCGGGCCTGGTCTGCGGCAGGATGATGCTGCGGTAGATGCGCAGCTCGGAGGCCCCGTCGATGCGGGCCGCGCTGATCAGGTCGTCCGGAATGGGCTGGATGAACTGCCGCATCAGGAAGATCCCGAACGCGTCCATGAGGAACGGGGTGATGAGCCCCTGGTACGTGTTCAGCCACCCGAGGTTGGCCATGAGCACGTAGAGCGGGATCATCCGCACGAAAAACGGCACCATGAGCGTGGCCAGCAGCGCCACGAACAGCGTGTTGCGCAGCGGGAAGCGGAACTTCGCGAACACGTAGCCGACGAGCGGGTCGAAGAGCAGGTGCGACAGCGTGATCGCGCCGGCCACGACGAGGCTGTTGACGATGAAGTTCCCGAACGGCGCGCGGGCGAACAGCTCGGCGTAGTTGCCCCACTGCGGCGTCTCCGGCCAGAGCACCGCGCTCGCCGCCAGCGTCTCCCCCTCGGTCTGCAGCGACAGCGAGACCATGTAGAGCAGCGGCAGCACCGTCACCAGGCTCGCCAGCGTGAGCACGGCGTAGAGCAGCACCTTGCGGCTCATCAGTACGTCACCTCCCCCCGCCGCCCGGCCCTGAGCTGGATCACGGTGAAGGCCACGATCACGAGCAGCAGCAGCACCGACTGCGCGGAGGAGTAACCGAAGTCCCTGGTGCGGAAGGCCACGTTGAAGATGTGGAAGACGGACAGGTCGGTGGCGTCGCCGGGCCCGCCGCCGGTGATGATGTACGCCTGCCCGAACGCCTGCAGCCCCGAGATCACCGCCATCACCGAGACGAACAGCGTGGTCGGGGCCAGCAGCGGCAGCGTGATGCGCCAGAACCGGCGCCAGGCGTCCGCGCCGTCGATCTTGGCGGCCTCGTGGTAGGTCTCGGGGATGCCCTGCAGCCCGGCGAGGAACAGCACCATCGTGTAGCCGACGCTCTGCCACAGCGTGACGGCGGCGATGGTGAGCAGCGGCGCGGTGTTGAGCCACTGCTGGCCGGGCAGCCCGACCGCGAGCAGCACGCGGTTGAGCACGCCCAGATCGGGGTCGAGGATGTTGCGCCACAGCAGCCCGACGATCGCGACCGACGTCAGGTACGGCACCAGCAGCAGCACCCGGAACGCCACCCGCCCCTTGAGCGGCTGGTCGATGGCCAGCGCGAGCGCCAGCCCGAGCACGATCGAGCCGGCCACGACCAGCACCGCGAAGACCACCGTGACGAGGAACGAGTGCCGCACGGCGGGGTCGGCCAGGGCCTGGCTGTAGTTGCCGAGCCCGGCCCACTGGTCGGCCATCGGCCCGGTGCGGAAGCCGGTGGCGATCACGTTGCCGATCGGCAGGTAGAACAGGGCCGCGAAGAACAGGATGGCCGGCAGCAGGAAGAGGTAGGCGGTCCTCGCGTACCGGCCGGAGAGCGTGCGCGGCCTCACTTCAGGTAGCCCTCCGCCGTCCTCGCGAACTCCGTCAGCACGTCGGCGGCGGGCCGGTTCTGGATGAGCACCTGCTGGTACATGACCTTCAGCTGCTCCTCCCACTTGCCGAACTGCCCGGTCAGCCGCACCGCCTGGGAGGAGTCCTCGGCCTGCGGCAGCGCGTCGGCGAACACCTTGGTCGCCGGGTCGGCCTGCACCTCGGGCAGCTTCGCCCAGGACACGCGGGGCATGAGCATGCCGGTCTCCTTGGTGGCGGCCTGCTCGACCTCAAGGGCGGTGACGCGCTTGATGAAGTCCCACGACAGCTCGGGCCTGCTCGCCTTGGCCGGCACGAACATGCTCACCCCGGCGGCCTGCGTGGCCCGCACCTTGTGCTCCAGCGGCGGCGCCACGCCGAGGTCGATGTCGGGGCTGGTCTTCCTGATCGGGTCGAGGTCCCAGGGGCCGGTGAGGATCATCGCGGCGCGCCCGGCGGAGAACAGCTTCTGCGGGCCGGAGTAGTCGGTGCTCGCGACGGGCACGGGCGCGACCTTGTGCTTGTGGATGAGGTCGGCCTGGAACTGCAGGGCCTCGATCGCGTCGGCGAGCGGGGTCATGACCTTGCCGGTCTCCGGGTCGTACGGGGTGACGCCGGCCTGCGTCATCCAGGGCCACATGTAGGTGTAGTCCTGGTTGAGCGCGACGCCGTACACGCCGTCCTTGGTCAGCTTCTTCGCGGCGGCGAGGAACTCCTCCCAGGTGGTGGGCGCCTCGACGCCGGCGTCGCTGAGCATGCCCTTGTTGTAGAGCAGGGTGTTGCAGGTCAGGTGCAACTGCACGCCGTACACCTTGCCCTGGTAGGAGTTGCGCTCGACGGTCACCGGCTGCCAGTCGGCGGGGAAGCCCATGGCCGCGCCGTCGCGGTCGACGAAGTCCTGCAGCGAGCGGGCGTTGCCGGACAGCGCGAACTCCTGCACCCACCCGCCCGGCTCCTCCACCAGGTCGGGCACGGTGCCGGAGGCGAAGTCGGCCAGCAGCCTGGTGCGCAGGTCGGGCCACTGGTATTTCTGCAGGTTGACGGTGACCTTGTGGGCCTGCTCGAACTCGGCGATCACCTTGCGGTAGGCCTGGTAGTCGTGGCCGGCGTTCCAATAGAGGGTGAAGGTGCCGGGAGCGGCGCTCTGCGGGGCCGGCGCTCCCGCGCACGACGACAGGGCCGGCACGCCTGCTGCGGCGGTGGCGGCCACGCCGATGAGCCGGATCAGGTCACGGCGTGAGGGGTGGGCGGGCATCGGGATTTCCCTTCTAGGACGAGCCCCGCCGCACGAAGGTCCACGACCGGACGATCTCGCGGGCGGGCGGCGGCTCATCGGCCTGGAGGCGGTCGAAGAGCAGGCGTACGACGTCGGTGTAGTCGTGGCGCAGCGGGCCGACGGTGCTGAGCTGAGGATTGGTGATGAGACCCTCGTCGATGTTGCCGACCCCGACGATCGCGACGTCGCCCGGCACGCTCAGCCCGAGGTCCCTGGCGGCTGCGATGGCGCTGATCGCCGCCCGGTCGGCGGCGGCGAAGATCGCGTCGGGCCGGTCGGGCGAGCCGAGCAGCTCGGTCGCCGTCTGGTAGGCCGCCACGCGGTCGTCGGCGCCCCCTGTCACGACGCGGTCGGTGACCCCGTGCCGGTCGAGGGCCGTGAGGTAGCCGAGCAGCCGCCCGGCCGGCCGGTCGCGGTAGAGCTCGTGCCGCTGCCCCATGAACGCGATGCGCCGCCGGCCGGTGGCCAGCAGGTGCTCGACGGCCTCCGCGCTGGCCTCGGTCTCCGGGGTGCGGACGACGTCGCAGCCTTCGAGCCCGCTCTCGTTGCTCAGCACCACCATCGGCAGCCCGGTGGCGGCCAGCCCGGCGAGCAGGTCGTGGGCGAGGTGGTCGCCGACCACGTTGATCAGGGCGCCGTCGGCGATGCCGCCGCGCAGCATCTCGATCGCGGCCTTCGCCCTCGCCTCGGAGTAGACGGCGAGCGTGACCACGGAGTAGCCGCGCGCGTCGGCCATCTCGTGCAGGTCGGTGGCCAGCCGTTCGTCGGTCGGGACGCCGCCGAACGTGCTCAGCACCAGGCAGACGCGCTGGGTGCGGCGCCTGCGCAGGCTCCTCGCGGCCTGGTTGGGGGTGTAGCCGAGCTGCCTGGCGGCGTCGAGCACCCGCTGCCTGGTCTCGGCGGCCACGGGTCGGTCGCGGCCGCTGAGCACGTAGGAGACGGTCGCCACTGACACGTTCGCCAGCTCGGCCACCTGTCGCGCTGTGGGTCTCATGTTAGTCGAATAACCTAGCATTCCCTATGGGATTATGGGGTAATTGACGGCGATGGATCTGGGCAAGCAGGTCGGAGGTGGGGTGATGGTCGCCGTACGGCACTCGGCCGATGTGAATCGATTAACACGATAGGTCAGAGGTGCCGCTCCGACAAGGGGGCACGCGGCCAGGGGCTCCCGGTCAGCGTGGCGTGCGGGCTTTCGCGATCACTCTCCGTTACCTTGCGAGGTGGATGGGGGGATCTGTAGTGAATGGTTCGGCATGGGGTACGGGCGGGGGTCTTTCCCGCCGGCTGCTGTTCACCGGCACGTTCGCCGTCGCGACGGGCGCGCTGACCGGAGCCGCCACGGCCGACCGGAGGCGGCCGGTGCGGGGCACGGTGCTGCGGGCGCGGCCCGCGACCGTCTCGCTGGGCGGGCGCAAGGTCGCGACCTGGACGTACGGCGGCACGGTGCCGGGGCCGATCATCCGCGCGACGGCGGGCGGCATGGTACGCGCCAGGCTCGTCAACGACCTGCCCGCCGAGACCACCGTGCACTGGCACGGCATCAGGATCGAGCCGAGGATGGACGGCGCCCCCGGATACACCCAGGCGCCCACGAAGCCGGGCCGCACCTTCGACTACGTCTTCCGGGTGCCCGACCCGGGCACGTACTTCTACCACTCGCACGTCGGCATGCAGAACGACCGCGGCCTGTACGGCCCGCTCGTGGTGGCCGACCCGCGCGAGCCGCTCGGCTACGACGAGGAGTTCGTGGTCCTGCTCGACGACTGGCTCGACGGGATCGACGGCACGCCCGACGACGCGCTGAGGCGGCTCAACGCCAGCACCGAGCACGACGACACGCTGCGCAGCGACCTGCTCGGCGGGGTCACCGGCGAGGTGCGCCATCCGTACCACCTGGTCAACGGCAGGATGGCGGAGGCTCCCGAGGTGTTCACCAGCCGCCCGGGGCGGACGGTGCGGTTCCGGGTGATCAACGCGGCGGCCGACACGGCGTACCGGGTGGCGCTCGGCGGGCACCGCATGACGATCACCCACACCGACGGGTTCCCGTGCGCGCCCGCCACCGTGGACACGTTCCTCATCGGCATGGGCGAGCGCTACGACTTCGTCACCCGGCTGGGCGCGGGCGCGTTCCCGCTGGTCGCGCTGGCCGAGGGGAAGCAGGCGCGGGCGTTCGCGATCGTCAGGACGACGCCGGGCGCGCGCCGGCCGCCGCGCGACGTCAAGGTGCCGGAGCTGGAGCGGCGCCTGCTCGCCTACGCCGACCTGCGGCCGCGCAGGGCCGACGCGCTGCCCCGCCCGGGCAGGACCGTCACGGTGACGCTCGGCATGCGGCCGTCGGGCAACGAGTGGACGCTCAACGACCGGCTGGCCGCCGACCCGCTGCGGGTGCGGGTGGAGAAGGGCGAGACGATCAGGATCGTCATGGACAACCAGTCGCCCATGTGGCATCCGATGCACCTGCACGGCCACACCTTCCAGCTGCGGGTGGGCGAGCGGCGCGGGGTGCGCAAGGACACGGTGAACATCAAGCCGCGCGAGCGGCTGAGCGTGGACGTGGAGTGCGACAACCCGGGCGAGTGGATGTTCCACTGCCACAATCTCTACCACCAGGAGCAGGGGATGATGGGCGTCCTCGGGTACGGCCAGGCTCCGCCCCGACATCGCCACATGAGCCATTAAGGCGGCATTTGTCGGGGTTACGCGCAAGTAATGTGCTACAGGCGCGACATTTCACTATTAACGTGATTCACTCCACGCACTCTTGCGACGCGCACCCACGCTGCGAAAGGATCACCAGTCGGACCCCAGCCCCTCGCAGGACGACTGGAGACGCCTGTCGTGCGCGCACAACAGAACATCGAGCAGTTCGGCTACCGCCAGGAGTTACACCGTACGGTCGGCCTCGCCGACCTCATTTTCTACGGTTTGGCATACATGGTACCGATCGCACCTTTCGCGATTTTCGGGAATGTCTATTCGGAATCCGGTGGTATGCCGGTCCTGGCGTACCTCGTCGGGATGATCGCGCTGCTGTTCACCGCCGCCTCGTACGCGCAGATGGTGAAGGCGTTCCCGCTGTCCGGCTCGGTCTACAACTACGCCGGGCGCGGCATCGCTCCCCCCGTCGGGTTCATGACCGGCTGGATGATCCTGCTCGACTACATCCTGCTGCCCTGTCTGCTCTACCTGGTGGCCTCGATCGCCATGAACGACAGCGTGCCGGGCGTCCCCGTCTGGGCCTGGCTGATCGGCTTCGTCGCCGTCAACACGGTGATCAACCTGCGCGGCATCAGGATGACGGTCCGGCTCACCCGCGTGCTCATCGCGATCGAGCTGGCCGTGCTCGCCCTGTTCCTGCTCGTCGGCGTCTGGGCGCTGCTGCGGGGCGCGGGCCGCGGCTTCAGCCTCACGCCGCTGTTCAACGCCGAGACCTTCGCCTGGCCGGTGATGTTCGCCGCGGTGTCGGTGGCCGTGCTGTCCTTCCTCGGCTTCGACGGCATCTCCATGCTGGTGGAGGAGTCGACCGGCGGCTCCGCCCAGGTCGGCCGGGCCATGCGGGTCGCGCTGCTGCTGGCGGGCGTGCTGTTCATCACGCAGGTCTGGGTGGCCGCGCTGCTCGTGCCCGACCCGGCTGGGCTGCTCGACCAGCCCAGCGACACCGCCTTCTACGACGCCGCCGCCGTCGCGGGCGGCGAGTGGCTCAGGCACGTCACCACCGCCGCCACCGCGCTCTCCTGGGGCCTGGTCAACACCATGGTCGCCCAGGTGTCGGTCTCGCGGCTGCTGTACGCGATGGCCCGCGACCGTCAGCTCCCCTCGTTCCTCGCCAAGGTGTCGGTACGGCACTCGGTGCCGTCCAACGCGATCCTGCTGAGCTGCCTGCTGTCGATCGGCGTCGGCATCTGGGCGGCCACCCGCTCCGACGGGGTCGCCCTGCTCAGCAGCCTGATCAACATGGGAGCCATGGTCGCGTTCATCGTCCTGCACGTGTCGGTCATCGTGCACCACGCGCTGCGCTCCGGCTCCGACCGGCTCTGGGCCCACCTGATCTCGCCGCTGATCGGCGCGGGCATCCTGGTCTTCGTCGTGATCAACGCGAACCTCCTGGCCCAGCTCCTCGGCCTGGTCTGGCTCGGGCTCGGCGCGCTGGCGCTCATCACCCTGTACGCGCTCGGCCGCCGCCCCACGCTGCGCGGCGTGCCCGCCGGATCCGACCGCCGCTGAGGAGGCTTGCATGGACCGGTTGCCGCTGCACCAGGACCTGTATCTCATCGCCCACGACAAGACCGGCAAACCGTACGTCCATCCGGCGTCGCTCGCCCTCGGGCTGGCCGGCGCCGCGCTGCTCGACCGGCTGCTCACCGCGCCGGTCAAGCCGCTGCTCAATCCCGGCCCCGTCGCGCTCATCAAGGGCGCCGCGGCCGGCGGGATCTACGACCGCACCAGGGAGGAACTGCTGGGCTCCGGGGTGCTCGTGCGGGTGACCGGGCGGCGGCTCGGCATGCTGCCGTACACCCGGTACGAGCTGGCCGACATCGCCTCCGTCGTCCGCGCGTCCTCCGGGGTGCGCGCGGCGGTCGAGGGCTGGAAGACGCCCGACGCGCGCTGCGCCGGGCTGTGCGGGCTGGTCGCGGTGCTCCGCCTGGAAGGCGAGCTCTACCTCGACCAGCCGGCCGCCCGGCTGGTCGCCAGGCTGCGCGAGATCGCCGCATCCGCCGCGTCTCCCGTGGGCGAGCTGGTGGAGATCGTGGACACGCTGGTCGCGGAGGCCGCCGTCGCCGTCTACCGCTAGCGACGTGCCCCTCATGCGAGTTACGCTCCGCAGGCGACGGTCCGGAGGCCGGTCATCCGCTCGGACCCTCCGCTTCACGCGACAACGGAAATCGCTGTCGAAAATGGCGGGCGGTGCGGCGCCGGCCTTTCTCGAAGACGGCAGATCTTGTGGGCGGCGAATGCTGCGAGAGAGGCTTGTCGTCAAATAGTCTCTCGTCCGTAGTACGAAATGCCGGAACCACCGACAAATCAAGCACGCCCCTTTTTGTCCCGTTTTCTCGTGATACTGCCGGGAGGGTGCTGTGGCGTACGGATCAGGGTCGGGCCGCCTGTGCGGGCGTTGCGGAGCGCACGCAGGCTCCCTCACCTCATGCCCCCGCTGCCGGGCCCCGCAGGTGGCGCCCGATGACCGGCCGGCGCCCTCGCCGTACCTGGACTGGGAGCCCGAGCGGTTACCCGCCGAGACCCCGGCGTGGCGGCGCGCGCCCGTGCTGATCGGCGTGGTGGCGGCCCTGCTCGTCCTCGCCCTGCTCGTCCTCGCCCTGACCGGGTGGCTCGTCGTGGGCCGCACCGACGCGGGCGGCGCGGCGGCGGGCTCCGGCGGCCCCGCCGGCACGAACCAGGCCGACGTCGCCCCGCCCATCTGGGAGAGCACCCCCGCCGACGACACCGACCCCACCTTGGCGACCGGCGACGCCGCCGCGGACGCCGGCGCCCAGACGGATGAGGAGACCGGCGAGCAGGCCGAAGAACCTGTCGCAGAGCAGGCAGAAGAACAGGCAGAGGTGCAGGCCGGGTCGGGCAAGGAGGCCAGGCGGCAGGCCCGGGAGCTGGACGTGCTGCTGTCCAGCAGCAACTCCTCCCGCTCCGACCTCACCGAGGCCATCGACGAAGCCGTCCTGTGCGAGCGCGCCGGCCTGGACACGATCAGGGACATCACGAACGCCCGCCGCAGGCAGCTCACCGCCGCCAGGAGGCTGACGGTGTCGGCGCTGCCGGACGGGGCGCAGCTGCGGGACGCCCTGGTGACCGCGCTGGACGCCTCGTACCAGGCCGACCTGGCGTTCCTGAGCTGGGCCAGGAAGCTGGCGGCGGACGGCTGCCCGGGGGTGGGCAGGGACCACCGCGATTACCGGCGCGGCCTGGACTGGTCGAAGGCGGCTCACGAGGCGAAGACCCGATTCGTGCGGACGTGGCGGCCGGTCGCGAAAAAGTACGGCCTGACCGTGTGGAAAGCGCGCCAGATCTGATCACCGGTCTTTTCGTCTTACCAGAACCGTTCCACGGGCGAATTCCGGTTGGTGGATGAGCGCCACGGCGGCCCCCGGCGAGACCCCGGGGGCCGCCGTGCTTTTGCGCGCGGGTTGACCCATGGTTGACGAGCCCGCCATGAACGCTTACGTTTCTCGGCGATCGACGAAATGTATCGTCACGATTCCGAAATTTTCGGAGGCGCCATGTTACGAGGAATCATCGCGATCAGCCTGCTCGGCCTCCCCGCCGTCCACCCCGGCCACCCGGCCCCGCAACCGGCCATCACCCTGAACGAACGCGTCCGGCACCAGGAGATCGACGGCTTCGGCATCTCCCAGGCGTTCCGCCGCAACGAGCTGCTCAAGGCCCTCTCGCCGGCCCAGCAGCGCGAGGTGCTCGACCTGTGGTTCCATCGCAGCAAGGGTGCGGGCCTCAGCATCCTGCGGCTCGGCATCGGCTCCTCCCCCGCCGGCAGCCCGTACGACCACATGGTCTCGATCCAGCCCGAGGACCCGGGCGGCCCGGACGCCGAGCCGGATTACGTGTGGGACGGCGACGACAACAGCCAGGTCTGGGTGGCCAAGGAGGCCCAGCGATACGGCGTCGAGCGGTTCTTCGCCGACGCCTGGAGCGCCCCCGGCTACATGAAGGACAACGGCGACGACAAGAACGGCGGCACGCTGCTGCCCGAGTGGCGGCGCGCGTACGCGAAGTACCTGGCGGCCTACACGAAGTTCTACGCCAAGGAGGGCATCAGGATCACCGACCTGGGCTTCACGAACGAGCCCGACTACACGGCCTCGTACGCGTCCATGCGCTTCACCCCCGAACAGGCCGCCGAGTTCGTCAAGGTGCTGGGGCCGATCGCCCGCGGCACGAACGTGGTCTGCTGCGACTCGTTCGGCTGGCGGGAGGCGAAGGCGTACACGGCGGCCATCGAGGCCGACCCCGAGGCGCGGCGCTGGGTGAAGACGCACACAGGACACACCTACGCCAGCCCGGTTGACGGCCCGCTGCCGACGTCCAGGAAGACGTGGATGTCGGAGTGGAACCCCAACGGCGACACCTGGAACGAGGCGTGGGACGACGGCAGCGGCTATGACGGCATCACGATCGCCCAGGCCGTGCACGACGCGCTCACGCTGGGCGGCGTCAGCGCGTACGTCTACTGGCTGGGCGGCTCGCGCGGCGCGACCAGGGCGCTGCTGCAGCTCGACGACGCGGCCGGCGAGTACCACGTGTCGAAGCGGCTGTGGGCGCTGGCCGGTTACAGCCGGTTCATCCGGCCTGGCGCGGTCCGGCTGGAGGCCGGGGCGGCCGATCCGGCGCTGAAAGTTTCAGCGTTCCGCAACCGCGACGGCTCGCGGGTGGTCGTCGCGCTCAACACGGGCACCGCGCCGATCGCGTGGAAGGGCGTGCGGGGCCGGGCGGCCGCGTACGTCACGGACGAGGCCCGCTCGATGACCCCGGTGAGCGTGCAGGGGAACGCGGTGACGCTCGCGCCGCGCGCCCTCACCACGATCGTCCTCCGCTGACCGCAGAAGGACGCTCGCCCGCCGGGGGGATCCCGGCGGGCGGCTCAACCCGGCGGTCAGCCCTTGCTGCCCGTGTGGGCGATCCCCTGGATGAACTGGCGTTGCAGGAAGACGAACACCGCGATCACCGGCAGCGAGGCGAGCAGCGAGCCGGCCATGAGGACGGGGTAGTCGGTCTGGTACTGCCCCTGGAGCGAGGCGAGCCCGGCCGAGAGCGTCATCTTCTCGGGGTCGGTGTTGACGACGAGCGGCCAGAACAGGTCGTTCCACGCCCACAGCAGGGTGAGGATGCCCAGGGCCACAAGACCTGGCCGGGCCAGCGGCAGCATGACCGACCAGTAGATGCGGACGGGCCCCGCGCCGTCGAGCCGCGCCGCCTCCTCGATCTCGCGCGGCAGCGCGAGGAAGAACTGCCGCAGCAGGAACACCCCGAACGCGCTGAACAGCCCGGGCACGATGATCGCCTGGAGACTGTTCAGCCAGCCCAGCGAGGACATGATCTGGTACTGCGGGATGACGAAGAGCTGCGGCGGCACCATGAGCACCGACAGGAACACCCCGAACAGCACGTTCCTGCCGGGGAAGCGCAGCCGGGCGAAGGCGTAGGCGGCCATCGAGCAGAACAGCACCTGCCCCGCGACCCGCCCCGCCGCCATGACGGCGGTGTTGAGGAACTGCTCGCCGAACGGCAGCAGGTCGAACACCTTGGCGTAGTTGTCCCAGCGGCCCTCGGGCAGGAACGTCGGCGGCACGGCGGTGGCGCTGCTCAGGGTCTTCAGCGAGGTGATGACCTGCCACACGAACGGCGCGACCATCGCCAGGGAGGAGGCGATGAGCACCGCGTGCAGGCCCAGCGGGCGACGCCGCTCAGACATAGTGCACCCACTTCCGCTGGAACCTGAACTGCAGGATCGTCAGCGCCGCGATGAGCACCAGCAGCGCGATCACGATGGCGGCGGCGTAGCCGCGGTCGTTGGTGACGAAGGCCCGCTCGTAGAAGAGCTGGACGACGGTCTGCAGCCGGGAGTACGCCGGGTTGGCCCGCGCCGCCTGCCCCGACCCGGTCATGACGAAGACCAGGTCGAAGAGCTGGAGCGAGCCGATCACCGACACGATGGAGATGAAGAACGCGGTCGGCGACAGCATCGGCAGGGTGATCGTGAAGAACTGCCGCACGGGGCCGGCGCCGTCGAGCGAGGCGGCCTCGTACAGCTCCTTGGGGATGCCCTGCATGCCGGCCAGGAAGATGATGAGGTTGTAGCCGACGCTGCTCCACACGCCCACGACGACCAGCGCGTAGAGCGCGGTCGCGGGGTCGGCGATCCAGTTGGGCCCGTCGATGCCGGCCAGCGCCAGCACCTGGTTCACCAGTCCGTAGTCGCCGTTGTAGAGCCAGCGCCAGAGCATCGCGACCGCGACCGGCATGGTCACCACGGGCAGGAAGAACGCGGTGCGGTAGAGGGCGACCCCGCGCAGGCCCGGCCGGTTGAGCAGGGCGGCGAACACGATCGCGAGCGGGATCCCGAGCAGCCCGAGCACCGTGTACGTGAGCGTGTTGAGCACCGCCTGCCCCACCTGGGGGTCGGCGAGGAGGCGGGTGTAGTTGTCCAGCCCCGTCCAGGTGTGCCCGCCGAACGCGCCCCACTCCGTGAAGGAGAAGTAGGCGGTCTGCAGCACGGGCCACAGGTAGAAGATCGCCAGGCCGAGCCCGGTGGGGGCGATGAACGCGTACCCCCACAGGGCCTCGGTGCGGGGCCCGCGCCGCTTCGCCGCGTGTGCCGCCCGCGCGGGCCGCCGGGTTTCGGCGGTGGTGGTCACGTCACTCCTTGGCCAGCAGGTCGTTCATCGCCGCCGCGAGCTCTCTCGCGGCCTGGTCGACCGGCACCTCGCCGGTCCACGCCTTGGTCAGGTGGGTCAGCTCGGCCTCCTGCCAGGCGGCGGTGTTCTTGGAGACGGGGTACGGCACCGCGTAGGAGACCGCGTCGAGGAACGACTGCAGCTTCCACTCGGGGTGCGCCGAGACCCAGTCGCCCTGGGTGCCGTTGTAGGCCGGGATCGGGCCCTTCTTGCCGAGGAGGTCGGCGGCCTGCTTGGAGCCGAGGAACTTGACGAACTCCCACGCCTGCTCGGGGTGCTCGGTCTTGGCCGACACCACGTTGGCGACGCCGTGGATGATCGTGGCCTGCCTCTCGCCCCTGGGCAGCGGGGCGACGTCCACCTTGTCCTTGGTGTACTCGTTCTTGCCGAACTCGGCCACGTTCCACGACCCGCCCCAGTACATCGCGAGCTTGCCGGCCTCGAAGAGCTGCAGCGGGCCCGTGTCGGTCATGGTCTTGAGGTCGGGCGACTGCTTGGCGGCGATGAGGTCGGTCCAGAACTTCAGGCCGGCGATCGTCTTGGGGTCGTCGTAGCCGGACTTCTTGCCGTCGGGGGAGATCACGTGGCCGCCGGCCTGGTAGATCGTCGGGTACTGGTACTCCTGGAAGCTGGTGAGCTGGGCGCCGATCGCGTACACGCCCTTGGCGGGGTCGGTCAGCTTGGCGGCGGCCTGCTTGAAGTCGTCCCAGGTCCAGTCGTCGGCCGGATACTTCACCTTGGCGGCGTCGAAGAGCGTCTTGTTGTACCAGACGCCCACGGTGTCCATGTCCTTGGGCAGGCCGTACAGCTTGCCCTCGTAGGTGTAGAGGTCCACCAGGGGCTTGGGGTAGACGGAGGTGTCGACCTGCTCCTCGATGGGCGCGATGACGCCGTTGGAGGCGTAGAGCCGGAAGTTGGGGCCGTTCATCCAGAAGACGTCGGGCGCGGCGCCGCCGCTGACGGCGGCCTTCATCTTCGTCCAGTAGTCGGCCCAGGGGGTGAGCTGGACGTCGACCGCGATGTTCGGGTGCGTCTTGGTGAACTCCGCGGCCAGTTCGTTCATGACCTCCTGCTGGGTGGCGTCCCAGACGCCGTACGAGAGGGTCACCTTGTCCTGCGACTGCGCGCCCGCGCCGGCCTGCTCACCGCCGCCGCACGCGGAGGCGAGCAGTGCCGCGCAGAGGAGGGCCGCACCGCTCCGTGCCGACTTCCACATCTCCCATGTCCTCTCCTAGAACGTGGGAGTAATCATGGAGTCCAGTGAAATTGTTTTCAAGAGCAAGCCGTGTTACAGATGGCTCACGAGCGGGCTCCTGCCGTCGAGCACCCGGTCCTCCACGTCGTCGAGCGCGAGACGTACGGCGCCGAGCACCACCGCCTCGTCGCCCAGCGCCGACATGCGCACCTCGGGCGTGCGGATGCACCAGCGGTCGAGCTCCCGCTTCAGCGGCTCGATCAGCACGTCCGCCGAGCGCGAGAACCCGCCGCCGACCACCACCATCTGCGGGTCAAGGGTCAGGACCAGCGCAGACGCGCCGAGCGCCAGGTCCTTGACGTAGCGGCGGACCGCGGCCAGCGCCGCCTTGTCGCCGTTGCGGGCCGCCGCGAAGACGTCGCCCGCCTCCCCGCCCGCCTCACCATTGGCGGCGCTCAGGTGCTCCTGGGCCCTGATCCAGCCGAGCACCGGCAGCGCGCCGATCTCGCCGGAGGCGTTGGCGAAGCCCCTGTGCAGCTTGCCGTCGATCACCAGGCCCGCGCCGGTACGCAGGCCGGCCAGCAGGAACACCATGTCCTTGGCGTAGCGGGCCACGCCGCGCCAGCACTCGGCCAGGGCGGCGAGCTTGCTGTCGTTCTCCACCAGCACGGGGGCCGGGGCCAGGCGGCGTACGTGGGCGGCCAGGTCGACGCCGGTCCACTCGGGCAGCGCCTCCGACAGCAGCACCCGCCCGGCGCCGTCGACCAGGCCCGTCGTGCCGACGCCCGAGGCCCAGATCTCGCCGCCGGTCAGCCCCGCGCCCTCCAGGCACTCGGTCGCGGCCCTGTCGACCGCCTCCAGGCGTTCGAGCCGGCCCATCTCCGGCGTGACGGGCACCCTGGCGCTCTGCAGCACGGTGCCGTCGAGGTCGGCGACCACGGCGCGGATCTTGTGGCCGCCGATGTCGATGCCGAGCACCCGGCCTGCCTCGGCCCTGAACCGGTAGCGCCTGGCCGGGCGGCCGACCCCGCCGGCGGTGGCGCCCGCCTCGGCCACCCAGCCCTTCTGCAGCAGCTCGCGCACGACGTCCTCGGTCGAGGCCCGCGACAGCCCCGTGCGTTTGGCGACCTCGGTGAGGGTGAGCGAGTCCTGGCCCTGCAACGCCTTGATCACGGCCAGCGCGTTGAGCTGCCGGAGCCGTGACAGGTCACCGCCGCTCATCTCCGCGGCCATCCGCCCCCCTTGCTGTCAGCTTTCCCAGGCCGAATAATGATGGTCTCCATGATATTTAGTCGGGAAGGTTCCATGACTGAGGTGACTCTAGCCGTCGTCGGCGGCGGCCTGCGAGGGCTGACCTACGCGCGCCGCGCGCACGCCACGGGCGCCGGCCGCGTGGTGGCGGTGGCCGAGCCGGATCCCGGGCGCAGGGCGGCGTTCGCGGCGGAGTTCGGGATCGTTCCAGAGCTGGCGCTGCCGGGCTGGAAGGACCTGGCGGCGGCCGGGCGGGTGGCCGACGCGGCGGTGATCGCCACCCAGGACAGGATGCACACCGACCCTGCCGTGACGCTGGCGGACCTCGGTTACCACATTCTCCTGGAGAAGCCGATGGCCACCACGGAACGCGAGGCCACCATGATCGCCGAGGCCGCCGAGCGCAACGGCATCATGCTGGCCGTCTGCCACGTGCTGCGCTACACCCCCTACACAGGACTGGTGAAGCGGCTGCTGGACGAGGGGCGCATCGGGCGGCTCATCAGCGTGCAGCACCTGGAGCCGGTGGGCTGGTGGCACCAGGCGCACTCGTTCGTGCGCGGGCACTGGCGGCGCCAGGACACCTCGGCGCCCATGCTGCTCGCGAAAGCCTGCCACGACGTGGACTGGCTGGTGCACCTGTTCGGCCGGCCGCCGGCCCGGGTGTCGTCGTTCGGCTCGCTGTCGCACTTCCGCGCCGAGGACCGGCCGGAGGGCGCCGCCGACCGGTGCCTGGACTGCCCGATCGAGCCCGCCTGCCCGTACTCGGCCAAGCGCCTCTACCTGGGCTGCCTCGGCGATCCCGACAGCGAGTTCTGGCCGCTCGGCGCCGTCACGCCGGGCCGTACCGAGGAGGACGTGCTGGACGCGCTGCGCACCGGCCCGTACGGACGCTGCGTCTACGCCTGCGACAACGACGTCGTGGACCACCAGGAGGTGCTGATGGAGTTCGACGACGGCGGCACCTGCTCGTTCACCATGAGCGCGTTCACCCCGATGGAGCACCGCCGCACCCGCCTGTTCGGCACCCACGGCTACATGGACGGCGACGGCGCCACCCTGCGAGTGGTCGACTTCCGCACCGGCACGGAGGAGACCCTGAGCCTGGATGAGACCGTCGGGCCTTCGGCGGCCGACGGGCACGGGGGCGGCGACGAGGGGCTCACCGACGCCTTCCTCGCCGCCGTCGCGTCGGGCGACCCGTCGCGGCTGCACACCGACGCGGCCGAGAGCCTGATGACGCACCGCGTGGTCTGGGCCGCCGAGCAGGCCAGGCTCACCGGCACGGTCGTCACGCTCTGACCGGCTCCCCCTCGCGCCCGAGGGGGAGCCCAGAACGTCAGCCCCAGACCTCCTGGGCGGTCTCCACGATGAGCCGCAGCTTGGCGAACTGCTGCTCCTCGGTCAGCTCGTTGCCCTCGACGGTGGAGGAGAAGCCGCACTGCGGCGACAGGCAGAGCTGGTCGAGGTCGACGAACTTGGCGGCCTCGTCGATGCGCCGCTTGAGCGTGTCCTTCGACTCCAGCTCGCCGCGCTTGGTCGTGACCAGCCCGAGCACCACCATCTTGCCCGGCGGCACGAACCGCAGCGGCTCGAAGCCGCCGGAGCGCTCGTCGTCGAACTCCATGAAGAAGCCGTCCACATCGAGCTCGTTGAACAGCGCCTCGGCCACGAAGTCGTAGCCGCCGGACGCCGCCCAGGAGGAGCGGAAGTTGCCCCGGCACATGTGGGTGGTGATGGTCATGCCGGCCGGCTTGGCGGCGAGCGCGGCGTTGATCTGCTTGATGTAGCGCAGGTGCATGTGCTCGGCGTCGTCACCGCGCCCGGCCAGCTCGGCGCGCTGGGCCGGGTCGTTGAGATAGGCCAGGCTGGTGTCGTCGAACTGCAGGTAGGTGCAGCCGAGCGCGCCGATCCTGCGCACCTGCTCGGCGTAGGCGGCGCTGAGGTCGCGCCAGAACTCCTCGACGTCGGGATAGACCTCGGGGTCGATGGCGGCGGGCCCGCCCCGGTAGTGGACCATGCTGGGCGACGGGATGGTCAGCTTGGGCGTGACGCCCTCCCCGACGGTGTCGCGCAGGAACCCGAAGTCGTCGGCGAAGATCGGCGCGTCGAGCTTGATGCGGTCGTGCACGCGCAGCGCGGCGGGGGTGAACTCGATGTCGCCCTGCTCGTTGTGGAAGCGCACGGTGATCTGCTCGTCGGCGGCCTGGCCGATGCCGCCGAGCTGATAAATGAAGTCCATGTGCCAGGAGGCCCGGCGGAACTCGCCGTCGGTGGCGCTCTGCAGGCCGGCGTCACGCTGTTTGCGCACCACCTCCCTGATGGCCGCGTCCTCGGCGGCGCGCAGCTCGTCACCTTTCAGGGTCTCGCGGGCGCGCAGCAGTTCCTGTGGACGCAACAGGCTGCCGACGTGGTCGGCGCGGAAGGGCGGTGAGGTACGCATATGGATCATCCTCCTCCGTAGAGCTTTCTCAGCGGGGCCTTCAGGAGCTTGCCCGCCGCGTTCTTGGGCAGGTCAGCCACGAATTCCAGATATTTCGGGATCTTGTAGCGGGCGAGGCGGCCGTCCAGGTGCTTGAGCAGGTCGTCGGGGCTCGTCGTGACCCCGGCGCGGATCACGACCAGGGCCTTGCCGACCTCGCCCCACCGCTCGTCCGCCACCCCGATCACGGCGCACTCGGCGACGGCGGGATGCTCGTACAGGGCGCTCTCGACCTCGGCCGGGTAGATGTTCTCGCCGCCGGAGATGATCACGTCGTTGATGCGGTCGGAGATGCGCACGTAGCCGTCCTCGTCGGCCACGCCGACGTCGCCGGAGCGGAACCAGCCGTCCTCCGACAGCACCTTCGCGGTCTCCTCCGGCCGCCGCCAGTAGCCGCGCATCACGTTGGGGCCCTGGACGTACAGCTCGCCCGGCTGTCCCGGTGCGGCGGGCGAGCCGTCGGGGGCGACCAGCCGGACGTCGGAGAAGAAGCACGGCACGCCGGCGCTGCCCGCCTTGTCCACGGAGTGCTCGGCGCCGAGGAAGAGCGCCCCTGGCGCGGTCTCCGTCATGCCGTATCCCTGCAGGAACGTCAGCCCCCGCTCCTGGTACGTCCTGATCAGCTGCTCCGGCACCGGCGCGCCCCCGCACAGCAGGTGCCGCAGGCTCGACAGGTCGGCGGTGGGCCAGCGCGGCGAGCGGGTGAGGAAGCCGAACATCGACGGCACCCCGAACATCACCGTGACCCGCTCGCGCTCGATGAGGTCGTACGTGCGCTCCACGTCGAACGACGGCTCCAGCACCGCCCTGCCGCCCTTGAGCACGCACGGGATGAGCGTCTGCGCCAGCGCCGCGATGTGGAACATGGGCGCGCTGATCAGCACCACCTCGTCGTGCGCCAGCGGCACGTCCACGAGCAGGTTGACCGCGTTCCAGGTGAGGTTGGCGTGGGTGAGCATGGCGCCCTTGGGGCGTCCCGTGGTGCCCGAGGTGTACATGATGAGGCAGACGTCGTCCTGGCTCACCGGCTCGTCTATCGGCTCGGGCGAGCCGGACGCGACCAGCTCCTCGTACGCGGCGCCGCCCACGTGCCGGCCCGGCAGCCCGCCGCCCTCGCGCTCCTCGCCCAGCACCAGCACGGCGGCCTCGGCGTCGTCGAGGATGAAGCGCAGCTCGGGCTCGGCCAGCCGGGTGTTGAGCGGCACGAACACCGCTCCGAGCAGGCCGGCGGCGAAGAACGTCTCCACCATCGCGGGCTGGTTGGCGCCCAGGAAGGCGACCCGGTCGCCGCGCCGCACCCCGAGCACGGAGGCCAGCCGGTGGACGCGTTCGAGCAGCTCACGATAGGTGTGCTCGCGCCCGCGGTACGACACCGCCACCCTGTCGGGCGTCATGCGTGCCCTGCGCGCCGGCCACGAGCCAATCCCCTGATTCCGCATCGGCACTCCTTGACGCTCAAGCCCTCAAGTTAGGCCACTCTGCGATCGCTGTCACCGTTCTGCCCAACTTTCATCGGGGACGGTGTCCAGAAGATCGGCCACGATCCGCGCCGCCTGCGGCCTGAACCGCTCGTGCAGCGAGTGGCAGACGCGCTGCGCCTTCTCGGCCGGCCAGTCGTGCGGCAGGTAGCGCAGCGGCAGCCGCGGATCGGTCCTGATGATCTGCAGCCAGCCGGTCAGCAGCATGAGCGAGCGGGCCAGGTCGTCGGGGGCGTTGGGGGCCGGATCGGCCTGGTCCCAGCGGCGCAGGAACTCCCGGTAGCGCTCGCCGAGCCCTTCGAGGTCGTAGGCGTCGCGGACGAGGGCCTGCATGTCGGTCGGCTGCCGGGGCTCGGCGGCGAACACCTTGACGTTCGCGTCCAGGTCCTCGATGACGCCGGCGGCGTCCACCTCGCCCGGCGCGATCCACAGGCCGTTCTGCAGCGGCCCGAAGCCCGCCCAGACCAGCCGCGAGCGCAGCTCGTGCCGCTGGCGCTGCCACGACTCGGGCAGCGAGAAGCCGATGAGCGTCCACTGGTCGGCGCCGCTGTCGTTGACCACGCCGCTGTGCCAGATGCGCCGCTCGCCGTCCTTGAGCACCTCGGTGCTGGTGGGGGTGAGCCCGAAGTACATGCGCCGGCCCGACCGCTGGCGGCGCAGCAGGCCGCGCCCGACCATCCTGGTCAGCGTCGAGCGAGTCGCCTCCTCTGAGATGCCGACCTTGCCGAACGCCTCGATGAAGCTTCCCGAGGAGACGCAGATCCCGTGGCCGTATACGTAATCGCCGAGGAAGGTCAGAATCACGGATTGAGGCCTCATTGCGGGTGTCTCCCGATATTCGGCAATCTGTTGACAGCCGTAATGTACCTGCCTACTGTCGGGGCCACATCGCCCGGTCCTGGAGGTCCTGATGCGCAGGCTTCTACCGTCGCTGGCTTGTCTCCTACTCACGCTCACCGCCTGCGGGGGCAGTGGTGACGGCGGAGGCGGCGGATCGGGCGGTCAGGACCCGATCAAGATCGGCCTGATCGTCTCGCTCACCGGCAACTACACGCCGCTCGGCAGCGAGGACAAGAAGGCGGTCGAGCTGGCCGTCGAGCAGGTCAACGCCCAGGGCGGGCTGCTCGGCCGCAAGGTGGAGCTGGTCACCAGGGACGACAAGACCGCTCCCGACCAGGGCATCGTGGCCTACAACCAGATCAAGGGCGAGATCGACGCGCTGATCGGGCCGGTGTTCTCCAACTCGGCGCTGGCCGTGGAGCCGCTGGCGGAGCGCGACAAGATGCCGTACCTGTCGCTGGCCCCCGCGCAGGAGCAGGTCGAGCCGATCAAGTCGCACATCTTCGTCACCCCCGCCCTTTCCAGCATGTACGCCGAACGCTTCCTGCAGTACATCCAGGCCGAGGGCATCAAGACCATCGCGGTCGGCTGGGACTCCAAGAGCGCGTACTCGGTCTCGGGCCACGAGGCGATGGTGGAGCTGGCGCCCAAGTACGGCGTGACGATCGCCGTGGACGAGCCGTACGAGACCACGACCTCCGACTTCAGTCCCATGTTCACCCACGTGCGCGAGTCGCAGGCCGAGGCCCTGGTGTTCTGGGGCTCCGGCGCGCCCGGCGTGACCGCGGCCAAGCAGTACGTCGCCTCCGGCCTGAAGACCCCGCTGTTCCTGACCGCCTCGCAGGCCAGCAAGCTGTGGCTGGAGCCGATGGGCGCCGCCGCCGAGGGCATGACCGTGCAGAGCGCGATCGGCGTCGTGGGCGAGCACCTGCCCGACGGCAAGCAGAAGCAGGTCATCGAGCAGATGGCCAAGCCGTACGAGGAGAAGCACGGCTACCCGCCGCCGCAGTTCGCGCAGGACGGCTACAGCGCCTCGCTGCTGCTGTTCGAGGCGATCAGGAAGGCGAACAGCACCGACAAGGCCAAGATCCAGCAGGCCCTGGAGACGATGGACCTCATCACGCCGAACGGCCGCTTCCGGTACTCCGCCACCGACCACTCCGGCCTGTCCCCCGAGTACATCTCCGTCAACACGGTCAAGGACGGCAAGTTCGTCCCGACCGAGTGGGCCAAGGAGCAGCTCGCCAAGACCGTATCGGCGCTGGGGTAGGCGTGCTGGAGGTCACCGGCGTCTCCCGCTCCTTCGGCGGCGTCTACGCCGTCCGCGACGTGTCGCTGAACGTCGCGGACGGCGAGGTCTGCGGCGTCATCGGCCCGAACGGAGCGGGCAAGTCCACCCTGTTCAACCTCATCACCGGGCACCTCGCGGTCGACCACGGCCAGATCTCCTTCCTCGGCCGCCGGGTGGACCGGCTGCCGCCGCACCGCCGGGCCAGGCTCGGCATGTCGATCGTCTTCCAGGCGGCCCGCGTCTTCCACGGCATGACGGTCAGGGAGAACGTCATGGTCGGTGCGCACGGGCGTACCGAAGCCGGGTTCGTCTCCGCCGCGCTGCGGCTGCCGCGGCACCGGCACGACGAGCGCGAGATCGGCGAGGCGGCCGACCGCGCGCTGGAGCGCGTCGGGCTGGCCGAGTGGGCCGACCGGCCCGCCGACCGGCTGCCCATCGGCCAGCAGCGGGCGCTCCAGCTCGCCCGCGCACTGTGCGCGCGGCCCCGGTTGCTGCTGCTCGACGAGCCCGCCTCCGGGCTGCGCGGCGAGGAGCGCGAGCGGCTCGCCACGCTCGTGGAGGAACTGCGCGCCGACGGGCTGACGATCCTGCTCATCGAGCACGACGTGGCGTTCGTGACCCGGCTGGTGGACCGGGTCGTGGTGCTCGACCTCGGCCAGGTCATCGCCGACGGCCCGCCCGCCGAGGTCAGGGCAGACCCGCTGGTGCTCGCCGCCTACCTCGGGCAGGCGTCATGATCGACGTCCAGGACCTGGTGGTCTCGTACGGCACCGCGACCGCGCTCGACCACGTCACGCTCACCGCCGCCAAGGGCGAGATGGTCGCCCTGCTCGGCCCCAACGGCGCCGGCAAGTCCACGCTCGCCAACACCCTCGCCGGGCTGCTGCGGCCCGCCTCGGGCAGCGTGCGGATCGGCGGCCGGCTCGCGCTCATCCCCGAGGGCCGCCAGCTCTTCCCCGACCTGTCCGTGGCCGACAACCTGGTGCTCGGCGGCTGGCGCTCAGGCCGGCGCGACCCCGCCCTCGTCTACGACCTGCTGCCCCGCCTGGCCGAGCTGGCCGGGCGGCGGGCCGGGGTGCTGTCCGGCGGCGAGCAGCAGATGGTCGCCTTCGGGCGGGCGCTGATGTCCGAGCCCGACGCGCTCGTGGTGGACGAGCTGTCGCTCGGGCTCGCCCCCAACGTCACCGCCGACCTCGCCGCCCACCTCGCCGAGCTGAACCGCTCCCACGGGCTGACCGTGCTGCTCATCGAGCAGAACGCGCGGCTGGCGTTCGACCTGTGCTCGCGGGCGTACGTGCTGGAGTCCGGGCGGCTGGTGACCGAGGGCCCGTGCGACGAGCTGGCCGACGACCCGCGGGTGGCCAGCGCCTACCTGGGCGGGGCGATCACATGAGCGCGTTCCTCACGTACCTGCTGAACGGCCTGGCCGTCGGCTGCGCCATCGCGCTCATCGCGAGCGGGCTGGTCACCATCCACCGCGTCACCGGCGTGGTGAACTTCGCCCAGGGCACCTTCGCCGTCGTCGCGGGGCTGTGCACGTCGTCGCTGCTCGGCCTCGGGTTCCCGCACGGCGTGAGCGAGGTGGCCGCCGTGCTCGCCGCCGCGCTGGCCGGGCTGCTCACCGGCCTTGCCGCCATCGGCAGGCCCGGCACCACGCCGCTGTCGTCGCTGATCGTCACGCTCGGCGTGGGCGTGCTGGCGTACGCGGTGGAGATCGTGCTGTGGGGTGACCAGCCGCGCTCCGCGCCCGGGCTGGCCGGCTCCGTGGAGATACTCGGTGCGCGCATCCAGACCCAGTACCTGCTGGTCATCGGGGTCACCGCGGCCACGTTCGTGCTGCTCGCCCTCTTCTTCGGGCGCACCTACCTCGGCAAGGCGCTGACCGCGTGCGCCTCCAACCCGTACGCCGCCCGCGTCGTCGGCATCGACGTCAGGAAGATGGGGCTGCTCGCGTTCGCGCTCGGGGGGCTGCTCGGCGGCATCGCAGGAGTGCTGGTGACGCCGCTGCGGCCGATCTCCTTCGACACCGACGTCACCCTCATCGTCAACGGCTTCGCCGCCGCCGTCTTCGGCGCGCTCACCAGGCCCGTCATCGCGCTGGCCGGCGCGCTGCTGCTGGGCGTCGCCGAAACCATGGCCGCCGGCTACGGCTACGGCTCACACCAGCTCGAAGTCGCGCTCGGGCTGATGATCGTGGTCATGATCGTGCAGGCGAGCCGCCGTACCACGCTCTCCCAGGAGTCCGTATGATCAGGCTCGCCGCCGGGCTCCTCGCCGCCGCCGTCACGCTCGCCCTGCCCGCCGTGCTCGACGACAGCGCGCTCGCCGTCTACATCCTGCTCGGCCTCGCCGCCATCGTCACCGTCGGGGTGTCGCTGCTCATGGGGTACGCCGGGCAGGTCTCGCTCGGCCAGGGCGCCTTCTACGCCATCGGCGCCTACACCGCCGCGCTGCTCGCACTCGGCGGCGTGCCCCCGGTCGCCGGCCTGATCGCCGCGCCCGTCGTCGCCGCCCTGTCCGCCCTCGTCATCGGCACTCCCCTGCTGCGGCTGCGCGGCCACCACCTCGCCTTCGCCACCCTCGCCATGCAGCTCATCCTGCTGTCGCTGGCCGGGCAGCTCGAGTTCACCGGTGGCGACATCGGGCTGCAGGCCATCCCGCAGTTCTCCATCGGCTCCTTCCAGGCCGAGAGCGCCGCCGCGTACGCGTACCTCACCTGGGGCGGCCTCGCCCTCGTCCTGCTGGTCACCCACAACGTGATCACCTCACGCCCCGGCCGCGCCCTGCGCGCCCTGGCCACCAGCGAGACCGCCGCCGCATCGTCCGGCATCCCCGTCGGGCGCTACAAGCTCGTCGTCTTCGCCCTGTCGGCCGCCTTCGCCGGCCTGGCCGGCGGCATCTACTGCTTCTACACCGGCTACGTCGCCCCCGGCTCCTTCCCCGTGCTGATCTCCATCCAGTACATCGTCATGGCCGTGGTCGGCGGCCTCGGCACCCTGTGGGGCGCCGTGGTGGGCGCCACCGCCATCACCCTGCTGGTCCAGGGCCTCGACAGCCTCGCCACCCTGCCGTGGATGCCGTCGTACGCGCCGAGCGTGCTGTCGTACGCGGTGTACGCCCTCGTCCTCATCGTCGTCGTCCTCTTCCTCCCCCAGGGCCTCCTCCCCACCCTCACCGACCGCCTCTCCAGAAAACGCCCCCGCGAGCGCCGCGCCCGGTGATCGGGATTGTGGCCTTTCCCGGTTGACATCTGCGCGTAACACTGGACGACGTGTCCCCTGTCGCGCGGGTTCCGGTGGTGCGTGGTCGTGGTGCGGAGGAGCGGGCGCTGCGGCGGCTGCTCGACGGCGCTCGCCAAGGGGGTGGCGGGGCGCTGGTCCTGGTCGGTGGGCCGGGCATGGGCAGGAGCACCCTCCTCGACCTTGCCGCCGGGCTGGCCGGGGAGGCGTTCCTGGTGCTCCGGGGGTCGGGGGTCGAGGCCGAGACGCGGTTGCCGTACGCCGGGTTGCACCAGGTGTTGCGCCCCGTCGCCGGAGCCGCTGCCCGATTACCGGCTGCGCAGGTTCGCGCGCTGGCTCCCGTCCTCGCGCCCGGGAACGCCGAGAGCGGGCTGGCGTTGCCGGCGGCCGTGCTCGCATTGCTGGCGGAGGTCGCCGGTGAGCGGCCGGTGCTCGTCTGCGTGGATGACGTTCATCTGCTTGACGACGCCAGTCGCGAGGTGCTGGCGTTCGTGGCCAGGCGGGTGGGGGGCGAGCGGGTGGCGGTGATGTTCAGCGCGCGTGCGGACGAGGGTTGGGCGGCCGGGCTACCGGTGCGGGTGCTCAGCGGGCTGGAGCGGGCGGCCGTACGGGAGCTCGCCGACGATCTCGCGCCCGGCGAGGTCAGCGAGGAGTTGCTGGCGGCGCTCGACCAGGTCGCCCGGGGCAACCCGCTGGCGCTGGCCGAGCTGATCGGGTCGCTCAGCCGCGAGCAGCTCGCCGGTCTCGCCGCCCCGCCCGAGACGCTGCCCAGGGACGGCCGGTTGTGGCGGGAGCACGCGGCCCGGCTGGCCGCGCTGCCGGAGGAGACGCGGCGGCTGCTGGTGCTGATCGCCGCCGACCCCGAGATAGACGTGCCCACGCTGATCGCGGCGGCCCGCCCCGGCTGCGCGCTCACCGCCCTGGAGCCGGCCGAGCGGGCGGGCATCCTGTACGCCACCGGCGACCGGTACGCCTTCCACGACCCCGCCCTGCGCGGCGTCGTCTACCACGGCGCCACCCTCCTGACCCGCCGCAGCGCCCACCGCCTCCTCGCGCAAGCAGGCACGGAGCAAAGAAGCGCCTGGCATCGCGCATGGGCCATGGACGCCGACCCGGACCGGCTGGCCGACGACCTGGCCACGGCGGCGCTCAAGGACCGTACGCCGGGCGGCCACCCCGAGCCGTACCTGGCGCTGGAGCGGGCGGCCGAGCTGACCGGCAGGCACCGCCCCGAGAAGGCGGAACGGCTGGCCGCGGCGGCCAGGCACGCCTGGATCGCGGGCCGCCCGCAGGTGGCCCGCGCCCTCCTGGCCCGCCTGCACGACCTGGCGAGGGCCCCGAACGAGGTGCGCGCCCACGTACGCCTGCTGCGCGGCAGCCTGGAGCTGCTCGGCGGCGAGACGGGCAGCGCCAGGGAGGAGTTGCTGGCCGCCGCGACCTGGCTGCTGGAGAGCCACCGCATGCTGGGGCTCAGAGCCCTCGTACGTGCGGCGGACGCCAGCTACCGGGCGGGCGACAACCGGGCGTTCATCGCGATCGCCAGGCAGGCCGCCGCCCTGCGCCGCCCGGACGAGCAGGTGCCGGCGCAGCTGATGTTCGAGTACCTGGAGGGGATGGCGGCGACGTTCAGCGGCGCTCACCGGGAGGCGGCGGCCCCGCTGCGCCGGGTGGTGGAGCTGGCCGACCCGTTGGTCGGCACAGTGACCGGCACAGTGACCGGCACAGTGACCGGCACAGTCGACGACCCGTCGGTGCTGGCGTGGGCGGGCGTGGCGAGCATGCTGCTGGGGGAGGACGCCACCGCCCACCGCCTGTCGGCCCGCGCACTGGAGGCGGCCGGCGCGCGCGGGGCGGCCTCGGCGGTGCCGCAGCTCCTGGAGTACGCGATCTACCCGGAGGTGTGGTCGGGCCGCTACGCCTCGGTCGCCGACACCGCGGCGCGCGGCCTCCACCTGGCCAGGGAGGCGGGCCAGCGCAACACGGCCGCCCAGCACCTGGCCTGGCTGGCGATGACGGCGGCGGTGGAGGGCGACCAGGAGACGTGCAGGATCCGCGCGGACGCGGCCATCGACCTGGCAGGCGCGCACGACCTGGGCATCGCGGGCGCGATCGGCACCTGGGCGCTGGCCTGCCTCGACCTGGCGGCAGGGCGGCCCGCGGACGCGGCGGGGCGGTTGCGGGCGGAGCGGCGTACCAGCCGGCATGTGGTGATCAGGGTGATGGCGACGCCGCACCTGATCGAGGCGTGCGCGCGTACCGGAGATCATGAGGGCGCCGAGGCGGCGCTGAAGGTGCTGGAGGGCTGGGTGGGCAGCACGCGCAGCCCTGACCTGCGGGCGCTCGTCGCCCGCTGCCGGGCGCTGCTGGCGGCCCCGCGCGAGGCGGACGAGCTGTTCAGGCAGGCGCTGGAGCTGCACGGGCAGGGCGGCCACGAGTTCGAGGCGGCGCGGACGCGGCTGCTGTACGGCAGCGCACTGCGCCGCGACCGCCGCCCCGGCGCGGCCAGGACGCACCTGCACGCGGCGCTGGAGACGTTCGAACGGTACGGGGCCCGCCTGTGGACCGAGCAGGCGCGGACGGAGCTGCGCGCGTCGGGCGAACCGGTCGGCCCGGCACCGCCGGCGGCCACGAGCCAGCTCACCCCGCAGCAGCTGCGCATCGCCCGCATGGTGGCCGAGGGCGCCACCAACAAGGAGGTGGCCGAGCAGCTGTTCCTCAGCCGCCGCACGGTCGAGCACCACCTGCGCAACATCTTCAGCCGGCTCGGCGTCCGCTCCCGCGTCGAACTGGTAAGGCTCATGTCCTGATCGCAGGACCGGTGATTTCACCGATGCACGGTTGACGAGCGCTCCGAACAATGGCGAAAGACAGCTGTCACCACCCGAAGCACCCCCCGATGAGCAGGGAGTATGACGACGTGCAGCTCTTAGCCCCCCGATTCGGCGCGCGAACGTTCACCAAACTCGCCCTCACCGTCTCACTGATCGCCGGCGCCCTCGCGGCCGCCTCCCCCGCCCAGGCGGCGAGCCCGTACGAGCGCGGCCCCGCCCCGACCGACGCCTTGCTCGAAGCCTCCCGGGGCCCGTTCTCGACCGGGCAGACCAGCGTCTCGTCGCTGGTGAGCGGCTTCGGCGGCGGCACGATCTACTATCCGCTCGACACCAGCCAGGGCACGTTCGGCGCGATCGCCATCTCGCCCGGCTACACCGCCCGCTGGTCCAGCCTGTCGTGGCTGGGCCCGCGCATCGCCTCACACGGCTTCGTGGTGATCGGCATCGAGACGAACACCCTCTACGACCAGCCGGACAGCCGGGGCCGCCAGCTCCTCGCCGCCCTCGACTACCTGGTCGAGGACAGCTCGCTGACCGTACGCAGCCGCATCGACTCCTCGCGGCTGGCCGTGGCGGGCCACTCCATGGGCGGCGGCGGCTCGCTGGAGGCGGCGAGCAGCCGGTCCTCGTTGCAGGCGGCGGTGCCGATCGCGCCGTGGAACCTGCAGAAGTCGTGGTCGGGCGTGCGCGTCCCCACGATGATCATCGGCGGTGAGAGCGACAGCATCGCCCCCGTACGCAGCCACTCGGAGCCGTTCTACGAGAGCATCCCGGCGTCGTCGGAGAAGGCGTACCTGGAGCTGAACAACGCCAGCCACTTCTTCCCGCAGACCACCAACACCACGATGGCCAAGTCGATGGTGGCCTGGCTGAAGCGGTTCGTCGACGACGACACCCGCTACGAGCAGTTCCTCTGCCCGCCGCCCAGCGGGCTGGCGGTCGAGGAGTACCGCCACACCTGCCCGAGCTCCTGACCTTTCCATGAGGATGGCGGCCGCACGCGTGCGGCCGCCATCCGTGCTCTCTAGTACCGTTCCGCCACTCCGGAGTTGATCTGGACGAGCACCAGTGTCGCGTCCGTGTAGGCGACGAGGTTGCCCACGGTCGGCGGCTCGGCCAGGACCTGCCGCGCGTGCCTCACGGCGTCGCCGACGGTCTCGAGCTTGAGCTTGGTGATGGTCGGCGTGTGGACGTGCGTGCCGGCGTTGATCTGGCGGGTGGCCAGGTTGAGCGTGGTGGCCAGCAGCTCGGCCTTGAGCTCCTTGGGCTGGAGCAAAGGCAGGAGCAGCGCGTCCGACGTCTCCTTCTGCGACAGCGCGCCGTCGCCGTTCCCGTCGAAGCGGGTGTCGGTGGCCTGGACACGGGCCCGCACCTCGTCCGTACGCAGGTCGGTGCGCAGCGCCCACAGCGTGGACAGCAGCGGGTGCCTGCCGGGCGCGGCCTCGGTGATCGCCGTCTGCGCGGTGGCCGCGGCGGGGCCGAACGTGCAGTCGTTGGCGCCGCCGTAGGCGAGGCTCGCCCGTCCCGTCACCGTGGCGCCCGCCTCGAACAGCAGGCCGGGCCGCGCGGTGAAGGTGACCTCTCCGGACGCGCCCGGCGCGACCGTGCCGAGCGGCCAGGTGAGCGTCGTCGTGCCGTCGTCGCTCCTCGTGACCTCGCCGGGGCGCGGGCCCGCGCCCGCGTCCAGCGCCTGGCTGTAGTAGACGTCGGCGGGCAGCACGTATGTCAGCTCCGCCCCCGTCGCGGGCGCGTGGCCGGTGTTGCGATGCCCGATCGTGTACGTGATCGCCTCGCCCGCGTGCACCGACGCCGTCGCCGTGGCGGTCACCGCCATGACCGGCGCGCTGACCGTGGTGACGGCCGTGGCCTTGTTGTCGGCCAGCGTCGACTCCGGCTCGGGCAAGCCGTCGGCGTTCTCGCCCGTCACCTCGGCGGTGCTGGTGAGCGCGCTGCCGTCGGCAGCCGTACAGGGGATCTCGTACGTGAACGTCTCGGTCGCCGTACGCTCCGGCGCCAGGTCGTCCAGCGGGCGGGTGACCGGGTCGCCGACCGGCGGTGTGAACGTCACCGACGTCTCGGAGGAGGTGCTCGCCCCCTTGTTCCCGATCGTCACGGTCGCGGTCACCGTGTCCCCACCCGCGGCCTCCGCCTTGTCGACGGTCATCCCCGCGGTCAGGTCGACCGCCGTCACCTTGAGCACGGCGTCGCCGGTCAGCTCGGGCACGATCGGGCCGTGGTTGCCGTCGGCCCAGTACGGGCTACCGGTGAAGCCGTAGACCAGCTGGCTCCAGTCGGGGTTGCTGACCAGCCGCTCACTGGCGTCGTCGCTGGTGCAGCCCTCCTCGAAGTCCGGAATGTGGTTGATGTCGGCGACTGCGTCGGTCGTGAACGTGCCGTCGCCGTCCCAATCGATCTTCTCGTCCGGGTCGGACCTGGCCACCACGCCACCCTTGCCGTGGATCACCGGCTCGCGAGCGCCCGCCAGCCCCGGCTCCTGCGTCTCGTCGAGGTCGTTCTCCAGCAGCGTCTGCTTGCCGAAGCGCTGGTAGTCGAGAGGGCGGCCGGAGTCGAGGTTCTGCGTCTGCCAGGCGTAGTTCATCACGCTCTGGTAGTTGGGCTTGCAGTTGATCGAGTCGACCACACCGTTGGTGTAGCGGCCGCCGTGGCCGAGGCCGAAGGTGTGACCCAGCTCGTGCAGCAACGTCCCCTGCTCGACGGCGACGCGGCCGCCGCCCGCCCTGAGCATGTCGTCCGTCCAGCGGCCCAGGGACACCACGAAGTCGTCGCCGCCACGGTCGTGCAGCTCCGCCCGGCCCGACGTGGTGCCGCTGCCGGTCAGGCCGTTGATGAAGACCCCATACCTGAAGTGGCGGCGCTTGAACTGCACGATCTCCTCGCACAGAGGGCTGGCCCGGTCAGCCTTCGTGCCGAAGTGCCCGTCGCCGTCCGGACCGCAGGAGCCCGACTTGATGTCGTCGAAGTCGTCGTACGCGCCTGGCCGCCGGTCGTCGCTGAAGTCGATCGCCTCGGCGTACGGCACCTCCTCGTCCGCCACCAGGTGCAGCGCCAGGCCCGTCGCGCCGGTCTGCTCGTTGGTCACCGGAGCCCTGTCGAACACCTCCTCGACCCTCTCCAGCACGCCGTCCTGCGGCTTCCTGTCCTTCATCCAGTCGATCTCGACGTACACGTCGCGGCGCTCCGGGTCCACACCGGGCAGGGTCAGGTCCACGACGTTGTCGTCGTCGAAATCGAGGCCCCGGTGCTCCGCGTAATCCGTGAACCCGTCCCCGTCGGAGTCGGCCACCGCGTGCGGCGTCACCTCGAGGCAGACCTGCACGGACGGCTTCGGATCCGGCCCGAAGATCCCGCCGCCCGGCTCCCCGTTCCCGGCCACGCACCCCGTGCTGTCGTTCAGGTCGCCGGAGACCGTGCCGTGGATCATGTTGACCTTGAACCGCGTGTCGGCCTGCCCCGCCACCGGCGAGGTGTCGGCCAGGTCGTCGCCCGACGTGCTGTCGTGGTCCCAGATCTGGATCGAGATCTCCTGCTCGACCACCGTCGTGGGGATCTGCTGGGAGTGCGTCCAGAACGGGGCGACCTGCGACTGGTCGTCGGGCGCTCTGGGGGTGGTGTGGGTGGGGAAGCCGGCGAACGTGATCTTCCCGTAGAAGTCCGGCGTACTCTCGCCTGCGGCTTCCAGCCCCTGCTCGTCGCAGGGGGCCGCGCAGTTCACCAGAAGGATCCGCACGTTCAACGGCTGGGTGTCCGCCGCCTGGGCGGCGGGGGAACCGACGAGGGCCAGGCCCGCGACGGTCATGATGAGCGCAAGGGTTACTCGTAAGACTGAGGTGGACACGCCGCGAACGTACGGCGGGGGTCGGGGGACGGCATGAGTACCACGTACTCAATCGCCTACATCCCCCGCAGAGCCTCCCGAACCTCCATAAGAGCAAACCCCAGCAAATTGAGCCCCCGCCAAGCCTCGGGCCGCTCAGCCCGCTCATCATCAGCCGCCAGCCCGATCCCCCAAACCCGATCAACCGGACTGGCCTCCACGAGCACCCGCTCCCCCGTCTTCAGGAGGTAGTCGCGCAACTCGGAGTTCTGCCCGAACTTCGCCAGATTCCCCTGGACCACGACATCGAACCGAGCCGCCTCCCAAACCTCCTCACGGAACCCCCGCACCCGCCGCCCCAGATCCTTGGCCTGCTTGGGATGCGAAGCCGCCACAATCGCGGCCGCCATCTCCTCATCCCCGAACAGCCGCGCCTTGGCAGCCATCATGAAATGCTCAGCCGACGAATAGGACACCCCGTCCACCACAAATGTGGCCGGCCACCACTGAGACAAACACCCAGCCCCCACCCCACCACCCCGCGGCGCTCGATGCCCCCAGAACATCAGATACCTGACCCGCTCTCCCCGCTGAACAGCCTCGGCCAGCCCAGAGACATCCCGCACGCTCTCCATGCCCATACCATCCCAGAAGCCAGGCACCGCCCGCCAACCACTTATCCGCGAAACACCGCAGCTCTGGCGCGGAGCAGGCCGAGACGATCCACCTCGACGGTCGGTCACACCAAAGCAACTCGTTGCATGAACGGCATCAGAGAGTAACATCATTGTGTGACAACGCCTGGACGCGCAAAACGAGCAATGGCAAAACTCATATTCGATGATAATTTAGATCTGTACATCCTCGCAGCGACGGCCCTTATCTTCACGGTCATGGGCTCCTTGAACGTCATCGATGACACCAAGACCCTGGCTTCCGTAATCCTTGCTCTTCTCGCCTTCCTCGCACTCTCTCAGATCCGTTCACGTCGTCACATCGCAGAGGTCACACGTTCCCAGCGAATGGACCTGACCGACTTTTTCATGGCGGCCTTTCCGGCTGAGTTGCATCAGAGCAGAGCGTCTGCAGACACTTGGCTCTTCATAGGCAACACGATGTCGAGAACCCTGCCGACGATGAGGGGGCCATTGCGCCGCTCCCTGGCAAGAGGTTCACGGGTTCAGGTTCTCCTGCTGGACCCTACAAATGCAGCGTTGATGCAGGTCGCCAGCCAGGAAGGGTCGATTCCGCAAGACGCTGACCATCTTGCGGAGACCGTCAAACGCGCGCTGGACGAGTTGTTGTTGATACGGGACGGCACCCAGGGCTTCTTAGAAGTGCGCGTGGCCTCGTTCCTGCCGAAGATCGGTGTCAATGCAATCGACGCCGAAACCGCGAACGCGGTTGTCTATGTGCAACACTATGAGCACCGTCCTCCGGGAGAAGCAGCACCAATATTCAAGCTCACCCCCCAGGACGGTTTTTGGTACGCGCACTATGTGGCAGAGGCCCGTCGGATGTGGGAGGAAGGCACCCCTTGGCCACTTTCCAAGGTTGAGGCCATATCACGGCTTCCTCGACCTGGGCTCATGGCTGCTTACGGAAGCCATCTGGAGCAGGCCATGGCAGCCGGCCGCGAACTGCTCATCACCGGCGTAACACGAAACACCTTGATAAACAGCAACTATGCGAACTTGGAAGAATGGCTCAGCGCCGGAACCAGCGTACGGGTGGTGCTTGTGGATCCGGAGTCTCCAGCCGCCAAGCTCGCGGCAGATCGATACTATGCGGAGAGATCGGTCACGAGCGTGAAAGAACGCATATGGCACACGCTACGACTGCTTCAAGAATTGAAGCACTCTACAGGTGGAGATATATCCGTTCGCCTGTCGCAACATCCGATCGCCATGGGAATCGTAGGAGTCGATACGTCCACGGGCAAGCATACCGATACCTCATCCCTATTCCTCGAGTACTTCAGCTACCGAGCGCGGGGGGAGCCCAAGCAGATAATCCGCCCGCACGACGGCGAGTGGTTCGAACATTTCGTTGCTGAAGCAGAGAAAATCTGGTCCGACGCCACGCCGGTAGATCTCGATGAAACTCGAATCAGCAACCCGGATCAGTGATGACGATAAGGCTGGGCTGCCTTCGACGATGGTTATCGCGCCAGGTTTCGCCCGTGGGATCGTGGCGGTCACAGCACATGCACGTTGACAATGCCACCGACGTCGCGCCCCTTTCAATTCTTAGTCGGGCGCCCTCTCGCAGCGAGCGAGTCGTTTATCAAGGCGCTGTCGAAGGGTGACCCCGTCGGAGGGACGTGTAAGTGCCTGCCTGAGAACCTGCGCTGCCTCTGCGTCCTGGCCCTGCTTGACGAGCCACGTTGTGAGCCGGTCGGCGGTTTTCGCATCGGTGCTGCCGCCCGAAGTCGTGGTCCCTTGGCCGGGTCGAGATGGCCCATACGGTCACGTCCATCGGAAATGGAGACCAGGAGCGGAAGCAAGGCAGGGCGTACAGGCGACGGGCTGATCGCGAAGAGTTCGGTCAGCATCGGTATGTGAGGCGCAGGCGAGGCATAGTCGATGAGGTCACGCCACAGGTCGGCGTCGAGCCGACGGTAGTAGAGGGCATCCACATAAGCGATGAGGGTCTCGTCGCGGCGGCCAGGCTGATAGCGGAGGGTCTGGGCAAGCAACGAGCATGCTTCACCCATGGTCGGGTCGCCGGCTTCGGCGAACTGATCGATGATGAATCGCAGGTTGCTCTCGGAGCTGCGCCAAGCGCCGAGCTTACGTCGTGCCTCGACGTTCACACCGGCCAGTTGCGGTGGATGCAGGTGAATTCGCGCCGGGCATGAGATGAACCGGCCACCCTGGCTGGAACCGAATGCCCGGATCCTGGGCCCCACCCTTGCCGCGACTTCGCTGGGCAGGTAACCGACGTGTCCGTCCTGAACGTAAACGGCCACAGCGTTGGAGCCTGAAAGGACAGGTGCTTCGGGCACGAGAACGGCAATCAGCCCGCCATCCTGGGTCATGCCCTGGTGCTTACCCTCGCCGCACGCGTGATCAAAGTGAGGGCCCTTCCCTCCCGGCGCGTTGTGCTGCACCCCGATCAGCGGTACTACGATCCCCTCGGACTCCCGCTGCCCTCCGGACGACTTCACCACCGGCTTCCAGCCCGCCATGTCTCCACGACGAACCGGGGCCTGCTACCGGGCGCTCCGATGCTTACCCGGACGGGACTTTCACCCGCAGGCCTGGACCAGCTTCCAGGAGGCAACATGCGCGAAGCGTAGAAGCAGCCGTTCTCCTCGTCGATATCCCCGTCCTGACTCGGCCGTCCTCACTTCGCCAGGTCGCGGCTGATGACCAATCTTTGGATCTGGTTGGTGCCTTCGAAGATCTGCATGATCTTGGCCTCGCGCATGTACCGCTCCACCCGGAACTCCCGCGTATACCCGTACCCCCCGAACACCTGGACGGCGTCCGTGGTGACCTTCATGGCGGCGTCCGTGGCGACCAGTTTGGCGATCGAGGCGTGGCGGCCGTAGGGAAGGCCGGCGTCGCGGCGGCGGGCGGCGTCCAGGTACATGGCGCGGGCGGTGTCGACGGCGGCGGCCATGTCGGCCAGCAAAAAGCCCAGGCCCTGGTGGTCGATGATGCGTTTGCCGAAGGTCTTGCGTTCCTTCGCGTAGGCCACCGCCTCGTCCAGAGCGGCCTGGGCGAGGCCGGTGGCGCAGGCGGCGATGCCCAGGCGGCCGGAGTCGAGGGCGCTGAAGGCGATCTGGAGGCCCTGGCCCTCCTCGCCGATGAGGCGGTCGGCGTCCACGAGCACCCCGTCCCAGTGGGCGCTGGTCGTCGGTACGGCGTGCAGCCCCATTTTCTCCTCCGGGCGGCCGAAGGTGAGGCCGTCGGCGGAGCCGGGGGCGAGGAAGCAGGAGACGCCGCGCGAGCCGGACCCCGTACGGGCGAAGAGGGCGTAGAAGTCGGCGATGCCCCCGTGCGTGATCCACGCCTTGTTGCCGGTGATGCGGTAGCCGTCGGCGACGCTCTCGGCGCGGCAGGTCAGCGCCCCGGCGTCGGAGCCGGCCTGCGGCTCGGACAGGCTGTAGCCGCCGATGAGCTCGCCGGCCAGCATGCGGGGCAGCCACCGGTCGCGCTGCTCGGGGGTGCCGTGGGTGAAGACGGTGTAGCAGGCCAGCGTGTGCACGCTGGTGGCGACGGCGACGGCCGCCCAGCGCATCGCCAGCTCCTCGATGACCTGCAGATACACCTCGTACGGCTGCCCGCCACCGCCGTACTCCTCCGGGTAGGGCAGGCCGAGCAGCCCGGCCGCGCCCAAGGTGGCGAACAGGCCCTCGGGGTAGGTCTCGGAGCGTTCGTGCTCGTCGACCCGGCGGGCCAGCTCCTTGTCGGCGATGTCGCGGGCCAGCTCGATGAGGTCTCTGGCGTCCTGGTCCGGCAGCAGGCGTTCGACGGTCACGATGACTCCTGAGGATTCAGAGGTTCTCCAACGCTTTCTGCGCGCGTTCGCGGAACTCGGCGACCCGGGCGAGCTTGATGTCCTCGTACCCGCGGATCAGGTCGGGCAGGCCCGCGAGCTCCTCGACGACGGCGGCGTTGGCGGGGGTGAGGCGGTCGAGCGCGGTGCGGACGAGCTCGCGGTACTCGCCGACCAGCGCCCGCTCGACGCGGCGCACCTCGGCCTTGCCGAACACGTCGAACGCGGTCCCCCGCAGCACCTTCGCGGCGCGCAGGCCGCGGAAGAGCACCCCGGCGGAGCGGCCCATCTTGATCTTGCGCTTCATGCCCATCGCGCGGAGGACCGGCGGGTGCAGCAGCACCGTCACCTTCGCGCCGGTGCCGAACTCGCGCTCGCGCCGCGCCTGCTCGGCGGGGTCGAGGTGGAGGCGGGCGACCTCGTACTCGTCCTTGTAGGCCATCAGCTTGTGCAGGCCGCGCGCGTAGGCGAGGGCGATGGCGGCGCCGGCCTCCTCGCCGGCCCGCTCCAGAGCGCGGGCGGCGACGCCGCGGACGTCGTCGGCGTACGTACGGGCGTAGGTGGCGTTCTGGTAGCCGGTGAGGTCGGCGACGCGCTCGGCCACGACCTCCTCGAACGTCGGCGGCTCGGAAGGCGCGGGCAGGACGGCCCTGCGCACGGCGTCGGGGTCGTGCGCGACGGCCCGTCCCCACCGGAACGCGGCCAGGTTCTGCTCCACGGAGGCCCGGTTGAGCGTGATGGCCCGCTCGATCGCGTCGGCGCCGACGGGCAGGCAGCCGTGCTGGTACGCGGCGCCGAGCAGCAGCAGGTTGGCCGGCATGTGGTCGCCGAACAGCTCCTCCGACAGCGCGTGCGCGTCCACGCAGTGCTGGGCGCGGGTGGCGGAGGCGACGCGGGCGACCGCGTCGGCGTGGCCGGGGACGGGAACGCGGCCGGTCACCATGGCGGCGGTGGGCACGACGGAGGTGTTCAGCACGGCGACGGTACGCCCGGGCGCCGCCACGGACAGCGTGGCGTCGGCCGCCGCCCCCAGCACGTCGAACCCGATGAGCACGTCGGCGCTGCCCCGCGAGGCGCGGACGTGCCCGGCCGGCGGCCGCTTGCCGATGCGCACGTCGCTGACCACGGGCCCGCCCTTCTGCGCGAGCCCGGTCTGCTCCAGGCCGGTGGCGTGCAGCCCGTCGAGGTGGGCGGCCATCTGCAGGATCTGCGAGACGGTGACCACGCCGGTGCCGCCGATGCCGGGCATCCTGATGAGCGTCTCGTCGGCGTGGGAGGTGACCGGCTCTGGCGGGGTGACGGGCGGCGCGGGCGCCTTCCTCGGCTCCTTGGTGCCCGGCTCGACCAGCAGGAACGAAGGGCAGTCGCCCTTGAGGCAGCTCAGGTCGGTGTTGCAGGACGCCTGGTGGATGCGGGTCTTGCGGCCGTACTCGGTCTCGACCGGCTGCACGGACAGGCACGTGGAGACGTCGCCGCAGTCGCCGCAGCCCTCGCAGACGCGCTCATTGATGTGCACCTTCTGGGCGGGCGTGGGGAGTTTGCCGCGCTTGCGCAGCCGCCGTTCCTCGGCGGCGCAGCGGTCGTCGTGGATGAGCACGGTCACCCCGCCGATCGCGGCCAGCTCCTTCTCGACCTCGGGCAGGTCGTCGCGGTGCCGTACGGAGGCGATCGGCGCGAGCTCCACTCCCCGGTACGTCTCGGGCTCCGGCGTGGTGATCACCACCCGCCGCACGCCCTCCAGGGCCAGCTCCCGCGTCAGGGCGGGCACGTCGAGCCGCCCCTCGGGCCGCTGCCCGCCGGTCATGGCGACCGCGTCGTTGTAGAGCAGCTTGTACGTCATCGGCACCCCCGCCGCGACCGCCGCCCTGATGGCCAGCGACCCGGAGTGGTGGTAGGTGCCGTCGCCGAGGTTCTGGACGAAGTGCCGGTCGTCGGTGAACGGCGACAGCCCGATCCACTGCGCGCCCTCGCCGCCCATCTGGGTGATGCCGACCTGGGTGCCGCGACCGTGGCCGTCGAGCGCGATCATCGCGTGGCAGCCGATGCCCACGCCGACCAGCGTGCCGTCGGCGGTGCGGGTGGAGGTGTTGTGCGGGCAGCCCGAGCAGAAGTACGGCGTGCGCGCCGCCACCACCGGCAGCAGCCCACGGCGGCGCTCGCGGCGCGGCGGCTCGATGCCGAGGCAGGTGGCGATCGCCTTGGCCACGTCGTCGGCGCCCAGCGTGCCCCTGGCGGTGAGCAGGTCGCGGCCGACGATCTGGGGGACGTGCGCGCCGCCGTACAGGGCCTGCTTGAGATGACCCTCCAGGAACGGCACCTTGTCCTCGACCACCAGCACCCGGGCGAGGCCCGAGGTCAGCTCGGCCAGCTCGGCGGGGTCGAGCGGGAACGGCATCGCGATCCTGATCAGCCGCAGGCCGTGCGCGTCCATCGCGGCCTCGTCGATGCCGAGGTCGGCGAGGGCGCGTTCGACCACCGCGTACGTGGCGCCGGACGCGAGCACCCCCAGCGTGGTGTTGCCGGCGCCGGCCGTCACCCGGTTGAGCCCGTGCTCGCGGGCGTAGGCGCGGGCCAGGTCGAGGCGGCGGGTGAGCATGTCGTGCTCGGCGTCGAGCGCGGCGGGGCCCAGCAGGATGGGCGCGGGACCCCGGGAGGCGCGCCCCGGCTCGGGGATGCCGGCGCGCAGCGGGCCGAGGTCGACGGTGGCGGAGGCGTCGGCGATGTCGGCGACGATCTTCAGGCCGACCCACAGGCCCGTCGCCCGCGACATGGCCACCGCGTGCAGCCCGAACTCGATGACCTCGGCCACCGAGCCCGGCGCCAGCAGCGGCATCGACAGGCTCTGGCACATCGGCTCGCACGAGCTGGGCAGCGTGGACGACTTGCAGCCGGGGTCGTCACCGATCCAGGCCACGGCGCCGCCCAGCGGCGCCGTGCCCGCCACGTTGGCGTGCCTGAGGGCGTCGGCGGCCCGGTCGAGGCCGGGGTTCTTGCCGTACCAGAAGCCCGTCACGCCCTCGTGGCGGCGGCCCGGCACCTGGTCGAGCAGCTGCGTGCCGGCCACAGCCGTGGCCGCCAGCTCCTCGTTCAGCCCCGGCTTGACCACCACGCCGGCGGGCTCCAGGAACTTCGCCGCCCTGCCCATCTCCAGGTCCACGCCCGCCAGCGGCGAACCGGGGTAGCCGCTGACGAACGCCCGGGTGTCCAGCCCGCGCTCGTCGTCCAGGCGGCGCTGCTCCAGCGTCAAGCGGACCAGGGCCTGGATGCCCGAGATGAGCACGCGGCCGTCCTGCGCCGTGTACTTGTCGTCGAGCGACACGGGGGCGGGAGTCTCGCTCACGCTCATGCGAACCTCCTGGCTTTCTTACGTGCTCGCCTCGTGGGCGCCGTGCTTCCCAGCACAGCAACCAGGGCATGATATGCGCAAGTATTAGACGAGAAACCGGGCCGAAGACGCAAACAATATGAGTTCATGGACGTGCCAGCCGGCGTTCTTTGCGCATGAAGGGGGCGTACTCCGTGCCTGAGGTGGACGACATCGATCACCAGGTGCTGCGGCTGCTGCGCGAGGACGGGCGCAGGACGTTCTCCGAGATGGCCGAGCGTATCGGGCTGTCGGTGGCGGCGGTCAAGCGGCGGGTGGACCGGCTCAAGGAGCTGGGCGTGATCACCGGCTTCGCCGTGCAGATCGACTACGCCAAGCTCGGCTGGGGCATCGAGGCCTTCACCGAGCTGCGCTATCCCGGCACCACCCCGGTCGCCGAGATCATCCGCACCGCCACCGACGTGCCCGAGGTGCAGGCCGTGTTCACGATCGCGGGCGACCCGGACGCGCTGATCCACGTACGGGTGCGCGACCTCGGCCACCTCCAGCAGGTCATCGACCGGCTGCGCAGGGCCGGGAACGTCACAGGCACCAAGACCCTGCTCGTGCTCGGGTCGTGGACCCGCGACGTCGTGAACTGACGCCGGGCAGGTGCAGGTCAGGGGGTTCGCCTGTCCTGGTGGGAGAAGAAGCGGACGAGCAGGCCGATCGCGAGCAGCACCGCCACGCCGAGGCCGAGCATCCACATCGACGCGCCGGTCAGCGGCAGGGTCTCACCGCTGTGGTGCGCGGGCGGCGGCACGTCGCCGGCGGCGGCCGGCGGCTCGGGGCCGCGCTCGCTGCGAGGCTCGTCCGGCTCGTGCCCGGTGCTCTTGCGCTCCTTGTCCGGGGAGGCGCTGGGGGTGGGCTCCGGAGTCTCCTCCGGCTCCTCGATGCTCTCCTGGCCCGGTTCCGCCGCCGCCACGACCGTGTCGGCGCAGGCGTGGTTGTCCTCGGTGTTCTCCTCGCCGCCGCCCGTGGTGACGGACGCGCAGATCGTCAGCGGGCCCGCCACGTGCGGGGTCAGGCTGAACCCGTACGTCCTGCTCTCCCCCGGCGCGAGCGGGCCCAGCGGGCAGGTGGACGCGGAGCCGCTGGGCGGACACTCGGCCGGGCGCTCGGCTATCGTCGCGCGGTCGCCGTCGGCCGGGTTGTGCAGGGAGACGTCCGCCGCCCGTGAGGGGCCGTGGTTGGTCACCGTCAGCCGGTAAGGGATCCGCTCGCCGTGGCCCACCTCCTGCGGGGTGCCCTCCTGGCGTACCTCGATCTCGGCGACCGCCCGCGCGCGCGTCGTCAGCTCGTCCTCACCGGCGAGCGCGTCGGGTGCGGTCACGTGGGCGCGGTTGACCAGGCTGGTGCCGTCCTGGAGGGCGGGATCGGTGCTGACCGGCAGCTCGATCGCGACACTGCCGCCCGCAGGGAGCGCCATGGCGCAGGTGACCGTGCGTCCGGTGAGCGAGCAGCCGTCCGGGAGGCGACCGGGGGTGAGGTCGCGGTCGAGCACGGCCGTGGCGATGACGCCGGTGGCGTCCGTCACGCCGGCGTTCGTGACGGACATGACGTAGACCGCCTCGCCGCCGATGATCACCGGATCAGGGGTTAGGTCCTGGGTGACGTGCAGGTTCGCGGGGACACGCGGCGTCCCCGTCCCGCTCGGCCTGGGCGTCCCCGTCCCGCTCGGCCTGGGCGCCGCCGGCCCGCCCCGCCGGCCGCCCAGCTCCCCCTCCGGCCCGCTCCGCCGGCCGCCCAGCTCCCCTTCCGGCCCGTACGTCGGCGCCCCCACGAGCCAGGACGGCCCCATCGCGCTCTTGGCGGCGCTGCCCGGCGCGGCCCCGGACCCCGGACCCCGCGCGGCGCCGCCGGGCGCGAACCACGCCCCCGCGCCGGCCCCGAGACCCGCGTCCGCGCCGAGGTCCGCAGGAGACCGGCCGGCGGTGAGCGCCGGCGTGCCGGGCGACGAGCGCGGGGTGGCGGGTGGGCCGGCCGCCGGAAGCGTCTCGACGGCGGGTGGAGTGGTCGCCGCCCAGGCGGCGGTGCCCAGCGCGGCGAGCGCGATGATCGCCGCGATTCCGGGCCTGCCCATGTCGTACCCCCGCGTGACGTGCCTGTCTCGACCCGCTGGTGATCCTCCTCCCGGGGAGCCGGGTCCCGGGGGCGGTCCGACCGCAATCATGAGCCGCCGTGACCGACTCTTTGCCTCACGGGTCAGCCCTGGTAGGGCGGCAGGTTGAAGCGGGTGCGGATGGTCCGCTGGACGGCGAGCTTGTCGGCGCGGGCGTCGATGGTCAGCACGTACTCCTTGCGGCGGAACAACTCCAGCACCGGCCCGGTCTTGTCGTGGTAGTCGGCGAGCCGCCTGGCCAGCGCGTCGGGGGTGTCGTCGGCCCTGGTCACCAGCTCGCCGCCGCACACGTCGCAGCGCCCCTCCTCCTCGGGCCGGTGGGCGATGAGGTTGTAGTCCATGCCGCACCGCGCGCACAGCCGCCGGGCCAGCACCCGCCTGCGCACCTCGTCGTCGGGCAGGTCGAGGTGGATGACGCCGTCGAGGTCGTAGCTCTCCAGGAAGAACTCGGCCTGCCGCCGGTTGCGCGGGAAGCCGTCGACGATGAAGCCGTAGTTCCAGTCGTGGAGTTCGAGGCGGTCCTTGACGACGTCCGCCACGAGGTCGTCGCCGACCAGCTCGCCGGCCGCGACGAGGCGGCGTACCTGGGCGCCGAGCTTGGTGTGGTGCTTGACGTGCCAGCGGAAGATGTCACCGACGCTGATGTGGACGAGGTCGAGGTCGGCGGCGAGCATCGCGCTCTGGGTGCCCTTTCCGCTGCCCTGCACGCCCATGATCACATATTTCCGCATATCGAGCCGCTCCCGTCCTGTCGTAGGTCTCGTCACCTTCCCACCGGGGATCATGCGCGAAAAGGGGTACGAACCGGCGCGACGATCGTGCGAGGATCTCCGCCATGGATCCGCGCTACCCCGCCCCGCTGCGTCCCGGCGACCGCGTCGCCGTCACCGCCCCCTCCTCCGGCGTGCCCGACGTGCTGCGCGCCCGGCTCGAGGCGGCGATCCGCACGGTGGAGTCGCGCGGTTTCGAGGTGGTGACGGGCTCCTGCCTGTACGACCCCGGCCACGTCAGCGCCCCGGCGGAAGACCGGGCCCGCGAGCTGATGACCCTGCTCACCGACCCGGCGATCAGGGCCGTGGTGCCGCCGTGGGGCGGCCAGACGGCGATCGACCTGCTGCCGCTGCTCGACTGGGACGCGCTGCGCGCCGCCGAGCCGACCTGGGTGGTGGGCTATTCCGACATGTCCACGATCATCACTCCGCTGACGATGCTCACCGGCGTGGCCACGGTCCACGGCAACAACCTCATGGACACCCCCTACCGCGCCCCCGAGGGCCTGCTGACCTGGCTCGACATCGTCACGATGACGCCTGGCACGACGTTCACCCAGCTCCCGCCCGGCCGCCACCGCGCGCACGGCCGCGACGACTACATCGAGACGCCCGAGGTGGACACGTTCACGCTGGACACCCCAGGACGGTGGCGGCGGCTCGACGGCGACGGCGACCTTGAGGTGACCGGCCGGCTGATCGGCGGCTGCATCGAGACGCTCGCCGACGTCGCCGGCACCCCCTACGCCGACGTGCCCGGCTTCGCGGCGGCGGCCGGCGACGAGGGGCTGCTGGTCTACGTCGAGGCGTGCGAGCACGACGCGGGCGAGATCTGCCGCCACCTGCACGGCATGCGCCTGGCCGGCTTCTTCACCGGCGCGAACGCCGTCATCGTGGGCCGCACCCCGGCGCCCGGCCTCCCCTCGCTGAGCCAGGAGGAGGCCGTGCTGGACGCGCTGGGCGGACTCGGCGTGCCGATCGTGGCCGGGGTCGAGTGCGGGCACGTGCCGCCGTACATGCCGATCGTGAACGGCGCCCGCGGCCGCCTGGTGTGCACCGCGGACCGGAACGAATTGACCCAGACTCTCGCCTGATACGTAGATCTGCCGATGCTCGGCACACCCGCTGCGCCTACTGTCGGCCCCACCGAGCGCCTTCACAGCAAGGTGGGTCCATGCGTGCGCTGACCGTGTTCCTGTCCACTCTCGCCCTGGTCACGACCTGTGCCGCTCCGGCCGGGGCGAAACCGGCCGCGGCGGTCCCCGACGTGGTGTTCCAGCGGGCCGACTTCACCACCGGCACCGCCGAGGGCACGACGGCGGCGGGCGGGCTGGTGTTCGGGGAGGCGGCGGGCACCGTCTCCCACACCGACGCGCTGGGCACGAAGACGTGGGAGTACGCCCGCTGGACCGGGCCCGAGCAGGTCATCGGCTTCCCCGCCACCGAGCTGATCGCGTCGTGGACGGCCGACGTGCCGCCGGGGAGCTGGCTGCAGGTCGAGGCCAGGGGCAGGAACACCGAGGGGCTGACCCGGTGGTACTCCCTGGGCCGCTGGTCGTACGCGGAGGGCGACGTGCTGCGCACCTCGGTGTCCGGCCAGTCCGACGCCGACGGGAAGGTGGCGGTCGACACGCTGGTCGCGGCGGCCGGCAAGCCGCTCAGCGCCTACCAGCTCCGGCTGACCCTCTACCGGCGGCCGGGGTCCTCCGTGACGCCGCGCGTGCGGACGTCCGGCGTGATGAGCTCCAACGTGCCGCGCCGCGCGAGCGTGCCGGTCAGTCCAGGCGGCGGCGCGTGGGGCAAGGAACTGGCCGTGCCGCGCCGCTCCCAGAACATCCACCAGGGCCACTACCCCGAGTGGAACGGCGGCGGCGAGGCGTGGTGCAGCCCGACCTCGACCACGATGGTCATGGGCTACTGGGACACCTGGCCCAGCGAGCAGGACACCGCCTGGGTCGAGGACTCCGACCCGAACCCCGAGGTCGACCACGCCGCCCGCTTCACCTACGACCACGCCTACAAGGGCACCGGCAACTGGCCGTTCAACACCGCCTACGCCGGCCGCTACGGCCTCGACGGGTTCATCACCCGGCTGCGCTCGCTGACGGAGCTGGAGCTGCTGATCGGCGCCGGCATTCCGGTGATCACCTCGCAGTCGTTCAGGGAGGAGGAGCTGCCGGGCGCGGGTTACGGCACCGACGGCCACCTCATGGTCGTCGTCGGCTTCACCGAGACCGGCGACGTGATCGCCAATGACCCGGCCTCGCCGAGCAACGCGGCCGTGCGGCGGGTCTATCCGCGGGCCGCGTTCGAGAACGTGTGGCTGCGGAGTTCGAGCAGCGGCGGCGTCGCGTACGTGATCCATCCGCAGGGTCGCCGGCTGCCCGCCACGACCCCCGGGCTGCCCGCCAACTGGTGACCCCGAATGCCGTCATGATCTGCCCGAATATGCGGCGATAGCGGCGGCTGAGCAGCCGTTCGTGCCCCTCGACGGCCGCCCCGGACGTGCGTACATTGGCATCCTACGAACGCCGAACTCGACGAGCCTTTGCGCGGTGGAACGCCGGATGACCGAGGACGAATCAGCAGCCACGATCGAGAAGACGCGGCTCGTGCGCGACTCCCGTTGGAACGGTCCACCGTTGCTGCTGGCCGACGCGGGGGCCCGGGTGCTGCTGGCCGGCACGGGCACGCATCGGCCCGCGTCCCGGCTGCCGCAGGCGCCCGCCGTGGCCGCCACCCTCACCGACGTCGCGCGCTGCCTGGCCGAGCGGGCGCACCTGGCGCCCGACCGGCTCGACGTGCTGCTCGACCCGCCCACGCCCGCAGACCTGGGCGAGGCGCTGGAGCGGGCGGCGCGCGAGGCGACGAGCGTGCTGATGTTCCACTTCGTGGGGCATGCCCTGTTCGGGCCAGGTGATGAGCTCTATCTCGCCACCGGGGCGACCGTCGACCTCTTCGAGGGCACCGCGGGCTATCAGGCGCTGCCGTACGCGCTGGTGCGGCGCATCCTCGCCGGGTCGCGGGCGGAGCTGACCGTGGTGGTGCTCGACTGCTGCTTCAGCGGCGGCGGGCGGCCGGTGCCCGCCAAGGCGATGGATCAGCCGCTGGCCTGGCCCGGCGCCTACGTGCTGGCGTCGTCGAGCCGCGATCCCAATTCGTGGGCGCTGCCCGGCGTCCGGCACACCGCGCTCAGCGGCGGGCTGCTGCGGCTGCTGCACGAGGGCGACCCCGAGGGGCCGGCCGCGTTCACGCTCGACCACGTCCATCACCGCCTGGCCCGATCGCTGCCCGCCGCCGGGTTCCCGCGCCCCCGGCGGGAGGCGGGCGAGCTGCGTGAGCCGGCGCCGCTGGCCGCGAACCCGGCCCACGCGGCGCCCCGGGTGCGGCAGCGGCCGGTGGGCGCGCCGGGCGACCCCGGCAGCCCCTACCGGGGGCTGGTGGCGTACGGGCCGGAGCAGGCGGGGGTGTTCGCCGGGCGCGAGGACGCGACGCGGTCGCTGGCCGCGCGGGTCCGGCAGGCGCTCAGAGCGGCGCGGCCGCCGATGGTGCTCGGGGGGCAGGCGTTCGAGACGGGCGGGCCGCTGCTCGTCACGGGGCCGTCGGGCTGCGGGAAGACGTCGCTGCTGCGGGCCGGGCTGCTGCCCGCGCTCAAGGACGAGGTGGGCCGGTGCGTCGTGCTGACCCCCGGCTCAGAGCCGACGGCGGCGCTGGCCGGTGAGCTGGCCGTGCTCGGCGGGGCCGATCCCGTACGCCTGCGGGCGATCATCGAGTCCGACCCCGGCGCGGCCCGGCGCGGGCTGCCCGGGCCGACGCTGGTGGTGGTGGACCAGTTCGAGGAGGTGTTCACCGCCTGCGGGGACGAGACGGCGCGGCGGCGGTTCGTGGCGGCGCTGGCCGAGCTGTCGGCATCGGCGGCGGTGGTGATCGCCGTACGCGGTGACTTCTTCGCGCGCTGCGCGGCCTACCCCGGGCTGCTCGGGTCGATGCGGCGGCCGGAGATCGTGCCGCTGATGTCGCCCGCCGGGGTGCGCAGGGCCGTCGAGGAGCCGGCCGCGCGGGCCGGGCTCGCCGTCGAGCCGGGGCTGACCGAGCTGATCCTGGAGGACCTGCGCGGGGTCGCGGACGACCAGTTGCCGCGGCTGTCGCACGCGTTGCTGGCGACGTGGCGGCGGCGTACCGGCGGGGTGCTCACCATGGAGGGCTACCGCGCGGCCGGCGGGGTCGCGCGGGCGATCGCGATGAGCGGCGAGGAGACGCTGCGGCGGCTCGGCGCCGAGTCGGAGCCGGTGGCGCGGGCGCTGCTTGAGCGGCTGGTGCGGGTGGACGAGCGGGCGGGCGCGGTGCCGTGCCGGGTGCCGGTGGCCGAGCTGAGCCAGGGGCCCGAGTCGGTGCCCGGGCAGGTGCTGGCCGAGCTGGTCAGGGCGCGGCTGGTCGTCGTCGAGCGCGACGAGGCGCGGCTGGTGCACGAGGCGCTCGTGCGGGGCTGGCCCCGGCTGGCGAGCTGGGCGGAGTCGCGGCGGGCGAGCCTGCTCGTACGCGCCCGGCTGGCCGAGGACGCCGCCCTGTGGCGCGAGGACGGCAGAAGCCCCTCCCACCTCTACACCGACGACCGCCTCACCACCGCGGAGGCCGTCGTCGGCCGCGCCCGCAACGACCTGGGGGCAGGCGAGTCGGTGGGGCGTGGGGTCGCGCGGTGGGTCGCGGCGGGTGTGCCGGCATCGGGGGAGGTGAGTGCGGAGGAGCGGGAGTTCCTCGTCGCGTCGCGGCGGCGGCAGGAGCGCAGGAAGCTGGTCGCGCGTGGCGCCATCGCCGTGCTCAGCGCGCTCGTGCTGGCGGGGGCGGCGGGCGGCGGCGTCGCGGTGGTGCAGGGCGGCAGGGCCGACGCGCGGGCGGCGGAGGCGTCCAGGGTGCGCGACGAGGCGCTGTCGCGGGAGGTCGCGGCGGCGGCGAGCGGCACGGGCGACACCTCGCTCGGCGCCCAGCTCGCCCTGGCGGCCTACCGCCTGTCCCCCACGCCCGAGGCGCGCGGCGCGCTGCTCGGCTCGCTCTCGCGCCCGATCGGCGCACGGCTGATCGGCCACACCGCCCCCGCCGAGCGGGTGGCCTACCGTCCCGACGGCCGGGTGGCCGTGACGGCGTCGGGCGACGCCACCGCCCGGTTGTGGGACGTCGCCGACCCGCTGCGGCCCAAGCCGCTGGGCGTGGTGCAGGGGCACACGGGCGGGGTGCGCGCGGTCGCGTTCACCGCCGACGGGAAGGTGCTGGCCACGGGGTCGGCCGACGGCACGGCCAGGCTGTGGGACGTCTCCGACACCGCGCGCCCGCGCCCGCTGGCCACGCTCAAGGGCCACAAGGAGCCGGTCGGCTCGGTGGCGTTCACGCCGGAGGGCGACGTCCTCGCCACCGCCTCGCCCGACGGCACGACACGGCTGTGGAGCACGGCCGACACGGAGAAGCCCAAGGCGCTGTCGGTCGTCCGGCAGGACGCCGACTTCACCGAGACGGTCTTCAGCCCCGATGGCCGCCTGGCCGCGCTGGCGACGGCCGGTGGCACGATCACCATCCTCGACGTACGCGCCCCCGCCGCCCCGGCCACGCTGGCGACGCTGACCTCGCAGCACGACGGCGTGCGCGGCGTCGCCTTCTCCCCCGACGGCAAGAACCTGGCGGCGGGCACGGCGGACGGCACGGTCGAGCTGTGGGACGTCGCCGCCGCGAAGCCGGCCGGCACCGCGAAGGGAAGCGGCGCGGCGGTGCACGACGTCGCGTTCACCCCCGACGGCGCCCTGCTGGCCGCCGCGTCGGCCGACGCCGACGTCCGGCTGTGGAGCGTGGCGGACCCGGCCGCACCCGAGCTGGCGGCGACCCTGGCGGGCTCCCCCGACGCGGTGACGGGCGTGGCGTTCAGCCCCGACGGCGGGCGGCTGGCGACGTCCTCGGCCGACGGCGTCGCCCGCCTGTGGAACGTCTCCGACGCCGCCCGCCTCGCCCCCCGCGCCAGGCTCGCCCGGCACACCGGCGAGGTGAACGCCGTGGCGATCTCCAAGGACGGCACCACGCTGGCCACCGCCTCCGACGACGAGAGCGTCATGCTGTGGAACGTCTCCGACCCGGCCGCCGTCACCCCGCAGTCCACGCTGTCCGGCCACACCGAGCCGGTGCTGACGGCCGCGTTCAGCCCCGACGGCAGCCGCCTGGTCACGGCCTCGCGCGACGGCACCGCCCGGCTCTGGGACGTCTCCTCGCCCGCCGCCCCCAAACTGCTCGGCACGATCACCGGGGGCATCCGCTCGGCCGCGTACGGCGCCGACGAGCGTACGGTGCTGACCACCGCCACCGACGGCAGGGCCGCGCTGTGGGACGTCGCCACGCCGGCCGCGCCCGTGCGCCTCGCCTACCTCGGCCCCGCCGACGCCCGGCTGCGGGCCGCCGCGTTCCGCCCTGACGGCAAGCTGGTGGCGACCGGCTCCGGCACCTCGTCCGTACGGCTCTGGGACGTCTCCAAGCCGGCCCGGCCCAAAGCGGCCGCCACGTTCACCGCGCACGCCGGCGAGGTGCTCGGCCTGCGGTTCAGCCACGACGGCGAGACGCTGGCCACGGCGTCGTCCGACGGCACGGCCCGGCTCTGGGACGTCTCCGCCCCCGCCTCCCCCCGCCGCCTGGCGGAGCTGAGCGGCCACGACGGCGACGTGGCGGCGGTGGCGTTCGCCGCCGACGACCGCAGGCTCGTCACGGCCTCCGACGACAGGACCGTGCGCGTGTGGGATGTCGTCGATCCGGCCGGCCCCGCGCTGTGGGCGGTGTTCGCGGGGCAGCGCCCGGTGCTGGACGCCGTGCCGGGGCCCGACGGCACCGTGCTGGCCGGCACGTCGGGCAGCGCCGTGCAGCTCTGGGGGCTGAACGCCGAGCAGGCGAGCGCCCGGATCTGCGAGTCGGCCGGCACGTCGATCACCCGCGAGGAATGGGCCCGGCACCTTCCCGGCCGCCCCTACACCCCGCCCTGTCCCTAGAGAACCGGTTGCAACCCCTTGTCGCAGCTGAGGAGGCTCCTGAGGGTGGGAGTTTCCCGCCCACCCTCAGGGCCCCTGAACAACGGGATCCTGGCCTAGCCTGGAGGACATGGACACGGAGAACCTGCTCGGGCAGTTCCTGCGGGCCCGCCGCGAGCTGCTCCAACCCGAAGACCTCGGCATGCCGGTCGGTGCGCGCCGGCGGGTGGCGGGGCTGCGCCGCGAGGAGGTGGCGCGGCTGGCCGGGGTCAGCACCGACTACTACATCCGCCTCGAACAGGGCCGCGAGCGGCACCCGTCCGCTCAGGTGGTGGACGCCCTGGCCAGGGCGCTGGAGCTGGAGGACGACGCTGCGGCCCACCTGCACCGGCTGGCCCACCCCGCCATCGAGAGCCGCCGATCGTCCCAGGGCCCCGAGCGGGTGAGCGACGCCCTGCTGCGCATGATGGCGGCCTGGCCGCACACGCCCGCCGTGGTGCTGGGCCGCCGCATGACCGTGCTGGCCGCCAACACGCTCGGCGAGGCGCTGTTCGCCGGGCATGCCTACAGCGACGACCTGATGCGGCTGGTGTTCCTCGACCCCGACGCGCGCACGTTCTACCCCGACTGGGACCGGGTCGCGGCCAACACCGTGGGCGGGCTGCGCTCGTCCATCGGGACCGACTACGACGACCCTGAGCTGGTCGAGCTGGTCGGTGAGCTGTCGCTGAAGAGCGCCGCGTTCCGCGAGCTGTGGGCCCGCCACGACATCCGCCAGAAGACCCACGAGACCAAACGCTTCCACCATCCGCTGGTCGGCGAGCTGATCCTGCACTACGAGTCGCTGACCGTGAACAGCGCGCCCGGCCAGCAGCTCGTCGTCTACCAGGCCGATCCGGGCAGCCCGTCGGAGGAACGCCTCTTGCTGCTGGGCAGCCTCACCGCCTGACCGCCTGACCGTCTGACCGTCTGATCCACGTACGCATCGGCGCGACCGCCGTCGCGCCATCCCGGCATGCCCGCGATGCGATGACGCACGCCCGCCGGGACACCACACACCATCGGAGTTCCCACCTGTCATGAGCAACGATCACACCCCTGTCTGGTTCATCACCGGCTGTTCGACCGGCCTCGGCCGGGCCCTCGCCGCCGCCGTGCTCGACCGCGGTCACCGCGCCGTGGTGACCGCTCGCTCGCCCGAGCAGGTGGCCGGCCTGGTGGCCGCGCACCCGGGCCGCGCCCTCGCCCTGCCCCTCGACGTCACCGACCGGCACCAGGTCGAGCGGGCGGTGAAGGCGGCCGAGGCGGAGTTCGGCGGCATCGACGTGCTGGTCAACAACGCCGGGTACGGCTATCTCGCCGCCCTGGAGGAAGGCGAGGACGACCAGGTCAGAGCATTGTTCGAGACGAACGTGCACGGCCTGGTGGACGTCACCAAGGCCGTCCTGCCCGGCATGCGCGCCCGCCGCGCCGGCCACGTCGTGAACATCTCGTCGCTGGGCGGGCTGGCCGCGTTCGGGGCGACCGGCTACTACCACGCCACCAAGTTCGCCGTGGAGGGGCTGTCGGAGTCGCTCGCGGCCGAGGTGGGGCCGCTGGGCATCAAGGTCACGATCGTGGAGCCGGGCGCGTTCCGTACGAACTGGTCGGGGCCCTCGATGCGGCAGTCCGAGACCCGCATCGCCGACTACGACGCGACCGCCGGCGCCCGGCGCGCCTCCACCCTGGCCACCTACGGCCACCAGCCAGGCGACCCTGACAGGGCCGCCGCGGCGATCATCACGGCCGTCGAGTCGCCTGAGCCGCCGCTGCGGCTGCTGCTCGGCAAGGCCGCCTACGACGTCGCCACCGCCCGGCTCACCACGCTCAAGGCCGGCTTCGACGCCTGGCGCGAGCTGACGCTCAGCGCCGACTACCCGGCCGACACCAAGGAGGAAGCATGAGCAAGATCGTACTCATCACCGGCGCGAGCAGCGGCATCGGCGAGGCCACCGCGCGCCGCCTGGCCGCCGACGGCCACATCGTGGTGCTCGGCGCGCGCCGCGAGGACCGGCTCGCCGAGCTCGCCAAGGCCATCGAGGCGGACGGCGGCACGGCCGACGTGCGGCGGCTGGACGTCACCGACCGCCAGGACGTCGCCGCCTTCGCCGACGAGGTCGTCCAGCGGTACGGCCGCTTCGACGTGATCGTCAACAACGCCGGCGTGATGCCGCTGTCCCGGCTGGATGCGCTGCTGGTGGACGAGTGGGACCGGATGATCGACGTGAACGTGCGCGGCCTGCTGCACGGGATCGCCGCCGCGCTGCCCCACTTCCAGCAGCAGGGCACCGGCCACTTCGTCACCATCGCCTCGACCGGCGCGTACGAGGTGGTGCCGACGGGCGCGGTCTACTGCGCGACCAAGTACGCCGCCCGCGCCATCACCGAGGGCCTGCGCCTTGAGCTGGACCCCGCCATCCGCGTCACCACGATCTCCCCCGGCGTCGTGGAGTCGGAGCTGGCCGACTCCATCACCGACCCGGGCGCGCGGGAGAAGATGCGCGCGTACCGGGCGCACACCATCTCACCGGACTCGGTCGCCGGCGCCATCGCGTACGCCATCGGCCAGCCGCCCGGTGTGGACGTCAACGAGCTGATCATCCGCCCGACCCACCAGCGCTGAGACCTGTGGTCAGGGGTGCGGGCCGCTGTTGGGCAGGCCCTCGCCCTCCGGTTCGAGTGCGTAGGCGATGCCCGCGTCGACGTCGCTGTCATAGCCGGTGCGGTACGCCGCCGCGTAGGCGTTGTCGCCGAGGACGGCCCTGGCCCGTGCCTCGCACACCCTCCGCGCCGCCACCCACTCCGGCACGCTGGCCTGCGCCTGCCCGTGGTTGCTCCACACCCGCTGGGCCAGCCCGAGCAGCCGGGCCGCGCGCAGGGAGTGACCGGCCGCGCCGGCCGCCAGCGCCAGCAGGTCGACGGTCAGCCCGATGCCGAACGTGTCGTGCAGCCGCCGCTTGGTCCGTAACGCGGCCTGCCCGTAGCGGACGGCGGCGGCCAACCGTCCGCCGCTCAGCTCGGCCTGCCCGCGCAGGAAGTCGCCGTGGGAGCGCATGAGCTGCTCGCCGCGCCCGTCGCACAGGCCACGCAGGTCGTCGAGGACGGTGACGGCCTCATCGAGCCGCCCTGCCACGGTCAGCGCGTGAGCCCGGCAGAGCAGCGCCAGCAGGCCGGCGATGGTGGGCGGCTCGTCGTTCCACCGGTCCCGGTAGGCGGGCTCCGACTCGGCCAGGACCTGAGCGAGGTCACCTCGGATGACCCCGACCGCCGACCGCAGCGCCCTGGCGCAGACGGCGGCGTAGATCTCGACGTGCCCGGCCCGCTCATAGGCGGCGAACCCGCCGGCGGAGGCTGGTGCGGCACGCCTGTGCACCGCGGAGAGATCGCCATGGGCCGCGGGCTCCTCGGCGGGAGCCGCGGGCACGCCGCCTGGGGCCGGAGGGGTGGTGGCGTCCAGGTCGCCGGCGACTATGGCGATCTGCGTGGCTCGTTCTTCTGCGCTCTGCGCGTCGCCCTGCGAGGCGGCCAGGAGGCCGTCGGCCCACAACGCCTGGATGAGGGCGGGTTCGGGGCGGCGGGCCTGCGCGAGGGCCTGGCGGAGGTGGTGGCGGCCCTCCTTGGCGTGGCCGCAGCCGTACCAGAAGAAGGCCAGGACGCCGGCCAGCTCAAGAGCGGGACGGCCGTCGTCGGCGGACAGCGGGACGTCAAGGGCGGCGCGGAGGTTGTCGTGCTCGCCCACCATGCGGTCGTACCAGGAGAGCTGGCCGGGCCCGAGCCAGCCGGCGGCGCCCTTGATGGACAGTGCCAGGTAGTGCTCGCGGTGGCGCTGCTTGAAGCGCTCTTCCTCGCCGAGGTCGCGCAGCCGGCGGGCGCCGTACTCGCGCAGCGTGTCGAGCATGCGGTAACGCTCGCCCGCGCCGGTCGGCAGCCAGGTCAGCACGGAGTCCTCGGCCAGGGCGTCGAGCAGCAGCCCGACGTCGCTCTCCGGCAGCCGCTCGTCGGCGCACACCTGGCGGGCGGCCTCGGCGTCGAAGTCACCCGCGAACACCGACAGCCGCGCCCACAGCAGCCGCTCCGCGGGCTCGCACAGCTCGTGGCTCCATCCGACGGCGGTGCGCAGCGCCTGCTGCCACGGCGGCTCCTCGGAGGCGGCAGGGCCGGGGGCGGCTGGGGCCGGGGCGGCGGGGTCGGAGACGGCTGGGTCCGGGGCGGCGGGGTCGGGGGCGGCGGGGCCGGCGCCGAGCGCGGCGAAACGGTCGTCGAGCCGGTCGGCGAGGTAGCCGAGTGGCAGGGTGCGCAGCCGGGCGGCGGCCAGCTCGATCGCGAGCGGGATGCCTTCGAGCCTGCGGCACAGCCGTACGACGGCCTCCTGGCTCTCCTTGCCCAGGTCGAAGCCGGGAACGGTCTCGGCGGCCCGCTCGGCGAGCAGCGTCACCGCGTCGCCCGCGAGCGCCGTCGTATCGGCGGGCGGGACGGGCAGCGGCTCGATCACGACCAGCGTCTCGCCCGCCACCTCCAGCGGGCGGCGGCTGGTGGCGAGGACGCGCAGCCCCGGTACGGCGTCGAGCAGCGCGGCCACGACCTTGCCGCAGGGGCCCGCGAGGTGTTCGCAGCCGTCGAGGACGATCAGCAGCTCACGCCCCGACAGGTGCTCGGTCAGCACCTCGGGCATGGGGCGCGCGGTCTGGTCGGACAGCCGCAGCGCTCCGGCGACCGCGTGCGGCACGAGGCCGCCGTCGCGCAGCGTGGACAGGTCGACCAGCCAGGTGCCGCCGCCGAACTCGGCCCGCAGCTCGGCCGCCGCGCGCAGCGCCACGCGTGACTTCCCGACGCCTCCGACGCCGGTCAGCGTCACCAGGCGGGATCGCCGGCAGGCCGTACGCACCTGGCCGAGCTCGGCGCGGCGGCCGACCAGGCTGGTCAGCTCGGGTGGGAGATTGCCCGCCTGCCACTTGCCTGCCATCGTGATCGCCACCCATCCGGCCGGGGAGTGTGACAGCAGCTTGCCCCATGACGGCACGCTCCGTCACCAAAAGTAAGGAAGCCACTACTCCGATGGTGGAGATGGTGCGCCCGTGCCAGGGGTGGCGTCAAGGGCGGGCGGCAGGCGCGGGCGAGGGGCGCGGGTGTGAAAGCGGGGGCGCGTCCGCGGACCTGGACGCGCCCCCGCGCTCTCAGCTCCCGTAGGCCTTGACCTCCAGGAGGCCCACGGAGCTCGTCCCGTTGCCGGTCAGCAGCACGCGCAGGCGGGTGGTGCCGGTGGCGGTGAAGGCGACGGTGTTGTAGGCGTTCTTCGCCAGCGTGTACGCCGATGCGCCCGGCACGTCCGCGTACGCGCTGCCGTTCCAGTACTGCAGCTTCCACGACGCCGGCATGTCGATGCCCTGGTCGTCGTCGAAGAAGTACACCTCGGCCCGGTTCAGCGTGCGGGCGGACGGCCAGGTGAGGTCCACCCACTGCTGGCCGGTCTCGGGCCAGCAGCCCCAGCGCGGGTTGACGGTGTCGTTGGAGGAGGGCGGATCGATGCCGTCGTTGACGGCGGCGACGCTCTCCCACGACGACGTGTACGACGCGCTGGGCACGGCCGACGAGGCGTGGTTGGTGGACGGCTGGACGCCGCCGCCCCGGTTGTGCACCTTGATCTCGGTGAGCCCGGTCCTGGCCCCCGGCGCGGCGGTGAACAGCACCCGCATCCGCTGCGCGCTGACGGCGCCGAACCGCACCGCGTTGTAGTTGCCCCGCGGCGTGGCCGGCGTCTTGACCTGCGAGGTCGCGCTCACCCAGGTGCTGCCGTCGTGATATTGGACGTCGTACGAGACCGGCGCCCGGTAGGTGCCGCTGGCCGGCCGGCTGTCCTTGAAGTACAGCCGCACCTCGTCGAAGGTGCGCGTGGTGCCGAAGTTCAGCTCGTACCAGTCCTGGCCCGAGGCGGTGCCGCCCCAGAACGGCTCGTTGATGGGGAATCCGTCCACGGCCCCGGAGGTGGAGCTGCCGGACGCGGTCGTCGAGGCGGTGGCGCTCGCGCCGGAGGCCAGGTCGGCGAGGTCGGCGGTCAGGTCGACGCCGGCCTTGGCGAGCAGGTCGATCATGCGCTGGCTGGTGTGGACGACCTGGTTCGGCGCCCGCAGCCCGGGGACGGCGACGTTGTGCGTGACGGTGCCGCCGGTGGTGACCGCGCCGGTCGCCGGGTCCCACGTGAACGGCACCAGGTCCGACACGGTGGCGGCGCGGGTGCCGTTGACGTAGATGGAGTAGCCCTGCGGCACGCCCGGGTAGCGGGTCACGCCGTCGGCGGGGTCGTCCCAGACGATGGTCAGGTTCGCGTTGCGGTAGCGCAGGTTGTTGACCGTGAAGTGGGTCCAGCCGATGTCGATCGGCGACAGCTCCACCTTGGCGTCGTTGCGCGGCCGCAGCCCGGCGACGTCCTCGATGACGGTCCAGTTGCCGCTGCCCAGGATGTTGTGGTGGATCCAGGAGCGGTAGGTGATGGCGGAGCCGTTCCAGTCGGCCCAGAACTCGTTGGCGTCGGGCCACTGGGTGTTGCCGCCGACGTACTGCGCCCAGGCGTTCCAGTAGAGCAGCTTCTTGTACCAGGTGGCGTCGATCCACTCGTTGGGGTAGTCGCGCAGCACCGACGACAGCAGGCGGAACTGCACGGTCGAGTTGATCGTGGAGAAGTTGTTGCTGCCGGTGCCGGAGGCCGCCTTGTCGGCCTGGTTCGCGGTGTAGAAGGGGAAGATCGGATACTGCGCCGGGTCGTCGAACAGGCGCAGGGCCTGCTTGTACGTCGAGGTGTTCGGGATCGCGCCGACCGCGAACGGGTAATAGTTGTTGATCTCCTTCCACGGCACCCACTCGTTCGTGGACTTCAGCCGGTGCTCGAAGAGCTGCCTGTTCGGGTTCCACAGGACGCCGACGATGGCGTTCTGGATCTGGGTGGCGAGCGTGCGCAGCTCGCCGGCCTTGGCGGTGTCGCCGATCGCCTCGTACGCCTGCGCCGCGGCCAGCGCGCCGCTGTACTGGTAGGCCGACTCGGCCCTGTCCATCCTGCCGGGCTTCCAGTGGAACGACACGGCGTCGGCGTCGTTGCCGGTCAGGGCGCCCCAGTCGTACTCGATGAGCTTGTTGCCGTCGGTGTCGTAGTGCGCGAGCTGGCCCTTGACGTCCTGCTCGGCGTAGCGGGCCAGGTTGGCGGCGACGGCGGGCTCACCGCCGTGGATCTGGTAGCTCTTCCAGGCGGCCTCGGCGATGTACTGGGTGTAGCTGTTCGACCAGTTCTCCGGGTCGCCAGGATTGTCGACGAAGCGGCCGTTCTTGGAGGTCTGGCCGACGCTGAGCCAGTCGCCGTAGGCGTAGCTGGGGTCGCGCAGATACTTCAGGTCGTCGATGTGCATGGGCTGGGTGAGCGCGATCGCGTTGTTGTAGCCCAGCACGCCCTCCATGGAGGTGGGGAACTGGAAGGTCTGCCCGGGGATGTCGGCGTCGAGGTGGTTGAAGCGCATCAGCCACCAGCGGTAGTAGATGTTCTTCTTGATGGCCGGTTCCGGCACGTCGATGTAGGGGACGTTGTCGGCCCACCACCGGTTGTACGCGCGCACGTGGGTGGCGAACGCGGTGGCGGCCGAGTAGCCGGCGTAGGCGTCGTACTCGGTGCGCGAGGCCGGGATCTCGTTGGTGACGAAGCCCATGACGACCTTGACCGTCACCGTGGCGCCCGCCGCGACGGTGACGGAGCGGTTCAGCCCGCCGCTCGACACCGTGAACCCGTCACCGGTGAGCCGCGGGTAGAGGGTGGTGAGGTTGTTGTAGGCGTTGACCTGGCCGGTCAGCTCGTTGCCGCTGCCCGACGTGGCGTACGGCGAGGTGGCGCGCAGTTGCAGGGTCGTCGAGCCCGAGCCGCCGTTGGTGATGGCCAGGCCGGCCACCGCCACGTTGTTCTCGGTGATGAACTTGGTCTGGTTGATGGTGATCGAGCCGCTGGTGTGCCGGCTCTTCCAGTGGCTCGGCGCCTGCCGGCGGCTGCTCACCTGTTCGGTGAACGTGCCGGGCGAGACGGAGACGGTGAACGCGCTGGCGTTGCTGATGCTCTCCCAGTACGCCGCCTGCCCGGCGAATCCCAGCGTGCCCGGCGTGTGCGTCTTCATGAACAGCGCCCGCCCGCGCGTCATCAGCCAGGTGCCCGCCGGGTCGTTGCCCGGACGGGCGAGCAGCCGGTCCATCCAGAAGTCGGTGCCGGAGCTCTCGGCGTCGTAGATGGCGCGCATGTGGTCGCCGGTCGTGTACGAGCCGGGCGGCGCCGGGATGGCGGGGCCGCTGAACGTGGGGTAGCCGATGGTCTGGTCCGCGTACGCGGCGGGCGCCGCCATCAGGGCCGCCACGAGGAGTAAGGCCGACAGGACGCGCCTCATGCGAAGGCCCTCCATTCGAGCACGCCGGTCGAGTAGCCGGTACGGGAGGTGATGGACAGCCGCAGCCGGGTCGTGCTGACGGGGGTGAACGTGGTGACGTTGAACGCGTTGGCGGCGGTGCCGCAGCCCGACGCGCCGGGCACGGGGACGTACGCGCTGCCGCTCCAGTACTGCAGCCGGCACGACACCGGCAGGTCGATGCCCAGGTCGTCGTCGAACCAGTAGACCTCCGAACGCGAGATCGTCTGCGCGCTCGGCCAGCGGTACTCGATCCACTCGGTGCCCTGGTGGTTCCAGTTGCCGTAGGCGCCGTTGCTGTGGTCGGCCGAGTTCGCCGGGGTGTGGCCGTCGTTGATCGCGCCCAGCGTCTCCCACGGCGACACGTACGACGTGGACGGGGTGGCGCTCGCCGCCAGGTTGCCCGGCGTCACGGGGCCGCCCGTCTGCACCACCTTCCGCATGGTGCCGTCGGCGTTGAAGGACAGCTTGTCGATGGTCACCGAGCGGCGGAAGTCGCCCCCGCCCGGCGCCGCGGCGTTGTGGTAGACCATGTACCACTGGCCCTTGAACTCGATGATCGCCGGGTGGTTCGTCGTCGAGCTGACCTGGTCGAGCACCACGCCCCGGTGCGTCCACGGGCCCATCGGGCCGCTCGCGGTGGCGTACCTGACGCAGGCGTGGCCGGGGGCCGCGCAGCCCGAGTCGTTGGCCGCGTACGCGAGGTAATAGACGCCCTCGCGCTTGAACATCCAGGGCGCCTCCCAGAAGTTCGACACGCCGCTCGGGGTGACGACCGGGCCGTTGAGCGTGGTCATGTCGGCGTTGAGGCGGGCGGCGCGCAGTCCGTAGTAGGAGCCCCAGTACATGTAGACCTGGCCGTCGTCGTCGGTGAAGACGGTGGGGTCGATGTTGAGCGGGGACGAGTTGGGGGTGCTGTCGCTGACCAGCGGGCCTCCCTTGGCGTCCGTGAACGGGCCGAGCGGGCTGTTCCCGACGGCCACGCCGATGTCCATCCAGCCGGGGCCGTTGCCGTTGACGGGGACGTACCAGTAGTAGCGGCCGTCGGCGCCGCGCTCGACCTCGCCCGCCCAGGCGTCCGCGCCGGCCCAGGAGAAGTTCGCGATGGACAGCTTGGCGCCCTGGTCGGTGAAGGTGGCGGCGTCGGAGGAGGTGAAGACGTGCCAGTCGCGCATGACGAAGTTCGTGCCGCCGGGCGGAGCCTCGTCGTGGCCGGTGTAGACGTACAGGGTGTCGCCTACGACCAGCGCGGCCGGGTCGGCCGTGTACATCGTCGTGGTGATCGGCGGGCCCGCCAGCGCGGGCCGCGCGGTGCTGAGGAGGAGCAGGAATGCCGCGGCGACGGCCGCCGCCCATCTTCGTCTCATGTGGTGGCCCCTAGCGTTGTCATGTGAGCGCTAACATCATGGACTCGGGACTTTCTAAAAGGTTTTCGGAAAAGTAGACCGGGTGAGCGAGGCTGTCAATCGGCCGCTGCAACGCACTGCACGTGCTCTGACATGCACGGCCAAGACGACCATGCGCACTGATCAGGTAGCGAACGCTTGGTCACGTTTTCATATCACCGAAAAGGCTTTCGGCATTTTATGGGCGAGCGGGCGGGTGTTCGGTGCGTTTCCGCAGGTCAAAGGCGATGGAACGGTCGCGTGGCGTGCCCGGCGAGTCGCCCGTGTCGTGAGAAATTCCGAACAGTAGCTCCTGACCTTGAGGAACTTCCCGTGGCACACGATCACCAGGACCGGCGGGTCAGCCGGCGACGACTCATCACCGGCATCGGCTCGCTCGGCCTCGGCGGCCTCCTGACCGCGGGCGATCCCCGCGCCGCCGGCACTCTGGCCGACGTCCCGGCCTCCGCGTTCGACTCCGACACGCACGCCAAGGCGCAGGCGCTGCTCTCCAGGGCACAGACGTGCAAGCTGACGCCCAGCACCAAGCAGGGCCCGTACTACTTCGAGACCGGCTCGGTCCGCAGCGACCTGCGCGAGGACCGCCAGGGCGTACGGCTGCGGCTGGCGCTCAAGGTCCAGGACGGCGGCACCTGCCGGCCCCTGCCCGGCGCCGCCGTCGAGGTCTGGCACTGCGACGCGGGCGGCCTCTACTCCGGCGCGGAGACGCAGTCACGCGACGTGCTGACGGGCGGCGACAAGGTCCGGGTCAGGCCCGGCACGGTCTTCACCGACCTCACCCCGTCCGACCGGCGCCGCTACCTGCGCGGCGTCCAGCTCGCCGACCGCGACGGCATCGTCCGCTTCACCACCATCTGGCCAGGCTGGTACCCGGGCCGCACGGTGCACGTCCACGTGATGGTCATGGTCGAGGACCAGCGAGCCCTGTGCACGGAGATCATGTTCGACGAGAAACTGAACAGCCAGGTGCTCGCCACGCCCGCCTACCTCGGCCACCAGCAGCCCAGGGACACCTTCAACACCAACGACCCGATCTTCAGAGACGACATGCTCGCCCACGTCATCAAGGACGGCCCCGGCTACCTCGCCGCCACCGTCCTCGCCGCGGACCACGACGAACAAGCCGCCTGAGTCAGATCAGGTCGCCGTGTCCGGGTCATCGGCGCGCTGCGCTGGTTTCAGGCAGGCCCAGCTTTTACTCCAGCAGCTCGACGGTGCCGCGTTCGCCGTCCACCCTGATGTGGTCGCCGTCGCGCAGGCGCATGGTCGCGTTGCCGGTGCCGACGACGGCGGGGATGCCGAGCTCGCGGGCCACGATGGAGGCGTGCGACAGCGGCGCTCCCATGTCGGTGACCACGGCGGCGGCGCGGGGGAACATCGGGGTCCAGCCGACGTTGGTGAGCGTGGTGACGAGGATCTCGCCGGGCTTGAGGCGGTCGCCGTCCTCGGGGCCGGCGAGCACGCGGGCGACGCCCTCCACCACGCCGGGCGCGCCGGGGAAGCCGGTGACGGTGTCGCTCACGGGGGCGGCGGGGCCGCGCGCGTCGTAGAGGTCGGCGCGGCGGGCGGGGTCGGCGGCCCAGCGTACGGGGTCGAAGGCGCCGACGATCAGCACCGGGTAGGGCGGCAGGGCGGCGTACCCCTCATGGGTGGCCCGCCGGGCCGGCACCTTCTCCAGGACGGACCGGTCGCCGCGCAGGAGGCGGAGCAGCTCGTCGAGGTGGAGGAAGAAGACGTCGTCGCCGACGCCGGTCAGCTCCCCCGCCCGTACGGTGAAGGCGCGCAGCACCCAGAACGCGCGGACCGACTCCGACCGGGCGGCCTCCCTGTCGCGGACGACGGCGTTCCACCGCCGCACCCGCGCCCGCATCGCGGCCTCCTTGCGGGGGTGGCGCCGGGCGAAGCGGGCCCACGCCTCGTCCCTGGCGGCGCGCTGGCGTTCGAGGAGCTGCTCGGTGCCGGCCCGCAGGTCGCCCACGCCGGCGAGCTGGGCGTCGATCCACGCGGGGTCCTCGCCGGGCCGCGGGATGGACACCTCGAACTCGTGGGGGCCGCGATGCCCGTACGCGCGGGCGAACCCGTCCCTGCCGATCTCCCCCGCGGCCAGCCTGGACAGGCCGGTGAGCAGGCCCATGCTGGCCAGCTCGCCGCCTGCGTTGACGCCGGTCAGCATGGCCTCGGCGTCGATCTCGCCCACGAGCTTGTAGAGGCGGTGCCGGGTCATGACGAGGGTGGCGCCGCCCTGCCGCCCGGCGGCCTCCAGCATCTGGAAGGCGGTGACCGCGTGCGGGCGCAGCTCGCGTTCCCACAGCTCGGCCAGCTCGGCGGCGGTCGCGGCGGCGGCGACGCGGCCGCGCAGCTCCTCGCACCGCGCGGGCGAGGCGGCGAGGAACGCGGGCATGTGCCGCAGGTTGCGGCGGACCCTGAGCCTGATGCCCACGGCCACCGGCAGCACCCGCCTGACGATCTGCCACCGTGACAGGCCGACCAGCGGCACCTCCAGGCCGGGCGGCAGCTTGCCGAAGACCTGCTCGACCACGCCGAGCAGGCTCTTCACGCCGATGGCCGCGGCGACGCTGTGGACGACGCTGAGGTTCATGTAGAACCGGCCGCCGATGTTGCCGACGAGGTCGAAGCCGGGCAGGGTGCTGGCCGACATGGCCTCGGCGATGAACAGCCGGACGTACGACCAGGTGATGGGGGTCATCACGTCGGGGATGGCCTCGCCCAGGTTGCCGCCGGTCCACAGGTGGTCGCCCTTGAGGCTGTCGTTCCACTCCTCCAGGGGCGTGGTGAGGCCGGTGATGGGGCGGGCCTGGACGATCGCGAACGCGCCGTCGCGCCTGGCCCACTCGACGTCCATGGGGACGCCGTACAGGGCCTGGATGCGGACGCCGAGCCCGGCCAGCGTCACGGCCTCGGCGTCGTCGAGCACGGGCGTGGTGCGCCGCGGCTCGGGCACCGGGCGCTCCTCGGTGCCGGTGGCGGTCCGCACGGTCATGACCTTCTTGTCACCGGTACGCGACTCCGCGACGCGGCCGCCGCGCACCGTGATCACGTCGGGCGTGACCTGCCCGCCGACGACGGCCTCGCCGAGCCCCCACGAGGCGTTGATCACGGTCGCCTCGCGGTCGCCGGTGACCGGGTCGGCGGTGAACAGCACGCCGGCCGCGTCGGCGTCCACCAGCTCCTGGACGACCACGGCCAGCGCCACATCGTCATGCGGCACGCCGTGCCGGTCGCGGTAGGCGATGGCGCGGGGGTTCCATAACGAGGCCCAGCACCGCCGTACGGCGTCGAGCAGGTCCGCGCCCCTGACGTTGAGAAAGCTGTCCTGCTGGCCGGCGAACGACATGCCGGGCAGGTCCTCGGCGGTGGCGGACGAGCGCACGGCGACGGGCACGTCGTCGCCGAGGTCGGCGTAGGCGCGCAGGATCTGCCCGGCCAGCTCGTCCGGCACCTCGTGGGCGGCGAACAGCGCGGGGATCGCGTCCGGGTCGCCGGCCGAAAGGATCTCCTCGCCGAACCCGGCGACGAAGGTCCGGTAGGCGTCGGTGGTGATGTGGAACCCGCGCGGCACGGGCAGCCCGGCCCTGCTCAGCCGGGCCAGGGACGCGCCCTTGCCCCCGGCGGTGGCGAGGTCGGCGGCGGGGTCGTCGAGGGGGAGCACGGCACGCACGTCATACCTCCAGGGAGAGCGCCAGCTTCTGCTGGGCGGCCTCGGTCATGGCGTCGAGGAAGCGGCGGGTGGCGCGGGCGACGGCCTGCTCGCCGCCGGGCGGCAGTGGCCCGCCGGGGCTCAGCGTCCGTTCGATGGTGGCGGTGACCAGCTCGGCGATCCGCTCGTCCGGCGGCTTGACGCCCGGCAGGAACAGGAAACCGTAGACGATCGAGGTGATGACGACCACCTGCTCGCGCGGGTCGCCGTCGATGGCGCCGATCTCGGCCAGCTCCTCCGCGTACGCGTCGAGCGGCCCGCCGGGCGGCAGCCGCGGCCCGCTGTCGTGCTTGCGGCGGGTGAGCTTGCCGAGCACCTCGGAGTCGCCGCTGAGCACGGCCCGCATCAGCGGCCGGCCCAGCAGCGCCAGCGCGAACAGGCCGAACAGCTCGCCCGGCGCGGCCGGCTCCCGCTCGCGCACCTCGGCGACCAGGCGCACCCGCTCGCGCCGCAGCAGGGCGGTGAACAGCTCGTCGCGGGTCTTCCAGTGCAGGTAGATGGTGCCTTTGGCGACGCCGGCGCGCTGGGCGACGTCGTCGATCGTGGTCTTGTCGTAGCCCCACCGCAGGATCAGCTCCGTGGCGGCGTCGAGGATCCGGTGCGCCCGTTCGAGCCGGCGCGCCGGATCCTGCGGTGGCCGTCCTGTCCTGGCCATGCCGAAATCACCTCAATTGTTTGACCGAATGAGGCTATCCAGTCATGTAATTGTCAGCAACCCTTAAGCGAGCTTGCTCAGCAGCGCCTCCGCCTCAGGAGCGAACGCCGGGTCGCCGGTCTCGACCGCCCTGACCAGCAGGCGGCGGGCCAGCTCCAGGTCGCCGCGCTCGTACCGGATCTCGCCCATGCGGCAGGCGGCCTCGGCGACCAGCTCGTCCTGCTCGCTCAGCCCCAGCGTCAGCTCGTAGAAGCGGAGCGCGCCGTCGCGGTCGCCCAGCCAATAGCACAGCTCGCCCAGGTGCGCCGCGGCCAGCCCCGACTCGGGGTCACCCGAGTCGATCACCCGCTGGTACCAGTTCAGCGCCTCGGGATAGTCGCGCTCGCGCTTGGCCAGCGCGCCCAGGAACATCGCGCCCAGCGCGCTGTTGTGCCCCTCGCCCTCCTCGACCGCCCTGCGGTACCAGGCGCGCGCCCGCAGCGCGTCCTCCTCGTGGTAGGTCTGCCCGAGCGCGAGCATCGCCCGCACCGCCATGTCGGCGTCACCGGCCTCCATGACCTGCAGGTAGACCTGCCGGCCCGCGTCCACCTGGCCCGACTCCACCAGCGTCTGCGCGTACAGGGTCAGCGCGGTCAGGTCGCCGTCCCGCGCCGCGTCCTCCAGCGTGCGCAGCGACGCCTCGATGTCGCCCTGCTGCTCCTGCAGGATGCCGAGCAGCCCGCCGAACACGCCGCGCGCCGGGCTGTCCGCGTCGCCCGCCTGCCGCGCGGCCAGGGAGTAGACGGCCTCGGCGTCGCCGTCGGCGTCCAGCAGCTCCAGCAGCCGGCCGTCCGCGAGGAACCGCACGTCGGGGTCCTCGTGCCTGCTCAACCGCTCGTACGTCTCCCGCGCCCGGCCCGTCTCCCCCAGCTCGGCCAGCCGCTGGGCCGCCTCCAGCTCCACGTACGGGCCCGTCCCCGCCAGCGCGAAGTAGCCGGGCACCGCGTCCGGGTCGCCGCACCGGCCGCCCAGCGCGCGGGCCGGCCCGGCGGCGCGCTCGCCCATCAGCGCGAGCACCCGCTGCGCCGGCCCGTGCAGACCCACCTCGCACGCCTCGTGGGCCAGGCCGGTCAGCGCCTCCTCCGCCGGCTCGTCCACGGGGGTGCCGAGCGCCGAGGCGAACGCGCGGGCGGCGGCGTCGACGTCGCCGTCCTCGTACGCCAGCACGCCCAGCCGCATCCCGGCCCTGCCCACGGCCGCCGGGTGGCCGGAGGCGGCCGCGAGGCGCAGCTCGCGCTCGGCCCCTCCGCGGTCGCCCAGCTCCTCCAGGACGCCGGCCAGGTCCACCCGCATCGAGGCGGCCTGCGCGGCCGGTGCGGCCTCGACGCCTCGGACGAACACGGCGGCGGCCTCCTCCCTGCGGCCCCTGAGCGCCAGCGAGGCGCCCAGCGCCCAGTGGCCCATGCCTGTGGTGTCCGGGTCGCCGCTCGCCATCGCCAGGCTCGCCTCGGCCTCCACGGCGTCGTGGTCCTCCTCCCGGACCAGCGTGGAGAGCAGGCTGCGGCGGGACTCCAGGTCGCCGCCCGCCGCCGCCTCTGCCAGCACCTCGCGCGCCCGCTGCGGCTCGCCGCGCTCCCTGAGCAGCTCGGCGGCCAGCTGGCCGGTGCGGGGCAGGCCGGCCATGGCGGCCTCGATCGCGCCGTCCAGGTCGCCGCGGCGGTGGCGGACGACCGCGATGTCGTGCCAGGCGACGGGCGCCGCGTCGGGGTGCTCGGCGGCCCGCAGCAGGTACACCTCGGACAGGCTGGGCTCGCCGTTCCTGGCGAGCAGCGTGCCGAGCTCGAACGCGGCCCTGGGCTCGCCCTCGGCGGCGAGCACGCGCAGCAGCGCCTCCGCCTTGTCGTCGTCCAGCTCCGCCGCCGCGTCCAGGGCATGGGTCACGGCCCCGTCGCGCTCGGCGTCCTCAGGGAACGCGGCCAGCAGGCCGGGCAGTCGTGCCACGTCGCCGTCCCGCAGCGCGAGCAGCAGCGCCGCCAGCGGCCGCGAGCCGGTCAGCTCGGCCAGCGCCGCCTCCGCGCCGGGCCGGTCGCCCTCGGCGGCCAGCACCCACGGCAGCTCGTCGGGGCCGGCCCGGCCGAGCAGGTGGCGGGCCGTCGCGCCGTACAGGCCGTCCTCGTCGGCGGCGGCCCGCTCCAGCGCGAACCGCGCCGCGTCGTCGTCCCCCGCCGCCCGCAGGCTGCGCCCGGCGGCCAGCATGGTCTCCGGCTCGGAGTCCGGGTCGAGCGCCGCCGCGCGCTCGAAGGCCGCCTTGGCCGCCTCCAGCTCCCCGGTCCCGGCCAGCAACACCCCGAGCAGCCGCTCCGCTTCAGCCGTCTCCGGCACCCGCGGCACCTCCGCGACGGAAGCGGCGGCCGGGAAGGTGCCGGGCTCTCCGCCCTGACCGAGGATGGGGGACATCTCGGACGCCCCACCTTCGCCGACGGCCGGGAACACGGCGGCGGCCGGCGTGGGCTTCTCTCCCGCGCCGGTCAGGGTGGCGAGGGCGGCTCGGGCGTCGCCCCGTTCGTGCAGGCGCCGGGCCACCAGCACGCGGCCGTCCGCGCCGAAGGCCGCCGTCAGCCGTTCCACGGCCTCGGGCACCCGCCCCGCGTCCACGAGGGACCGGCCGAGCAGGAGGGCCGCGTCGCGGTCGTCGGCGGGCAGGCGGGAGAGCACCTCCACGGCGTCGGCGTGCTCCCCGAGGCCGTGCAGCAGTTCCCCGGCCTCGCGCAGCCCCAGCCGGTCGAGCTCGTCGTCCTCCCCCAGCGCCGCGAGGTACGCCATGACCGCTCCGCGCGGGTCACGCGCGTCGACGCGCAGCGCGCCGAGCAGGCAGGCGGCGTACCGGCGCAGCTCCGGATGCCCCGACTCGACCACCATCGCCAGCACGCCGTCGGCCGCCTCGACCTCCCTGGCGTGCTGCCAGGCGTTCGCGCAGCTGATGGCCAGCCGGGTCGCCACGGACCACGCCTCACCCTCGGGCATCGCGCGGGCCGCGGCGTCGAAGTCCCGGTCGAGCACCAGCCGCCCGAACGCGCTGAGCGGGTCGGTCCCGTGCTCCAGCGCGGCCCGCGCGCCCGCCGGGTCGTCCAGCCTGAGCCGGGTGACGGCCAGCGGCAGCACGGCCTGCTCGGGCGCGCCCTCGGCGATCATCCGCTCGTGCAGCCGGCAGGCGGCGAGCAGGTCGCCCTGCCGCTCGTAGATCTCGGTCAGCGCGAGCGCCGCTTCGACGCGCAGCCCGCGGTGCGGCCCCGCGAGCACCTTCTCGTACGCCGCCCGCGCCGATCCCGGATCGTCGTCGGCCACGACCGCGCCGAGCGTGGCGCCCACCCAGGGGGCCAGCGCGGGATGTCCCTCGGCGCGTGCGCGTTCCAGCAGCTCGGTGGCCTGCCGCCGGTCGCTCAGCACCTCCTTGCCGAGCACGGCCGCGTACGACAGCGCCAGCGGGTCGCCGCCGCCGGCCGCCGACAGGAACAGCTCGGCCGCGTCGGAGGCGTCGTACCCGCTGGAGACCAGCACGTGCGCGAACACGGCGGTGCCGAGCGCCACGACGGCCGGATCGAGGTGCTCGGTGGCGGCCCGGTAGGCGCGCAGGCCCTCCTCCCTGCCCAGCCAGTGATGGTCGAGCAGGGCGCCCAGCACGGGATGCGGCTGGTCGCCCGGCGCGCGCAGCAGTTCGAGCAGCACCGCCGCCTGGAAGCCCTGCGGCACGTCGTCGCCCTCGGCCACGTACGTCAGCAGCTCGTCGGCCTGCTCGGGATCGCCGTCGCGCAGCTCGATGCAGGCCAGCGCGACCATGGCGCGCGGCGCCTGGACGGGCACTCCGGAGTCGGCGGCCCTGCGCAGCAGCAGCCGGGCCCCGGCGAGGTCGCCGTCGCGCAGCCGCGTCAGGCCGTCCTCGACGTCGTTGAGCGCCTGCTCGGTCACCGGGTCGGCGGGCGGCTGCCGCCTGGCGTCGTGCTCCAGCAGCAGCGTGGCTTTGAACGCGGTGTCGGGGTCGGCGTGCCCGGCCGCCAGCAGGGCCAGCTCCATGGCCTCGTCGTGCACCTCGGGCTGCTGTTCGAGCAGCATGCCGAGCAGCGTGACGCAGACCGAGGACCACTCGCCCTCGCCCGCCTCCAGCACGGTCCTGATCGCGGCCAGCGCGGCGGCGCTCTCCCCCGCCTCGGTGTGCAGCTGGGCCAGGCACGCCTGGGCCTGCATGGCGTGCTCGCGGTGACCGCTGGCGATCACCCGCTGGAAGATCGCCCTGGTCTCCCTGTCGTCGCCGAGCTGTGCGGTGACCTTGGCCAGCTCGATGAGGGAGGGCAGCCGGACGTCGGGGTCGGGGTGCTCGGCGGCGACGCGGTAGGCGGCGGCCGATTCGGCGTACTCGCCGAGGTCGACCAGCACCGCGCCGAGCAGGTTGTGCGCCATGGCGAGGTGGTCGGGGTGCCCGACGGCGATGGCGTGCTCGCACACGGCGCGGGCCTGGTCGAAGTCGCCCGCGTCGGCGTACCTGCGGTAGAGCTGGAACGCGGCCAGCGACACCACCTCGGGGTCGCCGCAGGTCAGCAGGGCACGATAGTCGTCCTCGTCCTCGGCGGCGGCGTACAGCTCGTGCGGCGGCGCCTGCGCGACGGGGATCTCGGGCAATTCCAGCCGGGCGGCCAGCTCGGCCACGGCGGAGCTGTCACACTTGCGGGCCCGCTCCAGCGCCTCCTGCGCGCCCGGCGCGTCGCCGAGCTGCGTGCACACCAGCACCAGGGCCGTGTCGGCGAGCGCCGCCACCTCGAAGTCGGCGCCGTCGGAGGCGATCATCAGCACGCGGTGCGCCGCCGCCCACTCCTTGGCGTTGACGAGCATCATCCCCATCGCCATCGCGGAACGCTGCCCGAACACCGGGTCCCCCGACTGGATCACCGAGCGGTGCGCCGCCTCGGCTCCGTCCAGATCCCCCTGCTCCTGCAGCAAACCGGCCAGCAGGTGGGACGCCTCCGGATCCCCCGTCGCCGCGATCTGCCTGAACAGCACGGCGGCCTGGTCGAGATCTCCGGCTCTCCAGTGGCTCATGGCCGCATCGAGCTGCTCTGACGCCATATTCACTCCAAGGTCATCGGGCAATGTGAAAAAGCTACACATGTGTCACCGGCGTCACACGGCGATTCGAGATCTCCGGTCCGCCCGCGAGGAGGGCGGGGAGCGCCGTAGCGTAGTGCTCATGGGCAGAGCGTTCTGGATCGATCAGGAGTTCGACAGAGACCGTGATGGGCGCTATGCCGTACACGTGCGGAAGAACCTCGACGGCTTCGAGTGGGGGGACATCGCGCCCGTACGGTTCGCCTGCACGGCGTGGGAGCTGGCCACGCCGCCGTCCCTGACGCCCGGCTACGTCCGCTGGGACCGCCGCGTCCTCGAGGCCACCTGCCACCGCAACACCTGGGACGGCACCCTCTACGCCCGCGTCCGCATCGTCTCCCCGCTGCCCGACGAGCTGCGCCGCTCCCGCGCCTGGTGGCGCGACCGCGGCTGGACGGACTGGCCGGAGACCTTCGGCCAGTACGTCGAGCCCAGCCAGCAGGACCTCGCCCGGGTGCCCTTCCTGCGCGCGTCCCTGCTGGTCGAGGCGCCGCTGCCGCTCGACGACCTGCCGCCCGAGCCGGAGGGCCCGCACGACGACGTCGAGCGGCGCGCCCACCGTGCGGTGACCGTGCTGGCCCGCGAGCTCAACGCCCTCGTCGCCCCGGTGCTCGACCAGCTGGGCTGACCCTCCGCATGCGTGATCCTCCTGTGGGTAGCGGCACACGCATGAGAACGGTGATAGTGCTGGTGCTGGCCGTCGTGGTGAGCGGGTGCGCCGTGGACACGGCCGCCCCGGCGCGTACCGCCGGACGGTTCCACGCCGCGCTCTCCGCCCACCAGGAGGAGGCCGCGTGCGCCCTGCTCTCCAGGCAGACCGCGGAGAAGCTGCCCGACCCCGGCCAGAGCTGCGCCGCCGCCCTGCGCGAGCTGCGGCTCGGCCCGGGCGGCGCGGTCACCGGAGTGAGCGTGTGGGGGGAGGAGGCCCAGGTACGGCTGCGCGGCGACACGCTCTTCCTGCACCGCTACGCGGACGGCTGGCGGATCAAGGCCGCGGGCTGCGAACCGGCCGGCGACCTGCCGTACGACTGCGAGGTGGACGGCTGATGCGCACGATGTTCACGCTGACCCTGCTGCTGATCGTGGGCGGCCTGGCTCTCTTCTTCGTCCTGGGGTGGTCGAGACTGTGAAGTGGATCAAGCAGAACTCGCTGGCCCTGATGTTCCTCGTGCTGTTCCTGCTGGCGGTGGCGGGGCAGGCGGTGGCGGGCATGTTCCACTACAACGACGAGCAGGTGGCCCAGGGCGGCGAGCCGGTGTCGCTGCTGTCGTACGTGGCCTCCTCGTCCTACGCCGTGGACGTGGCCGAGAACTGGCAGTCGGAGTACCTGCAGTTCTTCCTGTTCATCATGCTCACCGTGTGGCTGGTGCAGAAGGGCTCGCCCGAGTCGAAGGAGCTGGACAAGGCGGGCCCCGAGTCCGACGAGGAGCAGCGGATCGGGCGGCACGCGGACCCCGACTCCCCCCGCTGGGCCAGGGCGAAGGGGCTTCGCCTGTGGCTGTTCAGCAACTCGCTCGGGCTGGTGATGGGGCTGATCTTCCTGCTGTCGTGGCTGGCGCAGTCCGTGGCCGGGCAGGCGGCCTACAACGCCGACCGGCTGGGCGACCTGCGCGACCCGGTCTCCTGGGGCTCGTACGTCACCTCGGGCGAGTTCTGGGACCGCAGCCTGCAGAACTGGCAGTCGGAGCTGCTGGCCGTGCTGTCGATGGTGGTGCTGTCGATCTATCTGCGCCAGCGCGGCTCGCCCGAGTCGAAGCCGGTGGGCGCGCCGCACACCTCGACCGGCGTGGAGGGCTGACCGGTGATCACCGCGACGACGCGGGTGCCAGGGGCGAAGGCGCCCTGGCGGGCGAGGTCGAGGATGCCGTACATCATCTTGGCCACGTAGATCCGCTCGAAGCCGTGGCGGGCGGCGAACGCCTCCAGCTCGGGGGTCGTGCGGGCGTAGCCGCCGAAGTGGTGGCCGAGGTCGATCGACCAGTTACCCGAGACGCGTCCGTACGCCTCCCGCTGCAGCCTGGCCACCTCCTCCTCCAGGAACCTCGCGCCCTTGAGCACCGCGAACCCCAGCGCCCGCCGCCCCTCGGGCAGCCCGGCCGCGATGCCCGCCAGGGTGCCGCCGGTGCCGACCGGGCAGCAGATGACGTCGTAGTCGTCCTCGATCTCGTCCGGCAGCTCCGCGCACCCGCGTACGGCCGCCGCGTTGCTGCCGCCCTCGGGCAGGATCGCGACGTCCTCGCCCCACCGCGCGCGCAGCCCCGCCAGCACCTCCTCGGTGTCCTTGCGCCGGTAGGTCGCGCGGTCGAGGTAGGTCAGCGTCATGCCGCAGGCTGCGGCGCGGGCCAGCACGGGGTTGAGCGGCAGGTGCTCCTCGCCCCTGATGACGCCGATCGTCTCGATGCCGTGGCGCATCCCTGCCTCGGCCACCGCCCTGATGTGGTTGGAGTACGCGCCCCCGAACGTCAGCACCCGCGCGTCCCCCAGGTTGTACTTCAGCTTGCGCGGCTTGTTGTCGTCGTGCCGCAGGAAGACCCGGACCTGGCCGAGCGCTGGATCCAGGAACTCCTCCATGGCGCTAGTCTACGGACGGGCCCTTGTTGAGGAGTGTTGGATTATGCGCGTTGTTGAAGCTTTTCGTGCCGCCTTCGGCGCGTCCCCGCAGACCGTCTGGCGTGCGCCGGGCCGCGTCAACCTGATCGGCGAGCACACCGACTACAACGACGGCTTCGTGCTCCCGTTCGCCGTGCCGTGGGGCGTCACGGCGGCGCTCACTCCGCGCACCGACGGCGTCATCCGCCTGCTGTCCCTCCAGTCCGCCGACGGCGAGCCCGTCGTCATGGAGGCCCGCGAGGATTCGCGCGGCTGGACCCGCTACGTCGTCGGCGTCCTCGCCATGCTCGGCGACCGCGTCGCCGGCGCCGACATCGCCATCGACGGCGACGTGCCGCAGGGCGCCGGGCTGAGCTCCAGCGCCGCCCTGGAGGTGGCCGTCGCCTCCGCGCTCAACGACGTGCACGGCCTCGGCATGACGCCCATGGAGCTGGCCCTGCTCAGCCAGAAGGCGGAGAACGACTTCGTCGGCATGCCCTGCGGCATCATGGACCAGGCCGCCTCCGCCCTGTGCGAGGAGGGGCACGCGCTGTTCCTCGACTGCCGCTCGCTCGGCAGCCGGTCCATCCCGCTCGACCTGGCCGCCCACGGCCTGAGCATGCTCATCATCGACACGCAGGTGCACCACGAGCACGCCGGAGGCGAATACGCCAAGCGCCGCGCCGAGTGCGAGTCGGCGGCGCGCAAGCTCGGCGTGCCCGCCCTGCGCGACGTCACCGACCTGGCCGGCGCGCTGGCGCGGCTGCAGGGCGACGAGCGCAAGCGCACCGAGCACGTCGTCACCGAGAACCACCGCGTCGAGGCCCTCGTCGGCCTGCTGCGGGCGGGCGCCGTCACGGAGATCGGCGCCCTGCTCAACGCCTCGCACCTGTCGCTCAGGGACCTGTACGAGGTGTCGTCGCCCGAGCTCGACGTCGCCGTCGAGGCCGCGCTCAAGGGCGGGGCGCGCGGGGCGCGGATGACCGGCGGCGGCTTCGGCGGCTCGGCCATCGCGCTGGTGCCGGTCGAGCGGCTGGAGAACGTGCAGGAGTCGGTGTCGGCCGCCTACGCCGAGCGCGGCTACCACGCCCCGCGCTTCCTGCCGGCCACCCCGGCCCAGGGTGCTCACCGCATCGCCTGACCGTTCGCAGCGGCTTCAGAGCGGCGGGAAGTTCGGGGGGCGGCGCTCCAGGAAACTGGCGACGCCCTCCGCGAAGTCGGGCCGCCCGAACGAGGCCATCATCTCGTGCGTGGCCGTCTTGGCCGCGTCGTCGAGCGTGGCCTCCCAGTCGTGCCAGACCTGCCGCTTGATCACCGCCAGCGACGCCGGGGAGCTGTGCACCGCCAGCTCCCTCGCGTACGCCAGCACCTCCTCCATCAGCGACTCCCCCGGCACCGCCCGGTTGACCAGCCCCAGCTCGTACGCCTCCTTGCCGGTGAACACCCGCCCCGACAGCAGGATGTCCATCGCCCGCTGCTGCCCGATCACCCGGGGCAGCACCCACGACAGCCCGTACTCGGCGACCAGCCCCCGGCGCGCGAACGCCGTCGTCCACTTCGCCTCCTCGGCGGTGAACACCAGGTCGCACACCAGCGCGTGCACCATCCCGAGCCCGGCGCAGGCCCCGTTGACGGCCGCGATGACCGGCTTGCGGATCGTCGTCGGGTACGTGTTCGGGCGCGGGTCGGGCACCTCGTCGTACGAGCCGCTCTGGATGGCGCTCAGCGTCTTGAAGTCGGCGCCGGAGCAGAACCCCTTGCCCGCGCCGGTGACCACCACCACCCGCACGCCGGGATTCGCCTCCGCCTCCGCCAGCAGGTCGAAGTAGCGCCGGCCCAGCGCGCCGGTCCACGCGTTGAGCGTCTCGGGCCGGTTGAAGGTGAGGGTCAGCACGCCCTGGTCGTCGAGCGTGGAGAGCACGAGTTCCGCCATGCCCCCAACAGAACCATGTTCTAGGCGCGGAAGGCAAGGTTCAGTCGTGGTGGACGAAGGCGGGGGTGAGGACGCGCGTGTCGTAATAGCGGTGGAAGACCGGGGTGGCGCTGCCGGACATCGGCGGCACGATCCACGACCAGTCCGCCGGGCAGACCCGGCCCGCCTTCTCCTCCCGTTCCAGGTGGGTGAGGAAGCGGCGCGACTCGGTGTGATGATCGGTCATGGTCACCCCCGCCCGCTCGAACGAGTGCAGCACCGCCACGTTCAGCTCCACCATGGCGTGGTCGCGCCACAGCGAGCGCTCGGACGAGGTGTCCAGGCCGAGCCGCTCGGCCAGGACGGGGAGCTGGTCGTACCTGGCCGCGTCGGCCAGATTGCGGGCGCCGATCTCGGTGCCCATGTACCAGCCGTTGAACGGCGCGCACGGGTAGCACAGGCCGCCGATCTCCAGGCACATGTCGGAGATGGCCGGGACGGCGTGCCAGCGCAGCCCCAGCTCCTCGAACCACGGATACTCGGGATGCGTCAGCGGCACCTCCAGCACGGCGTCACCCGGCAGGTTGCACAGCAGCGGCCTGCCCCGGCCCGGATGGATGATCAGCGGCAGCACGTCGAACTTCCCGCCCCCGCCCTGCCAGCCCAGCGCCTGCGCGGCCTCGGTGAGCGCCACGTTCGCCGGGTCACCGACGACGCCGTCCTCGGTACGGTATCCGGCGTACCGGATGAGCTGATCGTTGAGTATCCGCGGCCCGCGCAGCGCGGGCGTGTCAGGCGGCAACACGGTGATGGTCGGCCTGATCTTCCCCGCAGGGGCTTGCGCACCCGCGCCGGAGCCGGTGGCCGCGCGCAGGTGCGCCACGCACTCCAGCGCCACCCCCTCGGCCGTGCTCACCTCCCGGCGGTCGCGCACCTTGAGCGAGCGCCAGTACAGCCGGCCGATGCAGCGGTTGCTGTTGCGCCAGGCCACCCGGGCGCCGAACTCGAGCTCCTCGTACGTGTGCGTGTAGGTCCCGTAACGGGCCACGTCTCTGGCCACGTCGCGGAGCCTGGCCTGCAGACCGCCGGCCGAGGGATGCTCGGCGTGGTAGAGCCTGATGAAGCGCTCCGCCTCACGGAGGTCGATGGTGCACCCGTTCACCGTCCGTACGGCGGGCGCGTCGAAGGGACGAAGGGACTTGATCCAGGTAGACACGCGGCAACCAGCACTTCTCGGTCATCGGATCGCCCCACCGATTCCGGGTCGGCGGCACGTCCTGCTGGAGGCGCCCTCTCCCCGCCTCCGCGACTCCTGCCCGCGGCTCCGGCCGTACCGACCGGCCCCGCCATCCTGCCGCCCCACCGGACACCTTGTCCCGCGTTTCCCGAAATCCCGTCACCATCTCACTACATAAGGTGAAATAGAGCACAGCTTCCGCAGGCCAGGGGCCGTCACCGGCGCGGACGCACCTCCCACACGCAGGTGAGATGGATCACCCTCGCCTGCCGCCACCGCTTCCCCGCGACCTTCCTCGGCAGCTCCCGCGCCGGAACGGCGATGGACAGCCGCTCCTCCGGCACGACCAGCACCTCGCCGTCGCCGCCCGCCGGCACCGGCTCGACGACCCGGACGGGACCGACGTCACCGGCCTCGACCAGCTCGTCCACGGCACGGTCAGAGAACCGCACCTTCCTGCCGTCACGCGTCCAGCACGTCAGCTTCCCGCCGCGCGGAATGCGGTCACCGTCCATGACCCGCTCACCGATCACCCGGACCGGCCCGTCGTCGGCCAGCGCCGACGTGGCCATCCCACCGAGCCCGAGCGCGGCGGCGGTGCCGACGATCGCGAGACGTCGCGTCAACATGGGGTCTCCCTCCCCGAGGCGTTGTGACGCTCCCGAGACTCGCCCACCGCACCTGAAGCCCCGCTTAAGACACCCAAACCGATCTTCAGGCAGACACCCGCCCACCACAAGCGGACACCGGGAAACGACGAAGACCCCCTCACCTACTGGTGAGAGGGCCCGCACTGTGGCTCCCGCGATTGGACTCGAACCAATAACCTGCCGGTTAACAGCCGGCTGCTCTGCCGTTGAGCTACGCGGGATCGAACCGTTTGCCCACTTCGTCGGGGCTTTTCGGGCCCCGTCGTGGTGCGCATGAATAGATTAGCGCACTCCTGGAGTGCGTGTCGCATCGTGAGCGGGGTAGGCCCGTGACAGCGGAGGTGCAATATGCGTTATCGGATGACATTCGCTGTCGGTCTGGCGGTCGGCTACGTGCTGGGCAGCCGGGCCGGCCGCGAGCGCTACGAGCAGATCAAGCAGACGGCGCAGCGCGTCGCCGACAACCCCCGGGTGCAGGAAGTGGCCGGGATCGTCGGTGCGCAGGCGTCGAAGATCGCCGGGAAGGCCAGGACGCGGGTGGGTGACACGCTGCAGCAGCGGATCCCGTTCCTCGGCTCGCACGATCACCAGCCCGACTCGGGCACCGGCTGGCCCGACGAGGAGGGCGTCGAGCAGAAGGCCCGGGAGAGCGGCATTCCGTACTAACTAGACGGACGGCATGGGCGTGAGGCCGTACACCCCCGCTCGCCCATGCCCGTACCGACGGACCCCTGAGAACCCCTAGGGGCTCAGACGCCCATGCTCCGCCGTACGCCCTCCAGAGCCTGCTCGGCCTGGGCGCGCAGACCGGGGTCGGTGGGGTCGAGGCCGTCGTCGAAGACGAGCGTCCAGCCGAGCACCTCACCACCGGGCGGGCGCCTGGCCACCAGCCGCACCCCGCCCCTGCCCGGCAGGCTGACGTGCTTGTTGACCACGATCGTGGAGTTGACCCGCTCGCGCACGGTCTCGGGCAGCAGCCGCGGCTCGGCGATGTGTTCGACGTGGCGTACGCCGCCGGTGGTGAGGACGCTGACGCCCGTCTCGTCCCACGACGCCCGGTCGATCTCCTCGTACGGCACCCGCGTGCCGTCGGACAGGTGGAGTGCGAGGTTGGTGGCGACGACGTGGCCGTCGGCGGAGGCGGCGAAGGTCAGCACCCGCTCGCCGCGCTCCGTCTTCAGCGAGGTGCGCACGTCGGCGGGCAACCGGCGGAAAAGGCTCATTGCACCACGTTATCCGCGAGCAGGTCGAGGGTGAGCGCCGCACTCCAGGAGAAGTCGCGGCAGCCGCGCCCGCTGCCGTCGAAGGGGTCGAAGCATTCACGGAACCCGGCCTGGCGGACGAGGCGGAGGGTGCCCTGGGCGAGCTGGCGGCCGAGGTGGTCGAGCGAGTGCACGGTGGCCGCCCTGCGCAGCAGCCAGTTGGTGTTCACCCAGGAGGGGCCGCGCCAGTAGCGGGTGCGGTCGAACTGGGCGGCGCGGATCTCGCAGCTCGGCACGGGGTAGCCGGTGGCCCCCATGAACCGGGCCGATTCGAGCACCTCGACGGCCGCCTGGACGTGCTCGGCGGACAGCCCGGGATCGAGCAGCGGGCCGAACGCCCCGACCGTGCACACCCTGATGAGCCGGTCGGCGCGCAGGTCCCTGGCGAAGAAGCAGCCGTCCCAGAGGCGGTCGAGCAGCGCGCTCCTGATGCGTTCCGCCCGTTCGAGCTGGGGCGCGGGGTCGGCGCCGGCGAGCGGCGCCAGCTCGGCCATGGCCTGGCAGGAGGCCAGCCAGATGCCGTTGAACATCGGGTCCTCGACCGCGAACGGATGCTCGTCGCGCAGGTAGCCGGGGCTGTAGCCGGCGTCGCGGTAGTGCAGGGCGAGCCAGACGTAGCGGTCGTGGTCGCTGCCGGGGTGGCGCTCCTCCATCTCGACGGGGCGGTTGCCGTACCGGATGGCGGGGACGACGGCGAGCGGCTCGTCCCAGGCCGGGCTGTCGTCCATGCCCGACTCCCAGGGGTGCACGATCGCGGCCAGGCCCGCGCCGCCGAGGTCGCGGGTGGCGGCGAGGTAGTCGTGCTGGGCGGCGATCGCCGGGTACGCCGCCCGGACGAACGCGGCGTCGCCGGTGTGCCGGTAGAGCCACCACAGCGCCAGCCCGTGCAGGGGCGGCGCGGTGAGCCCCGAGGTGAGCACGCCGGGCGCGGCGTCGTGCTCCTGGGAGCGCCAGACGGAGGGCCCGGGAAAGTACGCCTCGCGGGTGTGGAACACGATGTGCGGCACCATGCCGGTCGCCCACTGCCCGCGCAGCAGGCTGAGCAGCTCGTCGCGGGCGCGGTCCGGCCGGTATCTGGCCAGACCGATCACGATGAACGCGGAGTCCCAGCTCCACTGGTGGGGATAGAGCCCCGGCGCGGGCACGGTGCCGGTGCCCGTCCAGTTCGCCTCGAGCACGCCCAGGGCCTCGCGCCCGAGCGCGGCGTCGTCGACTGCCGGCCGCGCCTCCATCATCCAACTATGACCGCGGAAGCCCGCCGACGCTATGTCCTCTTGAGCACCTTCGACAGGAAGGCGACGCCGAAGAGGACGGCGGCGATGAGGAGCGCCCACTTGAGCAGGGTGAAGACGAAGCCCACGAGGGGGCCGAGCAGCAGGAGCGCGGCGACGACGGCCGCGATGATCAGAAGTACACGTCCCATGGCTGAAACGCTAAGAGATCGTTAAGTCAATTGCAGGCGACATGGGGTTAGATCAGGGACAAGTCAGGGGTCCCCCTAGCTAAACGAACTAAAGCCGTCGAACCCGCCGTTGTGGCGGTATAAACGGGGCATCGGGGGGCCTCCTCACGGGGAGCGTGATGAGCCTGGGACCACCAATGAGCCGCGAGGGCGCCGATCATGCCCTGCGTGCCCGCGCGGACGAACGCGACCGCATCTCCGGCGACCTGCTCGACCTCGAATCCCACACCACCTACCGGCTGCTCAAGGACGCGTCGTTACGCGGCGCCACCGAGCGGCGCTGGGCCGCGGCGCGGGAGTCGCTGGCCGGTCTGTGGTCCCTGTACGACGCCTACCGCGCGGTGCTGCGCGAGGCGGAGCAGGTCAGGGCGAGCCGCGGCCGGCTGGGAACGGACCAGCTCGCGCGCCTCACCGAGCTGCTGGCGGGCGAGTCGGTGGTGCTGCGCGCGGCGGCCAAGCCGGTCGAGCGGCGCTCGCTGCGTCCCGAGGCCGACGAGCGGCTGACGCTCGACGCGACCGTGAGCCGGATGGACGCCGCCTTCCAGGAGGTCACGGGCGCGCTCAACGACATCGACGCGGTGTGGAACGCGTTACTCCCCCGGCTCGACGAGGCCGCCGCGGACCTGCGCCGGGTCAGGGAGCTGGCCCGCGAGCTGGGCGAGAGCGCGGACCCCGAGACGGTGTTCGCCGCCGAGGAGGCGGAGCTGGCGCGGCTGCGGGCGGCGGCCGTCGAGGACCCGCTGGGCTCCGCCGCCGGGCCTGAGCTCGACCGGGTGGCGGGCCTGCTGGCCGCCGGCCGGGCGGAGCACGAGCAGGCGATCGTGGTCAAGGCCGAGTACGCCGTGCGCCGCGAGACCCTGGTGGCCGCGCTCGACCACGTACGCGCGGCGGAGAGCGAGGAGCGGCTGGCCCACGGCGCGGTCGTCGTGAAGATCGCCCTGCCGCCGCAGGCGCAGCCGCGCAGCAGGGTCGAGGCGCTGGCGGCTGAGCTGGCCGCGCTGGACGTCTCGGCCGACCCCTGGGTGCTGCGAGCCAAGCGGCTGACGGCCCTGGAGAGCGACGTCCGTGCCGCCGAGGAGCGGGCGCGGACCACTGCCAAGGCCCTGTACGGCCTGGTGGGCCGGCGTGACGAGCTGCGCGGGCGGCTCGGCGCGTGCCAGGCGATGGCCGTACGGAAGGGGCTGGCCGAGGACCCCGCGGCGGCACAGCGGTACGAGCGGGCGCGCGCCCTGCTCTGGAGCGCCCCGTGCGATCTCACGAGGGCGGCCGCGGCCGTCGACGACTACCAGCGCGCGATCCACGGAGGTAAGTGATGAGCCGCTGCGCGCAGCCCGGCTGCACTGGAACGATCGAGGAGGGCTACTGCGACCTCTGCGGCACCGCGGAGAGCCCGTCTCCCATTCCCGCCGGCCCCGCGTCCGTCCCCTTACAGACCAGGCCGGTGAGCAGGTCGGTCAGCTCGCCGTCGAGCAGCGGCAGGTCGCGGGCGGGCGTGCTGGCCACGATCGCGGACCTGCCGTCGATCCCCTACCGCGACCCCGCGACGGCGGTGATGGCCGACCCGCAGGTGCCGGAGGAGAAGCGGTATTGCGCGAACCCGGCGTGCGGCAAGCCGGTGGGCCGCTCCCGCGAGGGACGTCCAGGGCTGACCGACGGATTCTGCCCGCACTGCCGCACGCAGTTCTCCTTCACCCCGAAGCTGGCCAAGGGCGACCTGGTGGCGGGCCAGTACCGCGTGCTGGGCTGCCTGGCGCACGGCGGGCTCGGCTGGATCTACCTCGCCTCCGACGAGAACCTGGACGGCCGCTGGGTGGTGCTCAAGGGCCTGCTCAACACCATGGACGCGGAGGCGCTGGCGGCGGCGGAGGCCGAGCGGAAGTTCCTCACCACGGTCGACCACCCGAACATCGTCAAGATCTTCAACTTCCAGCGCTCGGCCGGCCTCGGCTACATCGTCATGGAGTACGTCGGCGGCCAGTCCCTGCACGAGTTGCGCCGCCAGGGGCCGCTGCCGCTGCGCGAGGTCCTCATGTACGGCAGGGAGATCCTGCACGCGTTCGGCTACCTGCACGAGCAGGGATTGGTCTACTGCGACCTGAAGCCGGCGAACGTGATCAGGGCCGGCAAGCGGCTCAAGCTCATCGACCTGGGCGCGGTGCAGCCGTTCGGCTCGCCGGTGGGCTCGTCGTGGGTGACGCCCGGCTACCACGCGCCCGAGCTGGAGTCTCGGCCGTCGTCGGTGGCCTCCGACCTCTACACGGTGGCGCGGACGCTGGCGGTGCTGGCGATCTCGGGGTTCAGCCCGGCGTCGGGCGGCGTGCCGAACTCGCTGCCCGAGGACTGCGGGCATCCGTCGTTCACCCGGCTGCTGCGGCGGGCGACGGCGGCGGATCCGGCGGCCAGGTTCCAGAGCGCGTGGGAGATGGAGGAGCAGCTCGTCGGCGTGCTGCGGGAGGTCAGCGCGCTGGAGGACGGGGTGCCGTACCCGGCGCCTTCCACGCTGTTCGGGCCTGAGCGCACGGCGGTCGGCACGGCGCTGTCGGAGTCGGATGAGCGGGTGTTCGGGCCGCTCGACCCGGTGGCGGCCACGGCGGCGCTGCCGGTGCCGCTGACGGACCCCGGCGACCCGGCGGCGGGCGCGCTGGCCGGCCTGCTCGGCAGCGAGGGGCCTGAGCTGATCGCGCAGCTCGCCGGCATGCCGCAGACGCCGGAGACGAAGCTGATGCGGGTGCGGCTGCTGGCCGAGGAAGCGTCCGCCGAGGCCCCCGCGGCGCTGGACGAGCTGGAGCGCGAACTGCCCGGCGACTGGCGGGTCACCTGGTACCGCGGGGTGCTGGCGCTGGCCGCCGGCCAGGCGGACCTGGCGGTGGCGTGCTTCGACGCGTGCCTGTCCGCGCTGCCCGGCGAGCTCGCGCCGAAACTGGCGCTGGCCTTCGCGCTGGAGTGCGCGGGCCGGCCGGCGGCCACCTGGTACGACGTCGTCTGGCGCACCGACCGCGCCTACGTCAGCGCGGCCTTCGGGCTGGCCAGGTCGGGCCGGATGGAGGTGCTGGACGAGGTGCCCGCGACGTCGGTCTACCGGGTGGCGGCCCAGGTGGCGCTGGCGGCCTCGGTCGTACGGCGGCCGGACCTGACCGGGCTGCAGCCCTCCGATCTGGTGGCCGCGGTCGATCGGGTGAGCAACCAGAAGGGCCTGGACGCGCGGCACCGCGACGTGCTCACCGCCGAGCTGCTGGGCGGCGCGCTGGCCTGGCTGGAGACCGATCCGCCGGCACCGCCGAAGGACATGCAACTCGGCGGGGCGCCGTTCACCGCGCAGGGGCTGCGCAGGCGGCTGGAGTCGATCTACCGCAGGCTGGCCGTGCAGGCCGACTCCCGGCAGGAGCGGCACGCGTTCATCGACCTGGCCAACTCCGTGCGGCCGAGGACGTGGTGGTGATGGGCGTGATGTGTCCGGTCTGCGAGCGGCCCGTGGTGGCCGGTGACACGTACTGCGAGGCGTGCGGGCATCCGCTGGGCGCGCCCGCCTGCGCGGCGTGCGGGGCGGCGGCGGTGGACGCCGACGGCTACTGCGAGCGGTGCGGGGTGCGCCAGCCGACCGGCCGCGACCACGCCGAGCTGGTGCTGCCCGGCGGCGCGGCGGCGGTGACCGACCGGGGGCTGCGGCGGGCCCGCAACGAGGACGCGATGGCGCTGCGCGAAGCCGGCGCTTCGATCGTGAGCGTGGTGTGCGACGGCGTCGGCAGCTCGCCCAGGGCCGACGAGGCGTCCGCGGTGGCCGTCGAGACCGCGGCGGCGGCCCTGGCCAGGGGGCTGCAGGACGAGGAGGCGTTCGCGCTGGCCGGCCGGGCGGTGACCAAGCTCGCGACCTCGCTGGACGACGCCCCGGCCTGTACGTACGTCTCGGTCGTGGCCGAGCCCGGCGGCAGGGTGCGGCTGGCGTGGGCCGGGGACACGCGGGCGTACCTGCTGCCCGGCGGCGAGCTGCTGACCGAGGACGACGTGGTGCCGACCGGCGAGATCACCGCCTGGCTCGGAGCCGACGCCGACACGGCGGCGCCGCACGTGCGCACGTTCACCCTCCAGGGCACCCCCCAGGGGCCCGGCCTGCTGCTGGTGTGCAGCGACGGCCTGTGGCGCTATCTGGACGGCTACGCCTTCCCCACGTCCGGCACCCCGGTCGAGATGGCGCGCGAGATGCTGCGCCACGCGCTCGACTCCGGCGGCCAGGACAACGTGACCATTGTCGTGATCCCCCTAGGAGACCCCCATGAGTGACCAGCCGGCCTTCACGCTGACCATCGACCAGAACAAGTACCTGTCCCTTGACGGCCGCGAGGTGCACGCGATCCTGACCGTCGGGGCGACCGGCACGGCGACCGTGCAGACGTCGGCGACGGAGGCGGCCGAGGTCATCATCGTGGACACGTCGGGTTCGATGAGCGGCAGCAAGATCCGCGAGGCCAGGATGGCGGCGGTGACGGCGGTGCAGACGCTGCGCGACGGGGTGCACTTCGCCGTGGTGTCCGGGACGAACCGGGCCAAGGTCGTCTATCCCCCGTCCGGTGACCACCTGGCCATGGCGAGCCCGGCGACCAGGGCCGAGGCGGAGCGGGCCATCGCCCGGCTGAGCGCCCACGGCGGCACCGCGATCGGCGAGTGGATCAAGCTGGCCGGTCACCTGCTGACCGCGCACCCCTCGGCGATCAAGCACGCGCTGCTGATGACCGACGGGCAGAACAACCAGAGCGACGACACGTTCGCCGACGTGCTGGCGGCGTGGAGCGGCAAGTTCGTGGTCGACAGCCTGGGCGTCGGCGACGACTGGGTGCCCGCCGAGCTGCGCAAGGTGGCCGAGGCGATGCTGGGCACCTTCGACTTCGTGCGCAACCAGGGGGACCTGCCGGAGTACTTCCGCAGGCTCACGCAGACCTCGATGAGCAAGACCGTGCCCGACCTGGCGCTGCGCGTGTGGGTGCCGCAGGCGGCGCGGCTGAAGTTCGTCAAACAGGTCTCGCCCACGCTGCTCGACCTGACCGGCAAGCGCACCGACGTCAACCCGCTGACCGGCGACTACCCGACCGGCTCGTGGGGGCGGGAGGAGCGCGAGTACCACATCTGCGTCGAGGTGCCGCAGGGCCAGGTCGGCCAGGAGATCAGGGCGGGCTGGGTCAAGCTGGTACGCCCCGACACGCAGGAGGTCGTGGCCAGCGGCAACGTGCTGGCGCAGTGGACGGACGACCTGGCGCAGTCCACCCGCATCAACGGCAAGGTCGCCCACTACACCGGCCAGGCCGAGCTGCATGACCTGATCCAGGACGGGCTGAGCGCCCGCGCGATGGGCGACACCGACACCGCCACCGCGCGGCTGGCCAAGGCGCACCGGCTGGCCGCCGAGTCGGGCCGCGAGGACACCGCCCGGCTGCTGGAGAAGGTGGTGGAGGTCGATCCGGCCACCGGCACCGCGCGGCTGCGGCGGGCCGTGGACAAGGCGGACGAGATCGAGCTGGACACCGGGTCGGTGCGGACGAGCCGGCTGCGCAAGGAAGGAAGCTGATGGCGACCTGCCCGCAGGGGCACCCGTCGGGGGCCGACGACTACTGCGACGTCTGCGGCATCCAGATGGCAGGACCGGCCCGGCCGGCGTCCCGACCGGCCCCTCAGCCGCAACCCCAGCCCCAGCCCTCGTCCCAGCCCCCGTCCCAGCCCCCGTCCCAGCCTCCGTCCCAGCCTGCTGAGGGCTGCCCGATCTGCCGGACGCCGCGTGCCGGGCAGTTCTGCGAGGTGTGCGGCCACGACTTCACCGGCGCCGCGCCCGCCGCCGCGCCGGTGACCGGGGTCAGGTGGGAGGCCGTGACCGCCGCCGACCGCACGTACTACGAGAAGGTGGTCGCCGAGGGCGGGCCTGACGCCGCCGCGATGGCGTTCCCGCCGTACTGTCCCGAGCGCTCGTTCCCGCTGCACGGCGAGCAGGTACGCATCGGGCGGCGCAGCCGCGCCAGGAATCTCGTGCCCGAGATCGACCTGACCGGGCCGCCCGAGGACCCCGGCGTCTCCCACCTGCACGCGGTGCTGCTGGCGCAGCCCGACGGCTCGTGGCTGCTGGTGGACCCGGGCTCGTCCAACGGCACCCAGGTCAACGGCCGCACGCTCCAGGTCAACGTGCCGACCAGGATCGGTCCCGGCGACCGGATCCACCTGGGCGCGTGGACGGTGATCACCATCAGGGAGGGCACGCCATGACGATGACGCAGGCCCCGCCGGGCGCGCTCGCGCCGGTCACCGTGTCGAAGCCCGTACGGCGGCGCAGCGTGCCCGGCCGCATCCGCGTCATCTCCGGCGTCACGGTCGCCTCGCTGGCGCTGCTGTTCGTCGCGCTCGCCGTCGGCAGCTCCACCGCCCGCGAGGGCCTGCGGGTGATCGGCCGCGACGCCGGCCCGCAGGTCGTCGCCACCGCCGGGCTCTACCTGGCGCTCAGCGACATGGACGCGCAGGTCGCGAACGTGCTGGTGATGGGCAAGGAGTATCCCGAACAACGCCGGGCGGCGCTGGCCCGCTACGACGCGCGGCGGGCCGAGGCGGGGCAGGCGCTGCTGAAGGCGTTCGAGCTGTCGGGCGACAACGCGGCCGAGCGCACCACCGTGCAGTCGGTGCTGGACGGGCTCGGCCGCTACGAGCGGCTCGCCGGGCAGGCGCTGCTGCTCGACCAGCAGGCCGGGCACGCTCCAGGGGCGCCGCCCGAGAACGTGGTGCGGACCTACCGGCAGGCCACCGACCTCATGCGGCAGGTGCTGCTGCCGCAGGCGTACAACCTGACCTTGGAGAGCGGCACGATCGTGCGCGCCACCTACGACGACAAGGCCGTCATGGTGCCGCTCCTGCGCGTCGCGGTCGTGGTGGCCGGGCTGGTCGCGCTGGGCTGCCTGATCTGGATGCAGGTGTTCCTTGCGCGGCGCTTCCGCCGGGTGTTCGGTCCCGCGCTCGTGGTGGCGACCGTGACGACCGCGGTGGCGCTGGGGTTCGGGGTGCACGTGCTCGGCCAGGACGAGCAGGCGCTGCGGACCGCCAAGTCGGCCGGGTTCGACTCGGTGCTGACGCTCGCCAAGGCGCGCGCGATCAGCAACAGCATGCAGGGCGACCAGAGCCGCTTCCTGCTGGACAAGGAGCGGGCCGACACCTACGAGCACACGTATCTGGACAAGTCGCTGACCGTCCTCTACTACGACGTCGGCAACCTGACCGGCTACCACAGCGAGCTGCGCAGCGGCTCGAAGGACTTCCTCGGCCTGCTGGGGCCCGAGCTGGTCGGCTCCCAGGGGTCGGCGGTCTTCGCGGCGTACCGGGCCTTCCAGGCGCAGGACGACAGGTTCCGCACGCTGGCCCGGCACGCCACGCCCAGCGAGGCCGTCGAGGCCCGCATCGGGCCCGTCACGGACGCGTTCAACGCCTACGACAAGGCGCTGCTCGGCCTGGCAGAGACCCATCAGAAGGTGTTCAGGCAGACCATCGCGGCGGGCGAGGGCGCGCTCGACAACCTGTGGCGGCTGCTCCCCTACGCCATCGGCGCGATCGGGCTGCTGGTGATCGCCGGGGTGTGGCCACGACTCAAGGAGTACCGGTGAAGCGGGCGCTCGCGGTGGTGCTGCTCCTGGCCGCGGTGGCGGTCACGGGCTGCGGGATGAACGGGCAGGAGTCGATCCTCGACAAGGACAAGCTGGTCATCGGGGTGCGCTCCGACCTGCCGTCGGTCGGGTTCAAGACGTCGGAAGGCGGATACGACGGCTTCGACGTGGACGTGGCCCGCTACGTCGCGGGCAAGCTGGGCAAGGAGTTCTCCTTCGTCGGCGTGCTGGCCGCCGACCGGGAGAAGGTGCTGCGCAGCGGGCGGGCCGACATGGTGCTGGCCACGTTCACGATCGACCAGGACCGCAAGCAGCGGGTGCTGTTCGCCGGGCCGTACCACATCTCCTACCAGGACATCCTGAGCAGGAAGGACGAGCGGATCGCGAACGTGCGCGACCTCGAGGGCCGGCGCATCTGCGAGGTGCAGGGCTCGAACGCGGCCCAGCGGGTCGTGACCGAGCGCGGCGTGGCCGCGCGGGTCGTGCCGGTACGCGACTACGCGCAGTGCCTGACGGCGCTCAAGGGCGGCCAGGTGGACGCGGTCACCACCAATGACGTGATTCTCGCCGGGCTGGCCGAGCAGGACGGCTCGGGGCTGCGGCTGAACAACGCGCAGTTCAACGAGCAGCGCACCGGAGTGGGCCTGCCGAAGGGCGACGTGCCGGGCTGCGAGGCGGTCAACCGGGCGATCACCGCGATGTACCAGGACGGGACCGCCGCGAAGCTGCTGAAGAAGTGGTTCGGCAAGTCCGGGCTCCAGCTGGGCACGGTGGCGGTGCCGCAGTTCGAGGGCTGCTCCTGAGCAGGGGAAAGGGGACGGCCGTGGCCGTCCCCTTTGACCCGTGATCAATCCAGGTAATCCCGCAGCATCTGCGCGCGCGTCGGGTGGCGGAGCTTGGCCAGCGTCTTCGACTCGATCTGGCGGATGCGCTCCCGCGTGACGCCGAACTCCCTGCCCACCTCCTCCAGCGTGCGCGGATGGCCGTCGGCCAGGCCGAAGCGGAGCTGGATGATGCGCTGCTCCCGGTCGGAGAGCGTGGCCAGGATGTCGTCGAGCTGGTCCTGCAGCATGATGAAGGCCGCGGCCTCCATCGGCACGACCGCGTCGGCGTCCTCGATGAAGTCACCGAGGTCGGAGTCCTCCTCGCCGATCGGCGACTGCAGCGACACGGGCTCCTGGGCGATGCGCTGGATCTCGACCACCCGGTCGACCGGGAGGTCCATCTCCTTGGCGATCTCCTCGGGGATCGGCTCGCGGCCGAGATCCTGGTGGAGCTGCCGCTGCACCCTGACGAGCTTGTTGATGGTCTCCACCATGTGCACGGGGATGCGGATGGTCCGCGCCTGGTCGGCGATGGCCCGCGTGATCGCCTGGCGAATCCACCAGGTGGCGTAGGTGGAGAACTTGTAACCCTTGGTGTAGTCGAACTTCTCGACCGCCCGGATGAGGCCGAGGTTTCCCTCCTGGATCAGGTCCAGGAACAACATGCCGCGGCCCACGTACCGCTTGGCGATGGACACCACGAGCCTGAGGTTGGCTTCGATGAGCCGCTGTTTGGCCCGCGTGCCCTGCCAGACGAGCTCCCTGAACTCAGGGAAGGCCAGACGCGAGACCCCGTTGGCCAGCTTGTCCTCGGCGAACAGACCGGCTTCGATCGACTTGGCGAGCTCCACCTCCTCCTCAGCGGTCAGCAGGGGCACCCGGCCGATCTCCCTCAGGTAGATACGGACGAGATCGCTGGTCGGCGCCCGCTTGCCTACGTCCTCCTCATCGGCGCGGGTGGATTCCTCGTCGCCCTGCGGCTCGAGGACCTCCACGCCGTTCTCGGCGAGCATGCGTACGACGCGTTCCAGCGCGTCGGACGGCAACTCGGATCGGTCAAGCGCGGCTGCGACGTCATCGACGGTTACGCTCCCGCGCTCCCTTCCCTTCGCGACGAGGTCCGCCACCTGATCTACGGATGGCGGTCCACTTGGCAGCACCGATGCACCCACGAAGGACAGTCTGCAGTATTGGTTCCATCAAATGGCAGACCCATTTTTGTCACCGAAGGTAAGGCCCTCGTCTTTGCCGAATTGAGATCGCTATATGGTTTGGCCCGAGTTTGATCAGGAAAGTAAAGTCAATTACGCGGTCTGGAATCTCGCGCCCGGCGTCGCCGTCTGGCCGGACGCATCTCTTTCGCTGCCTTCGTCACGTTGTCCATCTGCTTTATCCGGCATTGGACCGCGCCACATTCCCTGGTCAACCACCCTGTTTCAACGTGTTGATCGCAGCCGAACTGTTACCTGAGCGAGCCGGGCTCAGCCGCCCGCGAGGCGGTCGCGCAGCACCCGGCGCTGCTGCTCCAGCGCCACCAGCTCGCCGAACAGCTTGTTGTACTCCTGCTGCTCCTCGACCGGGTTGAGCCGCTGGATGCGGGACTTGACCTGGGCGATCGCCCGATCGACCGGCATCGCCTCGGCCGCGGCCATGATGTCGTTGGCGTAGCGCTGCTCGGCGTGGGCGTCGGCGTGGATGGGCTCGACCGCGAACCTGGTCACCAGCGCGCGCGTGCTCTCCTCGTGGGCCTGCTCCATCAGCCGGTCGACCCACTCGCGCCCGCCGTGACCGGCCGAGACGACCCCGCCCGCGGCCACGACGACCTGGTGCAGCGCCGAATGCTCAGGCGTGGTGAACGCCTGCGCGTCGAGCGCGTCGAAGCGCGGCCCGAGCAGCGCGGGCCGCTGCACGGCGAGCTTGAGCAGCTCGCCCTCGACCCGGATGCTCGGATCGACCGGAGCCGCCTGGGGGGCGCGCTGACGGCGGCCCTGCTGGGCGCCGGAGACCTCGGAGATGCGCTGCATGACGAACCGCTCGTCCATGAACCCGAGCCAGCGGTCGAGGTCGATGGCGTAGCGCTTGCGCAGCCCCGGGTCCTTGATGCCGGCCACGATGGGCGCCGCGGCGTCGAGCGCGGCGATCTTGCCTTCGTTGCTGCGCAGGTCGTAGCGGGAGATCGTGCTCCTGATCGCGAACTGGAACAGCGGCTCGCGGCTCGCGATCAGGTCGCGCACGGCCGCGTCGCCCTGCTTGACGCGCAGGTCGCACGGGTCGAGCCCGTCGCCCTGCACGGCGACGTAGGTCTGCGTGACGAACTTCTGCTCGTCGGCGAACGCCCGCAGCGCCGCCTTCTGGCCCGCCGCGTCGCCGTCGAAGGTGAAGATGACCTCGCCGCGGAACTCGGCCTGGTCGAGCAGGAAACGCCGCAGGATCTTGATGTGCTCCTCGCCGAACGAGGTGCCGCAGGTGGCCACGGCGGTGGGCACGCCGGCGAGATGGCAGGCCATCACGTCGGTGTAGCCCTCGACGATCACGGCCTGCGCGCGCTTGGAGATCTCGCGCTTCGCAAGATCGATTCCATAAAGGACCTGGCTCTTCTTGTAAAGCGGCGAGTCAGGCGTATTCAGATATTTCGGCCCGTCATCGGAATCAAGCAACTTCCGCGCGCCGAATCCGATCACATCGCCGGTGGCGTCCCTGATCGGCCAGATCAGCCGGCCCCTGAACCGGTCGATGGGGCCGCGCCTGCCCTCTCTGGACAGGCCGCCCTTGACCAGCTCGTCGACGGTGAAGCCGCGCCCGAGGAGGTGGCGGGTCAGCGCCTCCCACTCGGCCGGCGCGTAGCCCACCCCGAACGTCTCGGCGTCGGCCCGCTCGAACCCGCGCTCTGACAGGAAGCGCCGCCCTGGCGCCGCGTCGGGGCTCATGAGCTTGTCGGCGTAGAACTCGGCCGCCGCCTTGTGCGCCTCGATCAGCCTGGCCCGCTCGCCGTGGTCGCGGCGCGGGGCGTAGCCGCCCTGCTCGTATTGGAGCTGGATGCCGGCCCGCTGGGCGAGCCGCTCGACCGCCTCGCTGAAGGAGAGGTGCTCGATCTTCTCGACGAACGTGATCACGTCGCCGCCCTCGGAGCAGCCGAAGCAGAAGAACATGCCGCGCTCGGGGGTGACGTTGAACGACGGCGTCTTCTCGTCGTGGAACGGGCACAGCCCCTTGAGGTTGCCGCCTCCGGCGTTGCGCAACTGGATGTGCTCGCCGATCACATCGGCGATGGGGGAACGCTCGCGCACGAGCGCGATGTCGACGTCACGGATCCGGCCAGCCACGCCGGTGAGTCTATGCCGCCCCACCGACGGTTCGGCTCACCGCGGGTGTCCCGGCATGGGTGCACGGCATGGATACACGACATGGGAAACGGGGAGGTAGCGGAGGGTATCCGCGCGGCTGCTAAAGGAGGAAAGCGGCAATGCGGGGGCTCCCGGTCGGCTACAAAGGTAAAGGTTGTCGGTGGAAACGGTGACACGGGTGGAGAACATGCGATCGGGGCATATCGGACGATGGGCGGCCGTCACGGGCGCCGTGCTGCTGACCGGCGCCTGCAGCCAGGCCGGCCTGGCGGGAGTCGGCGCGAACCGGCCGGTCGCACCCGCACCCCTGTCCGCCACCGGGCCCGCGTCGGGCCCCGCGGGCGGCGGCGCGGCCGAGCCGACGCCGACCCCCTCACCCTCGCTCTCGCCTGGCCAGGCGGCCGGGAAGCCCGAGGGCGACGACCCGGTCAAGGTGCCGCCGCCGAAGCTGTCGAAGTACACCTACACCTTCCCGGTGAAGGGCTGTAAGACCACCTACCAGCGCAAGCTGCTGGTGCTGCCCAAGACGACGATCTGGGCCAAGCAGGGCTGCTCGTTCGTGGCGCCCGTGGACGGCGTCGTGGACGAGGTGAACACCTCCGACACGTGGTCGCCCGCCACGGACGCGGGAGCGGCGCGCGAGGGCAGGTTCGTCACCATCATCGGCGCCGACGGCGTGCGCTACCTCGGCGGCCACCTCGACTCCGTCGCCGGCGGGATCAAACCCGGCACGAAGGTCAAGGGCGGCCAGGTGCTGGGGAAAGTGGGCAGGTCGGGCAACGCCCGCGACACCGGCTCGAACCTGTACTTCGCGATCTCGTGGAAGACCGGCCCCGCCTACTGGTGGGTGCGCAGGGGCATGGTCGAGCCGTGGGACTATCTCGACGCCTGGCGCAAGGGCAACCGCACGCTCTCGCCGCGCGAGGAGACCATGAAGCTGCGCGGCAAGCTGGGCGAGACCCCGCGCTGCACCGTGCAGTGTCTCGGCAAGGTGGCGCCGGCGCAGACGACCAGCAGCACCCCGAAGCCGACCAAGAAGCCCAAGCCGCGCAGGACGACCAGCGAGGAGGACGTCGTCACGCTCAACCCGACGATAGCTCCTTTGCGTCCACAGTGACCCCCGACCTGATCAGCTCCTGGATGTCGTCCACGACGTCCCAGACGTTGACGTTCATGCCGGCGATCACCCGGCCCTCGCGCAGCCAGTACGCGATGAACTCCAGCCCGTCGGGGTCGCCCCGGTAGACGATCTCGTCGTGGCCCGAGACGTCGCCGGAGAACTCCATGCCCAGCTCGTACTGGTCGGTGTAGAAGTACGGGACGCGGTCGTGGACGACCTCATGGCCGAGCATCGACCTGGCCGCCGCGGGGCCGCCGTGCAGGGCGTTGGCCCAGTGCTCGACGCGGATGTGGCGGCCGTACAGCGGGTGGTAGGACTCGGCGACGTCGCCGGCCGCGTAGATGTCGGGGTGCGAGGTGCGCAGCGCCGCGTCCGTACGGATGCCCTGCCCGACGTCGAGCCCGGCGTCGCGGGCCAGCCAGACCTCCGGGGCGGCGCCGATGCCGGCCACGACGAGGTCGGCGGTGAGCCGCTCGCCCGAGCTGAGCCGCACGCCGGTCTCGGTGACCTCCGCGGCGGCGGTGCCGAAGCGCATGTCGACGCCCTTGCTGACGTGCAGGCGGGCGAACAGCTCGCCCAGCTCGTGGCCGAGCGCCCGGTTGAGCGCGGTCGGCTCGGGCTCGACGACGGTGACCTCGCAGCCGGCCGCCCGCGCCGCCGCGGCGGTCTCCAGGCCGATCCAGGACGCGCCGACGACCAGCACGGACGCGCCCTCGGCGAAGCGCCGCCTGAGCGCCTCGCTGTCCTCGGCCGTACGCAGGTAGTAGGCGGGGCCCGGCAGCCGCCTGGGGACGGCTCCGGTGGCGATCAGCAGCTTGTCGTAGGGCTGCCTGGAGCCGTCGGCCAGGCGTACGACGTGGTGGCCCGGCTCGATGCGGGTGGCCCGCAGGCCGAGCCGCAGGTCCACGTCGTTGTCGGCGTACCAGGCCGGCTCGTGGACGAAGATGCTCTCCCGCTCGCTCCCGCCCCGCAGGTAGTCCTTGGACAGCGGCGGTCGTTCGTAGGGGCGTTCGGCCTCGGCGCCGATCAGCACGATCTCGCCGTCGAAGCCCTCCTCGCGCAGCGTCTGCGCGGCCTTGGCCCCGGCGAGCCCGGCGCCGACGATCACAAATGTGGCCATGGGCGAAGTATCCGCCCGGCGCGGTCTCCGGAAAAGCGGATCGCGCCAGGCGCCCGCCCGCGTCCCGGATCAGCGGGAGAGCCTGCGGTGCCAGGCGACGGCCGAGGTGTCGGTGAGCGAGGCGATCTGGTCGATCACCACCCGGACGCGGGCGGCGTCGTCGGCCGCCTCCCGGTACGCGGGACGGAAGGCGGGCTCCAGCGTCTCCGGCGCCCCCAGCGTGATCAGGGAGGCCAGCTCGGTGATGAGGTCGCGCTGCCTGGCCTGCTTGGCGTGGTGGTCCTCCGTGGTCATCACGTAGTGCGCGGTGACGCCCTTGAGCAGCGCGCACTCCAGCCGGGTGGCGCGCGGGACGACGAGGTCGGCGCGGTGGCGGGAGCCGTACACCTCCTTGGTGGCGGCCTGCGCCGAGCGGCAGAAGCGGCCGATGAGGCCGCTGGTGAGCGCCTTCAGCCCGGCCAGGTCGGCGAGGGTGGCCGCGAAGTGGCGCGGCCACAGCGGGTCGTCGATCAGCCGGGCGAAGACCTCCTCCAGCTCGCCGAGGTCGGCGCCGGGGGCGTACCAGGTGCGGGTGGTCTCGCAGACGTTCGCGCGCTCGATCGGCGACCGCAGGGCCTCGGGCGTGACGTGGCCCGAGGCGAGGGCGTCCTCCAGGTCGTGCACGGAGTAGGCGACGTCGTCGGCCCAGTCCATGATCTGCGCCTCGAAGCTCACCCGGCCCTCGGGCGCGCCCTCCCTGATCCACGCGAAGACCGGCAGGTCGTCGTCGTAGACGCCGAACTTGGGCGAGACGTCGCAGGTCCACGGGTACTTGATGGAGGCGTCGAGCGCGGCGCGGGTGAGGTTGAGCCCGGCGCTGCGGCCGTCCTCGGTGAGCACCTTGGCCTCCAGCCTGGTGAGCAGGCGCAGGCTCTGCGCGTTGCCCTCGAAGCCTCCGCAGGAGGCCGACAGCGCGTTGAGCGCCACCTCGCCGTTGTGCCCGAACGGCGGATGCCCCAGGTCGTGCGCCAGGCAGGCGGTCTCCACCAGGTCGGGATCGACGCCGAGCGTGGCGCCCATCTCCCGGCCCACCTGGGCGCATTCGAGCGAGTGGGTCAGGCGGGTACGCGGAATGTGCTGGCCGCCGCCCGGTGTCTCCCCCGGGCCCACGACCTGCGTCTTCGCGGCCAGCCTGCGCAGGGCGGCGCTGTGCAGCACGCGTGCTCTGTCACGCTCGAACGCGGAACGTTCGGGATTGCCGGGTGGTTCCGGAACCCAACGCTCCTGATCGTGCTCGTCGTAGTACGGCATCTGTGCGGTGATTTTATCCAGTTTCGTCTCTCCGCTAGTGTCAAGCCTCGCGAGAACCCCTTCCCCGGGAGCCCTCCCCCATGACGACAGCATTCCGAGCGGTGTTGGCCTTCACCCTGCTCGCCGGCTTCTACGTGCTGGTCGGCCTCATTCTGGCAGCCGCGGTCTTCTTCGACGTGCTGCTCGTGGTGGACTTCCACGCCAACCTGGTCAAGTTCGCGGTCGTGTTCACGCTGGCCGCGGGCGCGCTCGTCCGTGCGCTGGTGATGGTCAGCAGGCGCGGCGACAGCGAGCAGCCCGGCGTGGCGGTCGGCCGCGAGCACGAGCCGGTGTTGTGGCAGACGGTGGAGGAGCTGGCCCAGCGCGTCCGTACGGCGCCGCCCGACGAGATCAGGCTGGTGCCCGAGGTGAACGCGGCGGTGTCGGAGGACACCAAGTTCCTCGGCATGAAGGCGACCAGGCGGCGGATGTTCATCGGCCTGCCGCTGCTGCAGACGCTCACGGTCGACGAGCTGCGCGCGGTGCTCGGCCACGAGCTCGGCCACTACAGCGGCGCGCACACCCGGCTGGGCGCGCCGGTCTACCGCGGGCGGGTCTCGCTCATCGCGACCGTCCAAGGGCTGCGCAACCACCCGTTCGTGCAGCGCCTGTTCACCTGGTACGCCAAGCTCTACCTGCGCATCTCCCAGGCCGTCTCGCGCCGGCAGGAGCTGGAGGCCGACCAGTTCGCGGTGGCGATCGGCGGCCGGCAGGCCATGGCGGGCGCGCTGCGCAAGATCCACTCGACGGCGGCGGGCTGGGACCTGTACGTCAACAACTACCTCGTGCTGACCGGCGCGGGCGGCGCCAGGCCCGCGACCGTGTTCGGTGGCTTCCACGCGCTGATGAGCGACCCCGACCGGCAGTCGCAGCTCGCCAAGCTCGCCGAGCAGCCCGAGGAGGTCTCGCCCTACGACTCCCACCCGAGCCTGTCCGAGCGCCTCGCGGCCATCGAGCACCTGCCCGAGCCGCAGCAGGTGCCCGACCCGCGCTCGGCGCTGACGCTGCTCATCGACGCCAACGTGGCGGTGCAGGCCGTAGAGCAGTCGATGTGGAGTCAGGAGGCGCTGGCGACGCTGCGTCCCGTGCCATGGGAGGACCTGGTCGCCCACGGCATGTACGCCGGCCGCAACGCCGACGCCCTGCACGACCTGGCGGTGGCGGGCCAGCAGGTGATGGGGGCCTCGCGGCCGTACCTCGACGCGGCCTTCGAGGCGATCGCGCGGGGCCGGCAGGCGGAGCTGGAGGCGAAGCTGCTCGAGCAGGGCTGGAACCCGTCCCCGACGCTGCTGTCGGGCGTGCTGGGGCAGGCGCTGGAGGCGGTGCTGATCCAGCTCGGCGAGGCCAAGTGGACGCTGTCGTGGTCGGGGCCCGCGCGGCTATTGTTCGACGACGGCGAGGAGGTGGCGCTGACCGAGTACGCCGCCCAGGTCGCGGCCAACCCGGCGGCCGTCGCGGGGCTGCGGCAGTGGCTCGGCGACCACGGGATGCGCCACGACTACGTGCCGCTCGACGTGCCCAGCCCCGCCGCCCTGCACTGACGAGGACGCTCGCGCACAGGGAGAACGCGGACGAAAACATCGGCGATCCCTTGCCAGGTTGCGATCCGTGGCCTTACGGTCACCGTTAGCATACGGACGGCCTGGAGGAGGCCATGTGAGCAGGCAGGACGGCGGGGCCAGGGCGATGCTTCCGCACATCGCCTGGCGGCTGGAGGAGATGCTCGCGGCCATCGCCGAGCGCAGGCCGCGCGCGACGGGCGCGATCGAGCAGGCGCTGCGCAAGGTGCCGCGCCACTGGTTCGTGCCCTCGCGCGGGCTCGTGCTCGAAGACGACGGCGCGCGGCCGATCGACCGCGACGACGATCCCACGGCCTGGTGGGACGCCGTCTACTCCGGGCGGCCGATCGCCACGCCGAGCAGCCGCGACCCGAGCTCCTACCGCTGCGTGGTGCTCGCGCCGAGCTGCGTCGTCGATCTGCTTGAGCTGCTCGATCCGCGTCCCGGGCAGCGGATTCTGGAGGTGGGCACGGGCAGCGGGTGGATCACCGCGCTGCTGTGCCGGCTGACGGGCGAGTCGGGCAGCGTGACGTCGGTCGAAGGTGACGCGACGGTGGCCGAGGAGACGTGGCGGAACCTGGTGGCGGCCGGGGTGCGTCCTCACCTGATCGTCGGTGACACGGCGCGGGGGTGCCCCGAGCGGGCGCCGTACGACCGGGTGCTCGCTCCGGCCGTCATGCCCGACACGTGGGTGGCGCAGGCGCGGCCGGGCGCGGTGATCGTCGGCGGGAACGACCGGGCGGCGATGCGGCTGGTGGTCCCTTCGGACGACTGACATTACCGGGGAGTCCGACGTTAAGCGTTGAAGGACATGGCGTCTTCCTGGGTTCTTGTTGGCCAGGTCTTGACTTAATTCTCATGGACTCCATGATTAGTTGCGCAAGCCCGAGACCCCCGGCATGCCTAGGGAGCCCCATGCCCCAGCTCGCACGCACCCTCGCCCTCCCGCTCCTCCTCTGCGCGTCCTTACTCACCGCACCCCCGGCCCTGGCCATCGGTGGGGCCACCGGTAAGGCGGCCACGGTGACGTACGCGCAGAGCGGCGCCGACGTCGCCAACCCCGAGCGCGGCTTCTACCACCACACCGGCGACTGCGACAAGAACGACTTCGACGCCGGCACCCTGCGGAGCTACCGCACGAACGAGAACATCTCGCTCGTCATGTGCGTCTTCTACCTCGCCGAGTTCACCGGCGGCCCGCTCAGCCAGGCCGCGCTGGCCCAGCTCCAGCAGCAGTTCGACACCGTACGGCAGGCCGGGCTGAAGATGATCCTGCGCTTCGCCTACACCGCCTCGGAGGACGGCGCCGACGCGCCGAAGGACCGTGTGCTGGCCCACCTCGACCAGCTCGCCCCCTACCTGCGGGCCAACCAGGACGTCATCTACGTCATGCAGGCCGGCTTCATCGGCGCCTGGGGCGAGTGGTACTACACCCAGAACTTCGGCAACGCCGGGAACGTCACCGCCGCCGACTGGGCCAACCGCAAGGCCGTCGTCGACAAGCTGCTGAGCGTCCTGCCCTCGACGCGGATGGTGCAGCTGCGCACCCCCACGTTCAAGCGCACCCTCTACTCCACCACGCCGGTCACCCCCGGGCAGGCGCACGGGGGCTCCGCCGTGGCACGGATCGGGCACCACAACGACTGCTTCCTCGCCAGCCCCGACGACTACGGCACCTATGAGGACGCCGCGGTCGAGTATCCGTACCTCTCCGCCGACACCGCCCACGTCGCCATGGGCGGCGAGACCTGCAACCCCAACCCGCCGCGCTCCGACTGCCCCACCGCCCAGGACGAGCTGGCGCGCTTCCACTGGTCGTACCTGAACGCCGACTACCACACCGGCGTGCTCGGGAGCTGGAGCACCGGCGGCTGCCGGGCCGCGGTCAGCCGCAGCCTCGGCTACCGCCTCTCGCTCGTCTCCGGCACCTACCCGGGCACGGCCACCCGCGGCGGGCGGCTCCCCGTCCGCATCACGGTCAGGAACGACGGGTACGCCGCCCCCGTCAACCCACGCGGCCTGCAGCTGGTGCTGCGCGACACCGCCACCTCCGCCGTCACCCGCATCCCGCTGTCCGCCGACCCGCGCAAGTGGCAGGCGGGCGGGACGACGACCGTCGCGCAGACGGTCACGCTGCCCGCGTCCTTGCCGGCCGGCAACTACGCGTTGCTGCTCGGCCTGCCCGATCCCTTGCGGCCTTCGCGGGCCGAGTACGCGATCCGGCTGGCCAACGACGGCACGTGGGAGGCCACGACCGGCCTCAACAACCTCCTGCACACGGTCACCGTGCGCTGAGGCCCTCCTGTGACGGGGAGGGCGGCGCGTTTATTCGGTTGACCGGGCGTCCGAGAGGCCAGGACGATGACCGGGTGCAGATCGAGTACGTGCGGCTCTTCCCCGATGACACCGAGGCGCTGGTCGCCTTCCTGATGGCCGACCCCTGGCCGTTCCACGCCGGGGTGCAGGATCCCGAGGCGATCAGGAAGCGGGTCGCCGACGGGGTCTACGACGACGATGACAACCGTACGTTCTGGCAGATCGCCGACGGGGAGCGGGCCGGGCTGGTCAGGCTGACCGACCTCAGCGACCCGACGCCCATGTTCGACCTGCGGATCCTGCCCCGCTTCCGGGGGCGCGGGCTGGGCAAGGACGCGGTGCGCTGGCTCACGGCTTATCTGTTCGACGCCTTCCCGCAGATCCAGCGGGTCGAGGGGCAGACGCGGGGCGACAACGTGACGATGCGGGCCGTCTTCCGCGCGTGCGGCTACGTCAAGGAGGCCCACTACCGCGAGGCGTGGCCGGCGCCCGACGGGTCGGCCCACGACTCGATCGCCTACGCGATCCTGCGCCGCGACTGGGTCTCCGGCACGGTGACCCCGCTCGTCTGGGACGACGAGCCCGTACGACGCTGACCCGCTCGTCTGAGACGACGACGAGCCGGCCGACCCGCTTTTGACGCCGCCCGGAGGCCCATGCGGGCCTTCGGGCGGCGCGCGTTTCAGTCCATGTCGATGTCGTCGAGCAGCCTGAGCAGCCGTGACAGGACGTGCAGGCAGGTCTCGATCTCCGCTTCCGTGAGGTCGCCGCCCGCCTGGCGGAGCACCGTACGCTCGCGCTCGATCACCGCCTCGATGGCGGCCCGCCCCTCCTCCGTCAGCCGGATCAGCGACGAACGCTTGTGCGCCGGATTGGGCGCGGTCTCGACCAGGCCCCGCGCGGCGGCGTCGTTCGTCATGCGCTGGACGAACTGGCGGCTCAGCGCCTGCTCCCTGCCCATCTGCGGCACGGTCATGGGGCCGTGCTCGCGCAGCATGTTGAGCACCGCCCGCACCCCGACCGACAGGCCCTCGATGGGCGCGTCCTGCTCCACCTTGCGCTGGGCGCGCCGGTAGAGGGGGCCCACCAGGTCGAAGACCTCGGTGAGACGGTCGGTCGGTGGCGTTCCTCGTGTCTCGCTCACTCCTCCATGATGACACCTGAGTTGTCATTCTCGCGCCAACATGACACCTTGGTTGTCATGAAGGATCTGTTCTGGACCGAGAACGGCACCGGCAAGCCCGTCGTCCTGCTGCACGGCGGCTTCCTCGACCACACGATGTGGAACGACCAGATTCCGGTGCTCTCCGAGAGCTACCGGGTCATCGCGTACGACGCCCGCGGCCACGGCCGCTCCGCCAACGCCACGGGGCCGTACCGGCTCACCGACGACCTCGCCGCCCTGCTGCGGCACCTCGGCACCGGGCCCGCCGTGCTGGTGGGAGTCTCCATGGGGGCGGGACTCGCGGTGGACACGGCCTTGGAGCACCCTGAGCTGGTCAGCGCCCTGGTGGTGACGGGGGCGGGAACGAGCGAGCCGTACTTCGAGGACCCGTGGACCCGGCAGGCCATGACCGCCTGGCACGCCGCGATGGCCGCCGGCGACCTGGAAGGCTCGATCGAGGGCTTCCTGACGGTCAGCCTGGGCCCGTACCGCGACCTCACGGAACTGGACCCCGAGGTGCCACGACGCCTGCGAGCGATGGCGCGAGCCACGATGAGCAAGCACACGGCAGACGAACCCAACCACGTCACACCGGTGAAGGACACCTGGCACCGCATAAGGGAGATCGAGATCCCGGTGCTGGCCGTCCACGGCGCCGCCGACTCCCCCGACCACATGGCGATGGCGGAACGCCTCGCCACCACGGTCGTGAACGGCAGCTCAGTGACCATCGACGGCGCCGCCCACTACCCGAACATAGAACGCCCAGACGCCTACAACAAGGTCTTGGAGGACTTCCTCAACTCCCTCTGAGACGCTCACCGGGCGCGACGGTGCGGCTTCTTGGGCGGGGGAGGGCGTAGGAGCCCTTCCACAGCGCTCTCCGACGGCCGTCTTCTCTCGGTCCTCTCCGAACAAGGGGACCGGTGCCGGCGGCCGCCCCGGGGAGTGCGGGCGCCGGCGCCGGTGGCTTCAGCGGGTGTCGGATTCGTTTTCTGCCAGGGCGGCGCGACCGGCTTCCAATCTGGCGACCGGGATGCGGAACGGGGAGCAGGAGACGTAGTCCAAGCCCGCATCGTGGCAGAAGTGGACCGAGTCCGGGTCACCGCCGTGTTCGCCGCAGATGCCGAGGTGGAGGTCGGGGCGGGCGGCGCGGCCCTCGGCCACCGCGATCTCGATGAGGCGCCCGACGCCCTCCCTGTCGATGCTCTCGAACGGCGAGACGCCGAAGATGCCGAGGTCGAGGTAGCGGTGGAAGAACGAGGATTCCACGTCGTCGCGGGAGAAGCCCCACGCCATCTGGGTCAGATCGTTGGTGCCGAAGGAGAAGAACTCGGCGGCCTCGGCGATCCGGCCCGCGGTGAGCGCCGCCCTCGGCACCTCGATCATGGTGCCGATCAGCGCCTCGACGCCGGTCTCCGCGAGGATCTTGACGGCCTCCTCGCGTACGGACTCCAGTTCCTGCACCGCCGCCACCAGCGGGATCATGATCTCAGGACGCGCGCCGGGCACCTCGGCGGCGGCCTGGGCGATGGCCTTGACCTGCATCGCGAACAGCCCTGGGATGACCAGGCCGAGCCGCACGCCGCGCAGCCCCAGCATCGGGTTCTGCTCGTGCAGGCGCTTGACGGCGCTCAGCAGCCGCCGGTCCTTGTCGGTGGCCTCCTGGGTGGCGGCCTTGATCGACAGTTCCACCAGGTCGGGCAGGAACTCGTGCAGCGGCGGGTCGATGAGCCGGATCGTCACGGGCACGCCGTCCATCGCCTGGAAGATGCCGATGAAGTCGGACTTCTGCAGCGGCTCCAGGGCGTCCAGCGCGGCCTGACGCTCCTCGTCGGTGGTGGCGAGCACCAGATCCTCCACGAGCTGCCGCCGCTCCCCGAGGAACATGTGCTCCGTACGGCAGAGCCCGATGCCCTGCGCGCCGAAGCGGCGGGCGCGGGCGGCGTCGTCGGGGGTGTCGGCGTTGGCGCGCACCCCGAGCCGGCGGGCGCCGTCGGCGTGCCGCATGATCCGGTCCACGGCCTTGACCAGGTCGTCGGCGGGCTCGGCGGCGCCTTCGAAGTACTCGACCACGACCGACGGCACGACCGGCACCTCACCCAGGAAGACCTCGCCGGTGCGGCCGTCGATGGAGATGACGTCGCCCTCGGAGACCTCGACGCCGCCGGGCGCGATGAAGCGCCGCTCGGCGGGGAGCACCTCCAGCTCCTCGGCCCCGCACACGCAGGTCTTGCCCATGCCGCGGGCGACGACGGCGGCGTGCGAGGTCTTGCCGCCGCGGCTGGTCAGGATGCCCCTGGCGGCGATCATGCCGGCCAGGTCGTCGGGGTTGGTCTCGCGGCGGACGAGGATGACGTCCTCGCCCTGCTCGGCCAGCTCGACCGCGCGCTCGGAGGAGAAGACGGCCTTGCCGACGGCGGCGCCCGGTGAGGCGTTCATGCCCTTGGCGATCTTCTTCTTCTCGGCGCCGCCGTCGAAGCGGGGGAACATGAGCTGCGCGAGCTGGTCGCCGGTGACCCGGGTGACGGCCTCGTCCATGGTGATCAGGCCCTGGTCGACGAGCTGCGTGGCGATGCAGAACGCCGCCGCGGCGGTGCGCTTGCCGACCCGTGTCTGGAGCATCCACAGCTTGCCGCGCTCGATGGTGAACTCGATGTCACAGAGGTCGCGGTAGTGGTTCTCCAGCGTCTCCATGATGGCGAGCAGCTCGCGGTAGGAGCTCGGGTCGATGCGTTCGAGGTCCTGCAGCGGGATGGTGTTGCGGATGCCGGCGACGACGTCCTCGCCCTGGGCGTTCTGCAGGTAGTCGCCGTAGATGCCCTGCTGGCCCGAGCCGGGGTCGCGGGTGAAGGCGACGCCGGTGCCGGAGTCGTCGCCGTAGTTGCCGAAGACCATGGCCATGATGTTGACGGCGGTGCCGAGATCGGCGGGGATGCGTTCCTGGCGGCGGTAGAGGATGGCGCGCGGCGCGTTCCACGAGTCGAAGACGGCCATGACGGCCAGGCGCATCTGCTCGCGCGGGTCGGCGGGGAAGTCCGCGCCGGTCTGCTCGCGCACGATCCCCTTGTACGCCTCCACCAGCTGCTGCAGCTCGCCCGCGTCCAGGTCGGTGTCCTGGCGCCGCCCCTTCAGCCGGTCGAGCGCGCCCTCGAACAGGTCGCCGTCGATGCCCAGCACGGTCTTGCCGAACATCTGGATGAGCCTGCGGTAGGAGTCCCACGCGAAGCGGTCGTTGCCGCCCGCCTGCTTGGCGAGGCCGTGCACCGACTCGTCGTTGAGGCCGATGTTGAGCACCGTCTCCATCATCCCGGGCATGGAGAACTTCGCCCCTGAACGTACGCTCACCAGCAGCGGGTCGTCGGCCTGGCCGAGCTTCCTGCCCATCGTCGACTCCAGCGCCGCGAGGTGCCCGGCGACCTCCTGCTCCAGCCCGTCCGGCAGGGAGCCTTCCGCCAGGTAGTGGCGGCACGCGTCGGTGGTGATCGTGAATCCAGGGGGAACCGGCAGCCCGAGGTTCGTCATTTCGGCGAGGTTCGCGCCCTTACCGCCGAGAAGATCTTTGAGATTCCTGTTGCCCTCGGTGAAATCGTAAACGTACTTGGCCACCACAGCTCCAATCGAACGCCTCTGAACCGGACTCTACCGGTGAAATTGATGATGAAACTGCACCACTCCGTTAAGTCGATGTTTGTGCTGGTGAACACGGTACGACAGGTCTAATCCAATTTTAAGACCCATAGTCGGAAAATTGGATTAGACCAATTGGTTTACACCAATTCTTGAGAAAGGCGGGCAGCCGGTGAAGAATCACGTCACACCCCCACCAGCAGGCCCCCATGGCCACTCCCACCAGGCCGGGAAAAGGGCAAGGCCCGGCCCGCCGGCCGGGTTCGTGCTGCCCGTGCCGGCCTTCCTCCTCACCCGCGCGGTGTGCCGGCGGCGCTCAGGGGGTTGATCTCCGGTGGCGCGTCGCCGGCGCCTTCGCGGGGCGGCAGCCAGAGCACGAACGTGGCGCCCTGGCCGAGCCTGGAGAACACCGCCACCCTGCCCCCGTGCGACTCCACGATCTGCCGCACGATGGCCAGGCCCAGGCCCGTGTGGCGGTCGCGGCGGCTGGCCTCGCCGCGCCAGAACCGGTCGAACACCCGCGCCTGGTCCGCCTCGCGCAGCCCGGGGCCGTCGTCGCGGACCGCCGCCCACAACCAGCCGCCCGCGCGGCCGGCCGCCACCTTGATCGTGCCGCCCGGGGGCGAGAGGCGGACGGCGTTCGACAGCAGATTCGCCACCGAGCGGCGCAGCGCGTCGGCGTCGCCGATCATCTCCAGGCCCGTCCCGAGCTCCCTGACGATCGTCACGTCGCGGGCGGCGGCCGGGGCCGCGTACTCCTCGCACGCCTCCCCCGCCACCCAGGCCAGGTCGACCTCCGTGTCCGCGAACGCCGTGCCCTGCCGCCGCGCCGTCGCCAGCAGGTCCTCCACCAGCGTCGTCATCCGGGTCGTCGCGCGGTCCACGATGGCGACCGCCCGCGCCCGCTCCTCCTCGCTGGCGTCGGGGGCGGCAAGGACGGCGTCCACGTTCGCCCTGATGATGGTCAGCGGGTTGCGCAGCTCGTGCGAGGCGTCGTCGATGAGCTGCCGCTGCGCGCTGAACGCCTCCTCCAGCCGGTCGAGCATCGTGTCGATGGTGTCGGCCAGGTCCTTCAGCTCGTCGCGCGGGCCGTCCAGCTTGATGCGCCGCTTGAGGTCGGTGGCCTGGATCTCCTCCGTCGTACGCGTGATCGACCGCACCGGCCGCAGCACCCGGCCCGACAGCACCCAGCCGATGCCGAGGCTGGAGACGTACAGGCCGGCCAGGGTGAGCAGCGAGTAGTTGCGCAGCGCCGCCATCGTCTCGACGTTGACCGCGTTCTCGACCTCCTCCACGAACACCACCTCGCGCCTGCCGAGGTACTGGTTGCCGCTGTAGGTCTTCGCGAACTCCGTCGAGACAGGGCGCTGCTCGGTCGTCTTCGACACGGCGAAGTAGATGCCGCCGAGCACCAGCGTGGCCAGCACGAACAGCAGGCCCGAGTAGAGCACCGTGAGCCTGAAGCGGATGGTGTGGATCATGACGCCGGCTCCTTGAGCCGGTAGCCCCGGCTGATCACGGTCTCGATCAGGCCGTCCTCCTGGAGCTTGCGGCGCAGGTTGCCGACCGTGACCCGCACGGTGTTGGTGAACGGGTCGGCGTGCTCGTCCCAGACGTGTTCGAGCAGCTCCTCCGTGGAGACGACGTGGCCCGGGCGGGTCATCAGGTAGTGCAGCACGCCGTACTCCTTCGGCGTGAGCGCCAGCGCGCGGCCGTCCAGCGACACCTCCAGCCTGGCCGTGTCGATGCGCAGGCCGCCCACCTCCAGCACCGCCGTGCCGCCCGTCGCGTCCCTGCGCAGCAGCGCGCGCACCCTGGCCAGCAGCTCGGGGAACGCGAACGGCTTGACCAGGTAGTCGTCGGCGCCCTCGTCGAGGCCCCGCACCCGGTCGTCCAGGCGGTCGCGGGCGGTCACCATGATGATCCGCACGCCCTGGCCCGCCGCGCGTACCGACCGGCACAGCTGGAAGCCGTCGCCGCCAGGCAGGTTGAGGTCGAGCAGCACCAGGTCGTAGGTGTTGACCTGCAGCTTCTCGTGCGCGGCCGGGGCGTCGAAGGCGACGTCCACCGCGTACCCGGCCCGGACCAGGCCGACGCGCATGGCGTCGACCAGGTCCTCTTCGTCCTCCACCACCAGCAGTCGCATGTCTTGCACCCTAATTTCGGATGATGCGTTCGGCGATGGGCGCCGCCCTGTCGATCGGGATGGCGAAGCCGATGCCGATGTTGCCGCCGCCCCGGCTCGCGGCGATCGCCGTGTTCACCCCGACGACCTCGCCCTGGGCGTTCACCAGGGGGCCGCCCGAGTTGCCGGGGTTGATCGAGGCGTCGGTCTGCACCGCCGTACGGCGGGAGTCGCCGAGGCGTACCTCGCGGTCGAGCGCGCTGACGATGCCGGACGTGACCGTGCCCGACAGGCCCAGCGGCGACCCGATCGCCAGCACCTGGTCACCCACCGCCAGCTCGGACGACCGGCCCAGCGTGGCCGGCGTCAGCTCGGCGGGATGGTCCACCTCCAGGACGGCCAGGTCCTCGCCCCCGTCCGCCCCGGCCACCCGCGCGGTGAGCCGGGTCCCGTCGGCGAGCACCACCGTCACCTGCGTACTGCCCGCGACCACGTGCGCGTTGGTGAGGATGTGCCCCTGGCCGTCCACCACGAACCCGGACCCTCCTGAGGTCCCCGTCTCGATGGACACCACGCTCGGCAGCACCCGCGCCGCCGTCGCGCTGAGCCCGGTGAGCGGCGCGGAGGGGGCAGGCGCCACCCGGGGCAGCGCCGCCGGCGCAGCGGGTTGCTCACTCATCCGCGCCCCCGCGAGGCCCCCCGCCACCCCACCCGCCATCCCGGCCACGGCCCCGGCGACGACGGCGACCAACGCCGCCGCCGCCAGCACCCGCCCCCGGGAGAGGCCGCCTCCAGACGGCCCACCCGCCGTCCCGGGCGAGCCCCCTGCGGGCAGCGCGCCATGGGAGGCCGTGCCGCCGGATACCGAACCGGCCGGCGACGCGCCTCCCCCCGAGGCGCGGTGTCTGGACGGGGGCGGCGCGGAGCTGAGGAGGTGCCCCGCCCCCAGCCCCGCCGGCGGCCCTGCCCCCAGCCCGGCCCCCAGCCCGGCCCCCAGCCCGGCCTGCGGACCAGCCCCCGCATCCGGCCCTGCCCCTGCGCCCGGCACGGGCCCTGCCCCTGCGCCCGGCGCGGGCCCTCCCCCCGGTCCGCCTCTCGCGTCGGTGGGCCCTGAGGCGGTGCTTCCTGCCTCGCCGGGTCCTGTGCCGGCGGGAGGCGGGGTGGTGAAGGAGGGGCCCTTGGGAGTGCCGAGGCCTCTCATGGGAGCCTCGAGAACCAGAGCATCGACGTCACCGCCGCCATCAGGCCGAAGATCAGGCCCGCTGCCACGAACCACTGCCAGACCTCCTGACGTTCGGTGCGGTAGCCGACCGAGGTGCCGATGTCCTCGTAGACGGCCTGCAGCTCGTCACCGCTCGCGGCCTCGTAGAAGCCGCCCCCGGCGGACTCGGCGAGGCTCCGCAGGGCGGGCCCGTCCACGGGGACCGGCACGTCGCGGCCGGACAGGCTGATGACGCCGTCCGCGGTGCCGTACGCGATGGTGGTGACGGGGACGCCACGGGACGACGCCTCGGTGGCGGCGTCGCTGACCGTGCGGCCGGTGGTGCTGGAGCCGTCCGACAGCAGCACGATGTGCGCGGGCGGCGCCTCCTCCTCGGTGTCGAGCGCCGCGATGGCCTCCAGCGAGGTGAAGACGGCCTCGCCGATGGCGGTGCCCGAGTCGGTGCCGAGGCGCTCCAGCGCGTACAGGACGGCCTGCCGGTCGGTGGTGGGCGGCACGGCGACGGAGGCCGAGCCGGAGAACGACACCAGCCCGAGGTTGAAGCGTTCCGGCAGCCCCCGGACGAACTGGGTGGCCGCCGCCTTGGCCGCCTCGAACCGGTTGGGCGCGACGTCGGTGGCCCCCATGGACGCGGACACGTCGAACGCCACCATGATCGTCGCCCGTTCCCTGGGCACCCGCACCTCGGCGGTCGGCCGGGCGAAGCCGATGACGAGCAGCGCGAACATGAGCAGCAGCGCCGCCGCAGGGACGTGCCTGCGCCAGCCGGGCCGGCGCGGCGCGACCTTGTCGAGCAGGTCGTAGTTGGCGAAGCGGACGGCGTAGGAGGTGCGGCTGCGCAGCGCCATGACGACGTACGTGACCGCGAGCAGCGCCACCGGGACGAGCAGCAGCAGCCAGAGGGGCGCGATGAGGCTCATGCCGCCCCACCTCCTGTGGGGGCTCCCATGGGGGCGGAGCCGTGCCGGGTGGGGCTCGCGGCGAGCGAGGCCATCCTGCGCTGCCGCATGACGTGCTGGACGAGGTCGCGCACCCAGTCCCGGTCGGTACGCAGCCGCAGATGCGCGGCCCCGGCCCGGCGCAGCGCACCGGAGACGGCGTCCCGCTGCGCGAGCGCGGCCTCGGCGTACCTGCGGCGCAGCCGCGCGCTGCCGGTGGCGACCTCGCGCCGCCGCCCCGACTCGGGGTCGATCAGCGTGAGGATGCCGACGTCCGGCAGGGTCAGCTCGCGCGGGTCGATCACCTCCACGGCCAGCACCTGGTGGCGGGCGGTGAGGCAGCGCAGCGGCGGCTCCCAGGTCTCCGTCGTGTCGAGGAAGTCCGACACGACGACGACCAGCCCGCGCCGCCTGGTGACCCGGCCGAGCTGCTCGGCCGCGACGCCGAGCAGCGGCTCGGCCACGCCCGGCGCGGTGCGCGGCAGCGCGAACGCCGCCTGCAGCAGCGCCATCAGGTGCGGCCTGCCCGTCCTGGCGGGCAGCGTCCTGACCCCGCCGCCGTGCAGAAGGTGCACGCCGATGCGGTTGCCGGTGCGCTGGGTGAGGAAGCCGATCGCCGCCAGGGCCGACAGCGCGAGCTCGCGCTTCTCCATGGCGACGGTGCCGAAGTCCATGCTGGCGGTGGCGTCGAGCAGCGCCCAGATCTCCAGCTCGCGGTCCGCGACCAGGTCACGGACGTGGGGCTCGTTCGTGCGCGCGGTGACGTTCCAGTCCATGCGCCGCACGTCGTCGCCCGGCCGGTACGCCCGCGACTCCGCCGGCTCGCTGCCAGGACCGGGCACCAGTCCCAGATGCTCGCCTTGGAGCAGCCCATCGAGTCTCCTCGTGATCGTCAGCTCGAGCCTGCGCAGGGCGGGCTCGGCCATCAGGTACGGCTTCATGCGGCGTCCGTCCGCTGCTGGGGAGCGATGACCGGCAGCGGCACGGCGGCCAGCACCCGGTCCACGACCTGGCGGGGCATGACCCCGTCGGCCAGCGCGTCGAAGGAGAGCACGAGCCGGTGGGCCATGACGTCGTGCGCGAGGTCGCGTACGTCCTCGGGCAGCACGTAGTCGCGCCCGCGCAGCAGGGCGAGCCCGCGGCCGGCGGCCAGCAGGCCGAGCGTGGCCCTGGGGCTGGCGCCGAAGGCGAGGTGCCGGCCCACGTCGGGGATGCCGTACCGGTCGGGGTCGCGGGTGGCGTAGACGAGGCGGACGGCGTACTCGGCGACCGCGTGGTGCACGAAGACCTCCTGGGCCCTGCGCTGCAGCGCGACGACCTCCTCAGGGCCGAGGACGCTCTGGGGCGCGGGCGGGTCCACGCTCATGCGGTAGACGATCGCCAGCTCCTCCGATTCGCTGGGATAGTCCACGTCGATCTTCATGAGGAAGCGGTCGCGCTGCGCCTCGGGCAGGTGATAGACGCCCTCGGACTCGATGGGGTTCTGGGTGGCCAGCACCAGGAAGGGCCGGGGCACCTCGTACGTGGTGCCGCCGATGCTGACCTGGTGCTCGGCCATGATCTCCAGCAGCGCCGACTGCACCTTGGCGGGCGCCCGGTTGATCTCGTCGGCGAGCAGCAGGTTGACCATGACGGGCCCGAGCTCGACGTCGAAGGTCTCGCTGGAGGGCCGGTAGATCCTGGTGCCGACGATGTCGGCGGGCACCAGGTCGGGGGTGAACTGGATGCGCGCGAACGTGCCCCCGACGACCGTGGCCGTCGTCTCGGCGGCCAGCGTCTTGGCGATGCCCGGCACGCCTTCGAGCAGGCAGTGCCCCTTGGCGAGGACGGCGACGAGCAGCCGCTCGACCATGTGGTCCTGGCCGACGATGACGCGCTTGATCTCGAACAGGGCGCGTTCGAGGAGAGTGGGGTCGGTCATGGCTGCACGCTTCCGCGCAGGCAGTCGTCCACGACGACGCGCAGCTCCAGGGCGGACGGTTCGGGGTCGGCGAACGCGGCGCCGCCCGTCATCATCAGCGCGGCGGCGGCGAGCAAGACAAGAGCGAAACGTGGTGTACGCATGAGTTCCTCGTCCCTCGGATCGGCCGTGATCGGCTTAGGACGAATGTCATCAAGTCACCGCGAAAACCAGCGTAACCGTCGCCTTTATACGATTTTTCGGTGGAAAACCGCAGGTCAGGAGGCCCATGGACAGCGCGAAGGGCCGCCCGCCGAACGGCGAGCGGCCCTGTCGAGACCTCGTGGATCAGTCGTTGAGGTGCTGGCGCAGGTAGGACTCGACCCCGTCGATGGAGATGCGCTCCTGGCGCATCGAGTCGCGCTCGCGGATCGTCACCGCGTTGTCCTCGAGGGTGTCGAAGTCGACCGTGATGCAGAACGGCGTGCCGATCTCGTCCTGGCGGCGGTAGCGGCGGCCGATCGCGCCCGCGTCGTCGAACTCGACGTTCCAGCGGCGGCGCAGCTGCGCGGCGAGGTCGCGGGCCTTCGGCGACAGGTCGGCGTTGCGCGACAGCGGCAGCACCGCGGCCTTGACCGGCGCGAGCCGGTGGTCGAGCCGCATGACCGTGCGCTTCTCCATGACGCCCTTGGCGTTGGGCGCCTCGTCCTCGCTGTAGGCGTCGAGCAGGAACGTCAGCGTGGCTCGGTCGACGCCCGCCGCCGGCTCGATGACGTAGGGGACGTAGCGCTCGCCGCTGTCCTGTTCGAAGAAGCTGAGGTCGACGCCGGAGGCCTTGGCGTGGGCCGACAGGTCGAAGTCGGTGCGGTTGGCGATGCCCTCCAGCTCACCCCACTCCGAGCCGGCGAAGTTGAAGCGGTATTCGACGTCGACCGTGCGCTTGGAGTAATGGGACAGCTTTTCCTGCGGGTGCTCGTAGAGGCGCAGGTTGTCCTTGTTGATGCCCAGATCGGAGTACCAGCGGAAGCGCTCGTCGATCCAGTATTGGTGCCACTCCTCGTCGGTGCCGGGCTTGACGAAGAACTCCATCTCCATCTGCTCGAACTCGCGGGTGCGGAAGATGAAGTTGCCTGGCGTGATCTCGTTGCGGAACGACTTGCCGATCTGGCCGATGCCGAACGGGATCTTCTTGCGCGCCGACTGCTGCACGTTGAGGTAGTTGATGAAGATGCCCTGCGCGGTCTCGGGCCGCAGCCAGGCCAGGCCCGACTCGTCCTCGACCGGGCCGAGGAAGGTCTTGAGCAGGCCGCTGAACTGCCGGGGCTCGGTGAAGGTGCCCTTGTTGCCGCAGTTGGGGCAGGTGATGTCGGCCAGGCCGCCCTCGGGCTCCTTGCCGTTCTTCTCCTCGTAGGCCTCGAGGAGGTGGTCGGCGCGGAAGCGCTTGTGGCAGGACAGGCACTCGGTCAGCGGGTCGGTGAAGGTGTCGACGTGGCCGCTCGCGCGCCACACCTCGGGCGCCAGGATGACCGAGGAGTCGAGGCCCACCACGTCGTCGCGGGACTGGACCATCGACAGCCACCACTGCCGCTTGACGTTGTTCTTCAGCTCGACGCCCAGTGGACCGTAGTCCCACGACGCGCGCAGTCCGCCGTAGATCTCGCTCGACGGGTAGACGAGCCCGCGGCGCTTGGCGAGGCTGACGATGGTGTCCATGACGTCGGTGCGTCGTGCCATTTTGGTTGGTTCTCTTTCCGGCTGGAGGTCGGCGAGGGAAATTTCGATGAGCTCCCAGCTTAGGGCACGGTCGGCCGCCCTCGCGCGCGTGTAATCGCTACGTCCCGTCCGGGGTGTCACGGGCCTCATGAGCGTCGTGGGCGTCCTGGGTGTAGACGTCCTCGAACGCGCTGGGTTCGTTGAGCATGAGGATCATCAGCGGATACATCACCATCTTGGCGGCCGACAGCGCCCTGCGGTAGAAGCCGGCGCCCTCCCATTCCGTGACCAGCGCCCACAGGTTGGGCTCGTCGACCGAGCGGGCCAGCCGGCCGCGCTGGTAGCCCGGCTGCTGTGCGAAGGTGTCGAGAATGGTGTGGCCCTGCTTGACGAAGTCCTGCGACTGGGACTCTGGAACGGTGTATCGGATCACGGCGAGCACCCGACCAGCCTAGAGGCGCGGGCCCCACGAGTCGCGCGAACTCCCGTAGGCTTCGCGGCGTGGCCCCTGAGAAGAGGCGCGCGGACAAGCGCGACGACGTCACCGGCGGCAAGCGCCCGCTCCCGCCGGGCGAGCAGTTCTTCACGCCGGGTGCGACCGGCCTGCGCAAGGCGGTGGAGCAGCGCAGCGCGGTGCCGATGGCCTGGCTGTTCACGCAGGTGCCCCGGTGGGTGGTGCCGGCGCTGATGGTGCTCCTGCTGCTGGCCGGCTTCGCGGTGACCAACCCGCTGGGCGGCCTGGCGGTGCTGCCGGTGATCGCGTTCATCGGCTGGCTGGCCTACCTGTCGTGGCCGTCGCTGGGCGCCGGCGGGAAGCTGTTGCGGGTCGCCATGCTGACGTTCCTCGTCCTGCTTACGGCGACCCGCTTCGGCGCCTTCTAGCCCTCCCCTGGCAGCAGCGTGTAGCCGGGGAAGTTGCCGGGCAGGCGCTCGCCGTCCTGGCCGCTCGTGGCGGCGCGGACGAGCAGCTCACCGCCGACGAACGCGCCGCGCCACGACGCGCCGAGCCCGCCGAACAGCTCGTCGCGGTCCCCGCGCGAGCGCGGCCGGTTGTGACCGACCTTGAACGCGCGCACCTCGGGGGCCAGCCGCCGGAACGTCGCCTCCTCCTCGCACGACAGCGTGGCGACCAGGGCGCCGTTGCTGGCGTTCATCGCGGCCAGCAGCTCGGCCTCGGTGTCGACCAGCACCATCGTGTCCACAGGGCCGAACGGCTCGGCGTGGTGCAGCGGTGAGGAGGGCGGCGGGTTGAGCAGGGCCGTCGGCGCGAAGTACGCCGAAATATCCTGCCCCGGCAGGAAATGTCCGTCATCGAGCGATGCCCGGTGGACCGGGACCCCTCCCCTGGCCACCGCCTCGTCCACCTGATCGGCCAGTTCCTTGGCCTTCGAGGCGTTGATCAGCGGCCCGAAGTCCAGCTCGGGCAGCGGGTCATCGGCATCGGCCACGGCCAGCGGATGGCCGAAGCGCAGCGACCCCACCGCCTCCAGGTAGGCGGCCAGGAACTCGTGGAAGAGCGAGCGCTGCACGACGAAGCGCGGGTAGGCGGTGCAGCGCTGCTTGCCGTAGTCGAAAGAGGCGCGGATCTGCCTCGTGAGCAGGTCCCAGTCGCCGTACTCCCACACGCCCCAGCAGTTGAGCCCCTCCTGCTCCAGCACGTGCCGCCGGCCGAGACCCCTGAGCCCGGCCAGCGAGGTCGCCACCTTCGCCCCGGCGTCCCTGCCGCCGACGAACGACACGCACCCCAGCGATGTCGAGCCGACCAGCACCGGCGACAGCTCCGCCCCTCCCCCGCTGACCAGCGTGAACGGCAGCCCCTCCCGCACGGCCAGCGCGCAGGCCAGGGTGAGGCAGCACAGGCCGCCGTCGGTGGGCGTCTTGGCGATCACCGCGTTGCCGGCCAGCGCCTGCACGAGCATGGCGTGCATGAGCACGCTCATCGGGTAGTTCCAGCTCGCGATGTTGCTGACCGGGCCAGGCAGCGGGGTGCGCCCGTCCACCATGCGGTCGATCTCCTCGACGTACCAGCGCACGCCGTCCAGGCAGCGGTCCACGTCGGCGCAGGCCGTCTTCCACGGCTTGCCGATCTCCCAGACCAGCAGCAGGGCGAGCAGGTCGCGGTGGGCGGCCATCGACTCGACGGCCGCCGACACCATCGCCTTGCGCTCGGCGAGCGGCGTGTGCCGCCAGCGCCGGTGCTCCTCGACCGCGCCCGCCACCGCCCGGCCGGCGCCCGCCCTGTCGAGTCTGGGCAGCCCCGCGATGGCGGTGCCGTCGAGGGGCGAGAAGCCGGGCACCGGCCGCCCGTCGCGGTGCCAGATGCCGCCCCAGTGGTTCAGCACGCGATCGTCGTGGAAGGCCTCAGGGGCGGCGGAGCAGCACCGCTCGTACGCCTCCCGCCATGACGTGCCCGGCTTGAGCCGCATGTCCATCCCTCCCTAGTCCGACCAGTCGGCGGTGATGAGCTCGGGCAGCGGCTCGAACTCCTTGATCGCTTCGAGCGAGGGCCCCATGGCGGCGTTCGCCTCGCGTTCCACCATCACCTCCACCAGCACCGGCAGCCGCTCGCGCGCCGCCTCGGCGCTCGCCCAGGCCAGTGCGTCGCGGATGTCGCCGGGCAGCTCCACGCGGCGCGCCGGGCAGCCGAACGCCTCCATCGCCTTGACATGGTCGATGCCGCCCTCCCCATAGTGCAGATCGACGGCGTAGTTCATCCCGTACGGCAGCTCCGCCTGCCTGATGAGCCCGAGGTACTCGTTGTTGATCATGACGATGACGAACGGCACCCGGTACTGCGCCGCCACCGCCACCTCCTCCATGAGGAACTGGAAGGAGTAGTCGCCCACCACGGCCACGACCTGCCGCTCGGGATGGGCGAGCTTGACGCCCATGGCGGCGGGCACCTCCCAGCCGAGCGGCCCCGCCTGCCCGCAGACCAGGTAGCGGCGCGGCAGGTACGTCGTCTGGAACTGGCCCGACCAGATCTGGTAGAGCCCGATCGCGGTGACGAACGTGGTGTCGCGCGGGAAGTACTCGTTGATCTCCCTGAACACCCTGGGCGGCTTGATCGGCACCTCGTCGAAGTCGTCCCTGCGGGTCAGGGTGCCGCGCAGCTCGCCGACCCTGCGCACCCACGTGGACGGCTCGCGCGGCGCTCCGCGGCGGCGCGCCTCGTCGCGTAACGCGGCGAGCACCGGCCTGGCGTGCCCGACGACGCCGAGATCGGGCTCGAAGACCCGGCCGATCTGCAGCGGGTCGATGTCCACGTGCACGAACGTGCGCCCGCGCCGGTAGACGTCGAGGTCGCCGGTGTGCCGGTCGCCGAAGCGGGCGCCGACGGCCAGCACCAGGTCGCTCTCCAGGAACGCGGCGTTGCCCCACCGCGTCTGCGTCTGGATGCCGGCCATCCCGGCGAACAGCGGGTGGTCCTCGGGGAAGGCGCCCTTGCCCATGAGCGTCACCTGCACCGGCACCTGGAGGTGCTCGGCCAGCGCGCGCAGCTCGTCGCACGCCTCGGCGATGATCACGCCACCGCCGGCCAGGATGATCGGCCGCCTGGCCTCCTCGACGAGGTCCATCGCCGCGCGCACGGACCGCGGCAGCGGCTCGGGCACGGGGACGGGCAGCGGCGCGTCCAGCTCGCGGTCGTACAGGCAGGTGCCGCGCTGCACGTCGATCGGCAGGTCGATGAGCACGGGCCCGGGCCGTCCCGAGCGGGCGATCCTGAACGCCTCCCTGAACACCCACGGCGCCTGCGCGGGCTCCTTGAGCTGCACCGCCCACTTGGTCACCGGCTTGGCGATCTCCACGATGTCGACCGCCTGGAACGCCTCCTGGTGCAGCTTGGAGCTGACCGCCTGGCCGGTGACGCAGATCATCGGGATCGAGTCGGCCAGCGCCGTGTAGAGGCCGGTGATCATGTTGGTCCCGGCCGGGCCCGACGTGCCGATGCAGACGCCGACGTTGCCGGTCACCCGCGCCCAGCCGTCGGCCGCGTGGGTGCCGCCCTCCTCGTGCCGTACGGTGACGTGCCGGATCGAGCTGTGCTGGAGCGCGGCGTACAGCGGCAGGATGGCCGCGCCGGGAATGCCGAAGACCGTGTCCACGCCCTCCGATTCCAGCACCGCGACCACGGCCTCCATGCAGGGCATTCGCTTCATCAGATACCTCCGTGGAAACCCCCGCCTTCAGGCGGGGGAGGAATCGGACCCCTGCGGAGCAGGACAGGGGTGGCCGATTCGCCGTCAGGTGAACCGGCGTATCGAACACACACGCGACTGTTAGCTGATCGTTCGGTAGCGTGTGAGGTGTGGCGCAGATCGTGAAGCGGGCCTGCAAGTACCGCTTCCACCCGGCCCCCGAGCAAGCCTCCGAGCTTGCCCGGACGTTCGGCTGCGTCCGCCTCGTCTACAACAAGGCACTCGAGGAGCGCACCCGCGCCTACCGCCTGCAAGGCCGCCGCGTCTCCTACGTGGAGTCCTCTGCGCGCCTGACGGAGTGAAAGCGCAGCGGCGAGTACGACTTCTTGTTCGAGGTGTCGTCGGTCCCTCTTCAGCAGGCGTTGCGGCATCTTCAGGCGGCGTTCCCCCGCAAGAAGTCCCGGGCGTCGGTGGAGTACACGCGTTCGGCGTTCCGCTGGCGTGAGGGCACTTTGACGCTGGCGAAGATGGACACGCCGCTGGCCATTGTGTGGTCGCGTCGGCTGCCGGAGGGTGCGCAGCCGTCCACGGTCACCGTGTCCCGCGACGGCGCGGGACGCTGGTTCGTGTCCCTGCTGGTCGAGGAGAAGATCAGCCCGCTCCCGCCCGCCGGGCGGAGCGTCGGGGTGGACGCCGGCATCACCGCGCTGGCGACACTCTCGACCGGCGAGAGGATCGTCAACCCGCGTCACGAACGCGCCGACCGGCGCAGGCTGGCCAAGGCTCAGCGCGCCCTGGCCCGTAAGGAGAAGGGGTCGAACAACCGGGCCAAGGCCAGAGTGAAGGTCGCCAGGGTGTACGCCCGGATCGCCGATCGCAGAAGGGATCACCTGCACAAGGTCACGACACGGCTTGTTCGCGAGAATCAAGTGGTGGAAGACCTGACCGTCCGCACCATGGTCAAGAACCGCCGCCTGGCTCGCGCCATCTCCGATGTGTCCTGGCGGGAGTTCCGCTCCATGCTGGAGTACAAGGCGCAGTGGTACGGGCGAACCGTGGTGGCGGTCGACCGCTGGTTCCCCTCCTCCAAGCTGTGCTCGCAGTGCGGGACCCTGCGGAAGAAGATGCCGCTGAACGTCCGGGAATGGATGTGTGCCTGCGGCACGGTCCACGACCGCGACGTCAACGCGGCCAGGAACGTGCTCGCCGCCGGGCTGGCGGAGAGCTGAAACGCCTGTGGAGCGGGTGTAAGACCTCAACGAGAGTCCTCTCAGGCAGGCGACCGGCTGTGAAGCAGGAAGGCCCACGGGCGACCGTGGGAATCCCCTCGTTGACGAGGGGGAGGATGTCAAGCGTTCAGCCTTTCGATCACCTTGAGCAGGGCGGAGTGGTCGAGCGAGCCGTGCCCCTGGGCCCTGGCCGCCGCGACGAGCTGGGCGACCTGCCCGGTGAGCGGCAGGCTGACCCCGGCGGTACGGGCCGCGGCGAGGGCGATGCCCATGTCCTTGTGGTGCAGGTCGATGCGGAAGCCGGGGGCGAACTCGCGCTTGACCATGGTGTGCCGCTTGAGGTCGAGGATCCGCGAGCCGGCCAGGCCGCCCGCGAGCACGTCGAGCCCGGCCGCGGGGTCGACGCCCGACGCCTCCAGCAGCACGATCGCCTCGGACACGAGGCCGTAGATGCCGCCCACGACGAGCTGGTTGGCCGCCTTGACGGTCTGTCCCGCCCCTGCCGGGCCCACGTGCACGATGGTCGTGCCGAGGCGCTCCAGGACCGGCCTGGCCGCCTCCACGTCCTCGGGGGCGCCGCCGACCATGATCGACAGGGTGCCGTCCACGGCGCCGCGCTCGCCGCCGCTGACGGGGGCGTCCACCGCCCGTACGCCGACGGCCGCCGCCTTCCTCGCCACCTCGCGGGAGGTCTCGGGCTTGATCGTGCTCATGTCGACGTAGAGCAGGTTCGGCCTGCCGTACTCGATGACGAGCGGCGCGACCTCCTCCACCTGCGGCGAGTCGGGCAGCATGGTGACCACGACGTCGGCGCCCGCCACCGCGTCCACCACGCCCGACGCGACCTTGCCGCCCAGTTCCGCAAGCCGCCGCATCCGCTCGGCGCTGACGTCGTAGCCGGTCACCGCGAATCCGGCCTTGAGGAGGTTGGCCGCCATCGGGCTGCCCATGATCCCCAGGCCGATGAAGCCGATGTTCATCAGATACCTCCGTGGAAACCCCTGCCTTCAGGCGGGGAAGGAATCGGACCCCTGCGGAGCAGGACAGGGGCAGCCGATTCGCCGTCAGGCGAACCGGCGTATCGAACATTGACGCTGGCCAAGATGGACACGCCGCTGGCCATGGCGTCGTCGCGTCCGCTGCCGGAGGGTGCGCAGCCGTCCACGGTCACCGTCTCCCGCGACAGCGCGGGACGCTGGTTCGTGTCCCTCCTGGTCGAGGAGAAGATCAGCCAGCTCCCGCCTGCCGGGCGGAGCGTCGGTGTGGACGCCGGCATCACCGCACCGGCGACACTCTCGACCGGCGAGAAGATCGTCAATCCCAGGCATGAGCGTGCCGGCCGCCGCAGGCTGGCCAGAGCGCAGCGTGCCCTGGCGCGCACGGTCAAGGGCGGTGCGAACCGGGCCAAGGCCCGGCTGAAGGTGGCCCGTGTTCATGCCCGTATCACCGACCGGCGTACCGATTTCTGCACAAGCTCACCACTCGTCTCGTCCGTGAGAACCAAACGGTCGCGATCGAGGACCTCACCGTTCGCACCATGGTGAAGAACCACAGCCTGGTTCGCGCCATCTCCGACGCCTCGTGGCGCCAGATGCGCGGCATGCTGGAGTGCAAGGCCCGGTGGTACGGGCGGGAGTTGCTGGTCGTGGACCGGTGGTTGCCCTCCTCGAAGCTGTGCTCGGTGTGCGGGGCCTTGCAGGAGAAGATGCCGCTGAACGTGCGGGAGTGGATGTGCGCCTGCGGCGCGACCCATGACCGGGACGTCAACGCGGCCAGGAACGTGCTCGCCGCCGGGCCGGCGGAGAGCTGAAACGCCTGTGGAGCGGGTGTAAGACCTCAACGAGAGTCCTCTCGGACGGGCGATCGGCTGCGAAGCAGGAAGCCTCACGGGCAACCGTGGGACTCCCCCTCGTTGACGAGGGGAGGATGTCAAGCTCGCCTCCAGTCGAACGCGCCCGGCCCCTCGTGCCGGTGCTCGTGCCGGTACTCCAGGCCGACGTGCCCGCGGTAGCCCGCCGCCGCCAGCCGCGCGAAGATCTCCCCGTACGGCATCCTCCCGCTGCCCGGCGCTCCCCTGCCGGGGTCGTCGGCGATCTGCACGTGCCCGAACCTGTCCGCGTGCCGGTCGATGAGCGCGAGCACGTCCTCGCCCATCCTGTGCAGGTGGTAGAGGTCGGCGAGGAAGGCCACGTTCGCCCGGTCCACCTGCTCGATGAGCTCGAAGGCGGCCTGTGACGAGGTGATCGGGTAGCGCGGGTTCTCGTGGCCGTTGAGCGCCTCGACCACGACGGTCGCGCCGATCCCGGCCGCCGCGTCGGCCGCCCTGCGCAGGTTGACCACGGCCAGGTCCCTGTCGGTGCCGGGGCCGTTGCCGTACAACGCGTTGAGCACCGTGCAGCCCAGCTCGCCGGCCAGGCGGACGGCGGGGTCGATGTTCGCCTGGAAGCGGGCCGAGCCGTCCGGCCTGGCCAGCAGGCCGCGCTCGCCCGCCGCCATGTCGCCGGCGTCGAAGTTGAGTCCCACCAGGCGCACGCCCGCGTCCTCGATGGCCTGCCGCAGCGCGGCCAGCTCGGCGCCGCTCGGGTCCGGCCCGCCGAACGGCCACCACAGCTCGACCGCGTCGAACCCGGCCTTGGCCGCCGCGGCCGGGCGCTCCAGCAGCGGCAGGTCGGTGAACAGGATCGACAGGTTGACGTCGAAGACCAGGCCCTCGGGAACGCGGGTCACGAGGCGGCCGCCCTGGACAGGGCCGAGCGCAGCAGGCGGGCGGTCTCCGACGGCGTCTTCCCCACTCGTACGCCGACCGCCTCCAGCGCCTCCTTCTTGGCCTGCGCCGTCCCCGACGACCCGGACACGATCGCGCCCGCGTGCCCCATCGTCTTGCCCTCCGGCGCGGTGAACCCGGCCACGTACGCGACGACGGGCTTGGTGACGTTGGCCGCGATGTAGGCGGCGGCCCGCTCCTCCGCGTCGCCGCCGATCTCACCGATCATGACGATGGCGTCGGTGCCCGGGTCGTCCTGGAACGCCTGGAGGCAGTCGATGTGCGTGGTGCCGACGACCGGGTCGCCGCCGATGCCGACGGCGGTGGAGAAGCCGAGGTCGCGCAGCTCGTACATGAGCTGGTAGGTCAGCGTGCCCGACTTGGAGACCAGCCCGATGCGGCCGGAGGAGGTGATGTCGGCGGGGATGATCCCGGCCGACGACTGCCCGGGGCTGATGAGCCCGGGGCAGTTGGGCCCGATGATCCTGGTACGCCCGCGCGCCAGCGCGCGGAACCGGACCGCGTCGTGCACCGGCACGCCCTCGGTGATGACCACGCAGAGCGGCACGCCCGCCTCGACCGCCTCCTCCACGGCGCCGGCGGTGAAGCGCGGCGGCACGAAGACGACCGACACGTCCGCCCCGGTCTCGGCGACGGCCTCGGCGACCGAGCCGAACACCGGCACCGTCCGCTCGCCGAAGTCCACCGCGCTGCCGCCCTTGCCGGGGGTCACGCCGGCCACCACGTCGGTCCCCGCGGCGAGCATGCGGGCCGTGTGCCTGCGGCCCTCCGCGCCGGTCATGCCCTGCACGAGCACCCGGCTGTCCTTGGTCAGAAAGATCGCCATTACGCACCTGCCGCGAGTCTGGCCGCCATCTCGGCGGCGCCGTCCATGGTGGAGACCTGGCGGACCGCCGGGTGCCGGGCGTCGCTGAGTATGCGCCGGCCCACCTCGGCGTTGTTGCCGTCCAGCCGTACGACGATGGGCCTGCCCTGGCCGCGCTCGCCGAGGAGTTCGAGTGCGGTGACGATGCCGTTGGCCACCGCGTCGCAGGCCGTGATGCCGCCGAAGACGTTGACCAGCACCGACCGTACGTCGGGGTCGGCCAGGATGATCTCCAGCCCGTCGGCCATGACCTGGGCGGAGGCGCCGCCGCCGATGTCGAGGAAGTTGGCCGGGTCCGCGCCCGCGCCCGCCACCACGTCGAGGGTGCTCATGACGAGCCCCGCGCCGTTGCCGATCACGCCGACCGTGCCGTCCAGCTTCACGTAGTTGAGCCCCTTGGCCCTGGCGCGGGCCTCCAGACTGTCGGACTGCTCGGCGTACCGCTCCCTGTCGTGCCGGAAGGCGGCGTTGTCGTCGAGCGTGACCTTGCCGTCGAGCGCCATGACGCGCTGGTCGGTGGTGCAGATCAGCGGATTCACCTCGACGAGCAGGGCGTCCTCCGCGACCAGCACGTGCCACAGTTTCTCCAGCACCTCGGCGGTCTGCTCGGGCAGGCCCGCCTTGGCCGCCAGTTGCCGCGCGGTGTCGGCGTCCACCCCTGTCGCCGGGTCGATCGGCAGTTTCACGATGGCGTCGGGGTCGCGGGCCGCCAGTTCCTCGATCTCCATGCCGCCCTGCGCCGACACCATGGCCAGGAACGCCCCTTCGGCACGGTCCACCAGGAAGGCCGCGTAATACTCCTCGAACGGCACGGTCGCGGCTTCCACCAGCACCCGGTGCGCCGTGTGTCCCTTGATGTCCATGCCGATCACGCGCTCGGCCTCCGCCTGGGCCGCGGCCGGCCCCGCCGCCGGTCTGATGCCGCCCGCCTTGCCGCGTCCACCGGTCTTCACCTGGGCCTTGATGACAACGGGCGTGTCCAGCTCGGCCGCGATCGCGCGGGCCTCGGCCGGGGTGGCCGCGACCCGGCCCGCGGGGACCGGGATCCCGTGACGCCCGAAGAGCTCCTTCGCCTGGTACTCGTACAGGTCCATTCGAGCCTCCTTTGTAGACGGTATACCGTATGGAGTATTCCTCGTCTAGGGTCTCGACAGGCACCTGTCTTCTGGATATTCCATACAGTATGGAGAATGCAATTAAGGACTGGCGGGGGCGTTCGTACCTCCCCGGGCCCGTCCCAGCAGACCGCGTCCGCATGTTCCGGCTGGCCCTGGCCTCGATGGCGGTGATCAGCCCGCTCCAGTACGGCTACGCCGCCCTGCACACGAGCCAGGCGGGCGGCCTGACGCTGCTCGCCGTCTGGATCGCCTGCCAGGCCGCGGGCGCGCTGCCCGCGCTCCACCTCGTACGCCGCCGGCGCCTCGGCGTGCGGACGTGCCTGGCCGCCGGAGCCGCGCTCACCGGCCTCGGCCTGGCCACCGCAGGGCTCACCTCAGGTCTGTCCCCTGCCGCACTCACCGGGTACGCCGTGCTCGGCGGCCTCGGCGCGGGCCTGGTGTACGGGGTCTGCGGCGAGGTCGTCTCCTCCTGGTACCCCGAGCGCCCCGCCGCCCGCGTCGGCCTCATCACCGGCGCCTTCGGCTACGGCGCCGTCCCCCTGCTGCTGTGGGCCGGCCTGTTCCCCGCCGCGACGGGATCTGCGTTCCTCGTCATGGCCGCGGTAGCGACGGCCGTGCTCGCCACCGCCGCCCGGCACCTGCGACTGCCCCCCGCCCTGTGGTGGCCGCTGGACGTGGACCCGCGCAGCCACGCGCTCGACGCGGCCCGCCTGCGCACGGCGCCGGAGGCGGTCAAGCAGTTCGGCATCGCGCAGGCGCTGCGCACCCGCGCGCTGCCGGCGCTCGCGCTGATGCTGGTCTGCGCGGGCGCGGTGTCGGTGCTCGACGTGATCGTGGTCGCGGGCACCGGCGCGTGGGGCGCGGTGGCCCTGCTCGTCGCGCTGAACGGCGCGGGCAGGTCGGTCGCCATGCGCGCGTCGGAGCTGTACGGCCGCCGGCGGGTGCTGGCCGCCGTCTTCGGCGCGCTCGCGCTCGGCCAGGTGCTGCTCGCGGTCGCCGTGCAGAACGCGCACGAGCGGCCCGGCGGCACGCTGCTGCTGTGGCTCGGCGCGGTCGCGGCGGGGCTCGGCGGCGGCGCGTTCTACCCGCTGCTGGCCAGCCTCGTCCGCGAACTGTTCGGCGCCGAGCGGGCCACCGAGATCCACGCCGTGGTCTACAGCGCCAAGGCCGTGGCCGGCGCGGTGGCGGCCGGGCTGGCGTTCGTCGCGCTGACCGCTCCTGGCGCCGCGCTGCTGGCCGCCGCCGCCCTGGCGGCGCTGCCCGCGCTGGCGACCCCCCGCCTGCGCATCCCCGGCCTGCCCGCCACCATTCCCCTGTGACCGTCCCACTGTGACGCACTGTGATGAGACTCACGGACGAGCGGAACCCCAGGACGGTATGCTGTAGGCAGTCGACCAAAAACCGATATTCAGCCCTGGAGACGTGATCATGTTGCTGTCGGATCAGGCCGGTCAGACGGCGGCCCCCAAGATCCCCCGTCCCGCGACGCTCCGCGAAAGCGTCATCGAGGCTATCCAAGAGCTCATCGTCTCCGGGCAGCTCAAGCCGGGCCAGCACCTCGTCGAGAGCGAGCTGGCCGAGCTGCTCGGCGTCTCCAGGCAGCCGGTCCGCGAGGCGTTGCAGCAGCTCAGCGGTGAGGGCTGGGTCGATCTCTTTCCCGGTCAGGGCGCGTTCGTGCACGTCCCGACCGTGGAGGAGGCCGACCAGCTGCTCGCCGTGCGCACGCTGCTGGAGACCGAGTCCGCGCGCCTGGCCGCCAAGCAGGCCGGCGAGGAGGGCGTCAAGCGGCTGCGCGCCCTGTGCGCCCGCGGCATCGCCGCGGTGCAGTCCGACGACGTCGACGGCGCCGTGGCCACCAACTCCGAGCTGCACGCGCTGGTGACCGACCTGTCGGGCAACAAGGTGCTCGCCGAGCTGGCCGCCCAGGTGGCCAGGCGGGTGCGGTGGTACCACACGCCGGTCGCCCGCCAGCGCGGCATGGCCTCGTGGGAGGAGCACGCCGCCCTCATCGACGCCATCGAGTCCGGCGACGAGCGGCGCGCGGCCAAGATCATGCGCGAGCACACCGAGCACACCCGCGCCTCCTACCTGGAGCAGCGCGAGAACGAGCCGGCCGAGCCCGCGCCCAAGCCGGTACGCCGCCGCCGCACCCGCCAGGCCGGCTGACCGGCTGACCGACCCCCCTCACCGGCACGCCGGCCGATCCCCCTCCAGGGTCGGCCGGGCGGCCGAGTCATGCCGTCACGCCCTCCTGCCTGCGCGAACAGTCAGGGTTGACGTGACGTTCACACAAGCCCACATGCTCCGAAACACCTCGGGTAGAGGATGGAGCCACACCGGACGGAGGTGCACGACCATGAAAGCGTTCTTCCGCTTTCTCCTTGGTGATCCGCTGGGCCAGGCGGCGGACGGACGAGCCATCGGCGTCGGCCTGAGCGCGGCGCTGAAGAAGCACTACTCCGCGGACGACGCCGACCGCCATGTGCGCGAGTGGAGCAAGGACATCGACGTCCGCAAGAGTCCCCGCCCGTAAGCAGGACGCACAACAGCCGGACCCGCGACAGGGGGGCGGCCACCCTCGAACAGCAGCCTCCGCCCCCGCGCGTTCAGCGCTCCGCCGCCGGCTCCGGCTCCCCCTCCTTCTCAGCGGCTTTCTCAGTGGCCTTCTCCGCCTTGGCGTCGCGTGCCGACTTGATCAGGCTGAGCACCGTCGTCACGGCGAGCGTGCCGACGATGACCCCGAGAGACACCAGGATCGGGATCTCCGGCGCCCACGACACGCCGTCGTGGTGCAGCGCCTCGAGGATCAGCTTGACGCCGATGAAGGCCAGCACCACCGACAGGCCCTTGCTGAGGTAGACCAGCCGGTCCAGCAGCCCGCCGATCAGGAAGAACAGCTGGCGCAGCCCCATGAGGGCGAAGGCGTTGGCGGTGAAGACCAGGTAGGGCTCCTTCGTCAGCCCGAAGATGGCCGGGATGGAGTCCAGCGCGAACAGCAGGTCGGTGGTCCCGATGGCGACCATCACGATCAGCATCGGGGTGACCATCCTGCGGCCGTGGTGCACGGTCAGGCGGGCGCCGTGGTAGGTGTCCGTGGTCGGGAGCACCCGGCGCACCGTGCGCAGCGCTATGTTCTCGGAGAACTCCGCGTCCTCCTCCTCGTGCCCGATGAGCTTCCACGCGGTGTAGACGAGGAAGGCGCCGAAGACGTAGAAGAGCCAGTCGAAGCGCGCCACCGCCTCCGCGCCGGCCGCGATGAAGCCGCCCCGCAGGAGCAGCGCCAGCACGATGCCGATGAGCAACACCTTCTGGCGGTACTCCCGAGGCACCCGGAACCTGCTCATGATCAGCAGGAAGACGAAGAGGTTGTCCACGCTGAGCGAGTACTCGGTGATCCACCCGGCGAAGAACTCCCCGCCGTGCGCCGGGCCCGACAGCACGAGCAGGCCAACCCCGAAGGCCACCGCCATGCAGACGTAGAGGCTCACCCAGCCCACGCACTCCTTGAACGAGGGCTCGTGGGGGTTGCGGGCGACGAGGTAGAAGTCGACAGCGAGCACGACACAGAAGCCGCCTATCGTGGCCAACCAGATCCACATGGGCAGATTCACCTACGTGCTCCCTTCCTCGCCTGCATCATCTGGGCGTAGCGGACGTACTGCTCCAGCAGCTCACTGGCGACGGGATTGCCGCCAGCCACCCGCACCAGCCAGTGCGGCATGAGCCGCTCGTGCATCCACAGGAACCCGATCGCGAAGCCGAGGCTGATCATCGCCTGGTACGCCAGGAACAGCGGCACCCCGTCGGCCATGCCGATCCCGGCCACGCTCTCCTGGAGCAGCCGCGAGAGGGGGAAGGCCGCCATCCAGTAGAGGCCGACGGGCCCGAACGTGCCCGGCCGGAACACGCCGTGGCCGAGGAGCACGCCGTACATGCCGCCGAAGAGGGCGAGCGGTGCGGCGAGCGCCAGGGCCGACAGCGCGGCCATCCCGATGGGCTGCCCCGCGAGCAGGGTCAGCCCACCGGCCATGGCACCGGCGACGGCTCCGATCGACGCCCCTGGCAGGGCGAGTTCGAAACTGTGCCGTCCGATCATCAGCCCACGACCACGCCGTAGGCGAACAGGCTGTAGAAGAGCATGCCCAGGTAGAACACCGCACCGAAGCCGATGATGGCGTTCGACCACCACTTGGGCCTGATCGGTTTGGGCAGCATGCGGTTGTTCACCAGGAGCAGGGTCACGCAGTACGCGCCCATGGCGAACGTGGACAGGAACGCCAGCGTGTCCAGGATCCCGCTGGGACCGTCGGCCGGGCCGAACAGCAGGATCAGGATGCCGAAGAGGATCACGCCCCAGAGGAAGATGCCGTACAGGCGGGACATGCCCACCTTCTTCGCGCCGGGGATGAAGTTGTAGGTCATGTCGGCCTGGCCGCGCGAGAACGAGTCGAACAGGCCCAGCGTCGCGTTGAGGCCGATCAGGGCGATGAACCCGAGGAACACGACCCCGAGCACCGAACTGCCCGCCGAGGAGACGGCGTTCGACATCGCGGTCAGCGCCACCTCCCGGTCGTCGCCCTGAATCGCCGTACGCACGGCGGGGTCGATCCGCACCGCGGACTGGGCGATCACCGTGAAGGAGATGGTGACCAGCATGGTGATGCCCCAGAACAGCAGCAGCGCGTCGAAGGTGACCCAGCGCCGCCAGCCCTTCCACTTGGCCATCTCGGCCGGGTCGGAGGTGTCGAACATGTACCCGCGGGTCGGCCGCTCCTCCTCGGAGGAGGCGTGCCGCAGCCCGACCACCTTCGGCTGGTGCACGCCCATGCCGGCGCCGGAGTCACGCAGGTGCAGCGTGTACCACATCTGCTGCATGCCCGACGGACCGGCGAAGGCGCAGGCGCCGACGATGACGGGGAACCAGGCGGCCGTCATGGCCTCCGCCGGCAGGTAGCCGAAGGAGAACATGCCGCTGATCGTGGTGACCACGTCACCCCAGGAGCCGACCATGGCGGCGACCACGGCGGTGCCGACCACGAGCGCCCCGATGAGCAGGGAGAGCACGTTCTCCAGCAGGTTGTAGATCACCTTGGCCAGGGTGAAGACCACGCCGACGAGGATCAACCCGGCGATCGCGGTCACCATCCAGGGTATTCCGGTGATCTCCTCGAACGCCGCCGCGCCCGCGGACAGGTGGCCGGGCCAGATGTAGACGGCGATCGCCACCACGAAGAAGAACCACATCAGCGGCTTGAACACCCTGGCCGCGCCGGAGAAGATGCTCTCCCCCGTGGCCATGGCGTAGCGGGCCATCTCCAGCATCACCACGGCCTGCAGGGTGACGCCGATCAGGAACAGCCACCTGATCTCGGGCCCGAACAGCAGCACCAGCCGGGGCCACATGTACGACTCGCCCATGCCCACGCCGAGCGCGACGAGGAACACCGTCGGCCCGATGAGGTGCACCGAGGGAGGCGCGTCGGGGAGCTTCCTGATGGGCATCGGCTCGAGCCGGCCCGCTTTCCATACTCGTTCGTCCTCGACCGGCGGCGTGGCCGTCGCCGGTGGTGTGTTCGATGTGTCCACCTACGGACCTCCTGGGGGGTTGTTGCCTTCCTCTGCGCCCCGAATTGCCCCCTCGCCTGGTGCTGCTGTGGCTCGGCTCTTAGCCCAGCAGCCCGGCCGCCCTGGCCCAGCGGTACTTCGCACCGAGGACCGCCACGGGCTTTTCCGTCGTGTACGGGTACGCGACCACGCCGTGCTCGAACAGGTACTCGCTGGCCTCCTCAACCTCGGTGTCGCCGGCCAGTGACGCCACGACCGGCTTGGTGTTGCCCTTCGCCCGCTCCTCGGCCACCACACGGGCGATGAGCTCGGCGAAGACCATCGGCGGCGTCACGATCGTGTGCCAGTAGCCGAGGACCAGCGCGTGGATGCGCTCGTCGCTCAGGCCGAGGCGGACCGTGTTCTCGTAGGTCGAGGGTGGTTCGCCGCCGGTGATGTCGATGGGGTTGCCCGCCGCTCCGAACGGCGGGATGTAGGCGCGGAACGCCGCGTCCAGGTCGTCGGGGATGTCCATGAGGGTCAGCCCGGCGTCCACGATGGCGTCGGACAGCAGCACGCCGGAGCCGCCCGCGCCGGTGATGATGACGACGTTCTCGCCTTTGGGGGCGGGCAGGATGGGCAGCGCGCGGGCGTACTCCAGCATGTCGTTCAGCCCGGGGGCGCGCACCACGCCGGCCTGGCGCAGGATGTCGTCGTAGACCTTGTCGTCGCCGGCCAGCGCGCCGGTGTGGGAGCCCGCGGCCCGCGCGCCCATGGCCGTGCGCCCGGCCTTGAGCACGATGACCGGCTTCTCCTTGACCACGCGGCGGGCGGCGTCGACGAAGCCGCGCCCGTCCTTGAGGTCTTCGAGGTGCATGGCGACGGCCTTGGTGTTGTCGTCCTGCTCGAAGAAGGTCAGCAGGTCGTCCTCGTCCACGTCGGCCTTGTTGCCGACGCCGACGATGGCGGACACGCCCATCTTGGTGGTGCGGCTGAAGCCCAGGATGGCCATGCCGATGCCGCCGCTCTGCGAGGTCAGCGCCACGCTGCCGCGCACGTCGTACGGCGTGCAGAAGGTCGCGCAGAGGTTCTCGGGCGTGTAGTAGTAGCCGTAGATGTTGGGGCCGAGCATGCGCACGCCGTGCCTGCGGGCGATCTCGACGATCTCCTTCTGTCCCTCGACGTTGCCGGTCTCGGCGAACCCCGACGGGATCATCACCGCGCCGGCCACGCCCTTCGCGCCGACCTCCTCCAGCGCCGGCGCCACGAACTTGGCCGGGATGGCGAAGACGGCCACGTCCACCTCGCCCGGCACGTCTCCGACGCTCTTGTACGCCTTGAGCCCCATGATCTCGTCGGCCTTGGGGTTGATCGGGTAGATCTGCCCCTGGTAGCCGCCGTTGATGAGGTTGCGCATGACCGAGTTGCCGATCTTGCCGGTCTCGGCGGAGGCGCCGATGACGGCGACCGAGCGCGGCTTGAAGATGCGGTTCATCTGCCGCAGGATCTCCTCGCGCGGCAGCCGCTCGACCTCGGGGGCGGGCTGGCCGATGATGATCCGCACGTCGGCGGCCACGGCGCCGTTGGCGTCGGCGAAGACGGGGTTGAGGTCCACCTCGACGATCTCGGGGATGTCGGTGACCAGCCGGCCGACGCGTTCGATGAGCGCCGCCAGCGCCTGGCGGTTGGCGGGCTCCGCGCCGCGGGCGCCCTTGAGCACATCCGCCGCTCTGATGTCGTCCAGCATCTTCAGCGCATCATCACCCGAAACCGGGGCAAGCCGGAAGGTCACGTCCTTAAGTACCTCGACCAGCACGCCGCCGAGGCCGAAGGCGACGACCTTGCCGAAGGTGGGGTCGGTGACCGCGCCGACGATGACCTCGTGGCCGCCGCCCACCAGCTGCTGCACCTGGATGCCGTCGATCGTCGCGTCTGGGTCGTAGGCGCGGGCGTTGGCCAGGATCGTGGCGTAGCCCTCGCGTACCTCGTCGGCGTTCTTCAGGCCGACCAGCACGCCGCCGGCGTCCGTCTTGTGCAGGATGTCGGGCGAGACGATCTTCAGCACGACCGGGAACCCGATCTCCCCGGCCAGCCTGACGGCCTCGTCGGCCGAGGTGGCCAGGCCCTCGCCGGGGGTGGCGATGCCGTACGCCTGGCACAGCTCGCGGCCCTCAGGAGCCGTCAGGGCCGTACGCCCCTCGGCCAGCGCCTTGTCGATGACGTCCCTGGCAGGCACTAGATGACTCCGTTCGTCTTGAGTTCGGCCAGTTCCTCGGCGCTCACGCCGATCTGGCCGTAGATCTCCTGGTTGTGCTCGCCGAGCAGCGGCGGCGTGCGGACGTCCACCGGCGAGTCGGACAGCTGCAGCGGGCTGCCCACCGTCACGAACTCGCCGCGCTCCGGATGGTCGACGGTGACGACGATGCCCTCCTCGCGCAGGCTCTGGTCCTCCACCAGCTCCCTGGTGGACAGGATCGGCCCGCAGGGGATGTTCTCGGCGTTGAGCCGGTCGAGCACCGTCCACTTGTCGTGGCGGATCGTCCACTCCTCGATGAGCTGGAACATCTTGTCCAGCTTCGGCAGCCGGGCCTCGGGCGTCGCCCACTCGGGGTCGTCGGCCAGCTCGGGACGGCCGATGATGCCGGTGATCGGCTTCCAGCCGACCGGCTGGACGATGACGTAGATGTAGTCGTTCGGGCCGCCGGGCGCGCAGCGCACCGCCCAGCCGGGCTGGCCGCCGCCGCTGGCGTTGCCCGAGCGCGGCACCTCGTCGCCGAACGTCTTGTTCGGGTACTCGCGCAGCGGCCCGTGCGCCAGGCGCTGCTGGTCGCGCAGCTTCACGCGGCACAGGTTCAGCACGGCGTGCTGCATGGCCACCTGCACGCGCTGGCCGCGCCCGGTCTGGGTGCGCTGGTAGAGGGCGGCCAGGATGCCGGCCACCGCGTGGATGCCGGTGCCCGAGTCGCCGATCTGGGCGCCGGTGGCCAGCGGCGGGCCCTCCTCGAAGCCCGTCGTGCTCATCGAGCCGCCCATCGCCTGGGCGATCACCTCGTACGCCTTGAACTTGGCGTACCTGCCCTGGCCGAAGCCCTTGATCGAGGCGTAGATGAGGCGGGGGTTGAGCTCCTGCAGACGCTCCCAGGAGAAGCCCATGCGGTCCACCGCCCCTGGACCGAAGTTCTCCACCAGGATGTCGGCACTCTTCACCAGCTCGGTGAAGATCTCCTTGCCGCGCTCGCTCTTCATGTTGAGGGTGATGCTGCGCTTGTTGCAGTTGAGCATCGTGAAGTACAGGCTGTCGACCCCGGGCACGTCGCGGAGCTGCTGCCGGGTGATGTCGCCGGCCGGGGCCTCCAGCTTGACCACGTCGGCGCCCAGCCACGCGAGCAGCTGGGTGGCCGACGGGCCGGACTGGACATGGGTCATGTCGAGGACGCGGACACCTTCGAGAGCCTTCATCTGCACCGTGATTCCCCTACTTGTACATGGTCTGGTTCATGGTTCCTGGGGCGTACACCTCTGGGTCGACCCAGACGTTGATCAGCGAGGGCTTGCCGGACTCGCGGGCCCGCTCCAGCGCCGGGCGGATCTCGGCGGGGTCGCGGACCTCCTCGCCGTAGCCGCCGAGCAGCTTGGCGAACTCGCCGTAGCGGATGTCTCCCAGCGTGTTGCCGACGCGGGCGCGGTCCTGGCCGTACTTGGCGGCCTGGCCGTACCTGATCTGGTTCATCGAGGAGTTGTTGCCGATGACGCCGATGAACGGCAGGTCGAAGCGGACCATGGTCTCGAAGTCCCAGCCGGTGAGGCTGAAGGCGCCGTCGCCGAACAGGCACAGCACCTCCTTGTCGCGGCGGGCCTGCTTGGCGGCCATCGCGAAGGCCATGCCGACGCCGAGCGTGCCGAGCGGGCCGGGGTCCATCCAGTGGCCCGGCGACTTGGGCTGCACGACCTGGCCGGAGAAGGTGACGATGTCGCCGCCGTCGCCGATGTAGATCGAGTCCTCGGTGAGGAACTCGTTGATCTCGTGGACCAGGCGGTAGGGGTCGATCGGCTGGGCGCCGGACAGCTGGCGGGGCAGCCGCTTCTCGTACGCCTGGGTCTCGACGTTGCGCAGCTCGTCCAGCCACTCCTTGCGGCGGGCCGCGCTGTTCTCCACCCGGCCGCTCGCGGCCTGCGCCACCGCCGACAGGACGAGCCCGGCGTCGCCGACGATGCCGAGGTCGATGTCGCGGTTCTTGCCGACCGTGCGGTAGTCGAGGTCGATCTGCACGACCTTGGCCGTCGGGGACAGGCGCTTGCCGTAGCCCATGCGGAAGTCGAACGGGGTGCCGACGATGATGATCAGGTCGGCCTCGGTGAAGGCGTAGCGGCGGCTGAGCTGGAAGTGGTGCGGGTCGCCGGGCGGCAGCGTGCCGCGGCCCGAGCCGTTCATGTACGCGGGGACGTTCAGCGTCCGTACGAAGTCGATGGCCGCGTCGGTGGCCCGGCAGGTCCAGACCTGGCTGCCGAGCAGGATGCACGGCTTCTCGGCGTGGGCGAGCATGTCGGCCAGCTGCTCGATGGCCTCGGGGTCGCCCTGCTGGCGGGTGGAGGCGCGGTAGTGGCCGGCCTTGGGGATGCGTGCCTTCTCGACCGGCACCTTCGCGTCGAGCACGTCGCGCGGGATCTCCAGGAACGACGGCCCTGGAGCGCCGTGGTAGCACTCGCGGAAGGCCATGGAGACGATGTCGGCCACCCGCTCGGTGCTCGGCACCGTGGCCGCGAACTTGGTGATCGGGGTCATCATGTCGACGTGCGGGAGGTCCTGCAGGGAGCCCATCTTGTGCTGGCTCAGCGCACCCTGGCCGCCGATGAGCAACATCGGGCTCTCCGCGCGGAAGGCGTTGGCCACGCCGGTCACCGCATCGGTCGTGCCCGGCCCCGCGGTGACGACCGCGCAGCCCGGCTTGCCGGTGATGCGGGCGTAACCGTCGGCGGCGTGCGCGGCCACCTGCTCGTGGCGTACGTCGATGACCTCGATGCCCTCATCGACGCAGCCGTCGTAGATATCGATGATGTGGCCGCCGCAGAGCGTGTAGATCACGTCCACGCCTTCGGCTTTGAGTGCCTTGGCTACGAGATGACCACCGGAGATCGTTTCCGACATCATGCACCCTTCCTGGCGAACGAGCTCGCTGTCTTCCGCATACTGCATACCGTATGAACGCAATGGTTACTCTCTCCGGAAGGGCGTGTCTAGGCCCCTACGGCAACTCGATCAGCTCGACCTGCTCACCGGACCACCCCGGCGGCACCACGGCCAGCGCGTCCGCCAGGGCCGCGCCCCACAACGATCCCGGCCGGTCATGACCCACGGGGACCGCGCCGCGGCCCGACCGCCGGACCGGCACCAGGCGGGTGTCGCGCGGGTGCGGGCGCACCTCGCCCGACAACGCGCTCGTCTCCCGCGCGGCGGGCACGCCGGACAGCTCGCGCAGGATCGGGGCCAGCAGCGTCAGCGCGGCGGCGAGGGCCGCGAACGGGTTCCCGGGCAGGCCCACCACGAGCCTTCCGTCCGTCAGGCGGGCCAGCGCCTGGGGGTGCCCTGGACGTACGGCGACCCCGTCCACCAGCACGTCGGCGCCCAGCTCCGCCAGCACCGCCCGCAGGTGATCGGCGGGGCCCTTGGACGACGCCCCGCACACCACGACCACGTCCTCGCGGCACTCCGGCCACCCGCTCGGCGCGTCCGCGCCCGCCGGCGATCCCCCGCCGGCCCCATGCGCCGCCCACCCGGCCAGGGCGGCGCGGAGGGCGGCAGGGCCGTCGGGGAGGCGGGTGGTGGTGGTGACGCGGCCGCCGGCCCACTCCACGAGGCCGGGCAGGAACGGGCCGATCGCGTCGCGGACCCGGCCAGGCGCGGGCAGGCCGGCGTCCACGACCTCGTCGCCGGTGACCAGCACCGCGACGCGCGGCCGTGGACGCACCTCCAGCACGTCGTGGCCCAGCGCGGCGGCCAGGCCGAGCGTCACCGGCGTCACCACCGTCCCCGTGCCCAGCACGACCGCGCCCTCGGCGATGTCCTCGCCCCTGCGCCTGATGTGCCTGCCGGGCACGACGACGCCACCGATGACGCCGCCCACGGACCCGCCGAGGGGGCCGCCCGCGCCGCCCGCGTGCAGGTCACCGGCCGGGCCGCCCCCGGGCACGTCGCCGTCCGCGTGCTCGTACGGCAGGACCGCCTCGGCGCCCGCCGGCACCGGGGCGCCGGTGGCGATCTCTACGGCCTCGCCCGCCCGCAGCGCACCCCCGTACGGCGCTCCCCCGGCCAGCACCCGGGCCACCACCCGCCAGGGCCCGGAACCCGCGACGGCGTACCCGTCCATCGCCGAGACGTCCACGCCCGGCACCGCCACCAGCGCGCGCAGCGGCGCCGCCAGCCGGCAGCCGAGCGCCTCCCGCAGCGGCACGGATGAGGGCTTCGAAGGGCAGGCCGCGCCCGCCGCGAGGGCCCGGGCGGCGGGCCATGAGATCGCTTCCACCACTGGTCCATGCCACAAAACGGTCACAGGCACACTCCTTGACCCTCGTTTTTCCATACTGTATACCGAATGCACGGTGGGAGGGCGATCCCACCGCGAGCACGGGGCCCCGTAACTTACGGCCGGGTCGCCTTCGAGCGACTGCCGCAGCTACGGGGCTCCGTGCTTACAATCCGACGCAAGAACGGAGCGCAACATGAAGGTCGCTGTTCTTGGCGCCGGCGCCATCGGCGCGTACGTGGGGGCCGCCCTCCACAGGGCGGGAGTCGAGGTGCACCTCATCGCGAGAGGCGCGCACCTCGAGGCGATACGCCGTGCCGGTGTGCGGGTGCTCACCCCCAGGGGCGACTTCACCGCCCATCCCCATGCCACCGACGACCCCGCCGAGGTCGGCCCGGTGGACCACGTCTTCCTGGGCCTCAAGGCGAACAGCTACGCCGCCGCCGGCCCCATGATCCGGCCGCTCCTGCACGAGACGACCAGCATCATCGCCGCGCAGAACGGCATCCCGTGGTGGTACTTCCACGGGCTCAAGGGCCCGTACGAGGGCTACCGCATCGAGAGCGTCGATCCCGGCGGCGCGGTGACGGCCGCGCTGCCCCTGCACCGCGCCATCGGCTGCGTGGTCTACGCCGCGACGGAGATCGAGGAGCCCGGCGTGATCCGCCACCTGGAGGGCACCCGCTTCTCCATCGGCGAGCCCGACGGCCGGCTGTCGGAGCGCTGCCTCGCCTTCAGCGGGGCCGCCGTCGAGGGCGGGCTGAAGTGCCCGGTCGAGCGCGACCTGCGCAGGGACGTGTGGATCAAGCTGATGGGCAACATCGCCTTCAACCCGATCAGCGCGCTGGCCCGCGCGACGATGGCCGGCATCTGCCGCCACGACGGCGCCAGGGAGCTGGTCGTCGCCATGATGCGGGAGACCGTGGAGGTGGCCCGCCGGGTGGGCTGCGATCCGGGGATCTCGATCGAGCGCCGCCTGCGCGGGGCGGAGAAGGCGGGCGAGCACAAGACGTCCACGCTCCAGGACCTGGAGAAGGGCAAGCCGCTGGAGCTCGACGTGCTGCTCGCGGCGGTGGTCGAGCTGGCCGATCTGACCGGGGCGGAGGTGCCGACGCTGAGGGCGATCCACGCGGTGAGCGACCTGCTGAACGCGAACCTTGTCCGTGCGGTATAGCCCGGAATACCGTAGATTGTATACTGAATGGAGGGATCATGAGCTATGACCGCCTGACCCATCCACTGGTACGCGAGAACGGCGTGCTGCGCAAGGCGTCGTGGGAGGAGGCGCTGGAGCGAGCCGCGGAGGGCTTCCGCCGCAACATAGAACGACACGGGCCCGACAGCTTCGCGATGCTGTCGTGCGCCCGCTCCACCAACGAGATGAACTACGTCGGGCAGAAGTTCACCCGGGTGGTCGTCGGGACCAACAACGTGGACTCCTGCAACCGCACCTGCCACGCCCCCAGCGTGGCCGGCCTGTCGGCGGTGTTCGGCAGCGGTGGCGGCACCTCCTCCTACCAGGAGGTGGAGGACACCGACGTGATAGTGATGTGGGGTTCTGCGGCCAGAAACGCCCACCCCATCTTCTTCCAGCACGTGCTCAAGGGCATCCACAACGGCGCCAAGATGTTCGCCGTCGATCCGCGCCGCACCGGCACCGCCCAGTGGGCCGACCTCTGGCTCGGGCTCAACGTCGGCACCGACATCCCCCTCGCGCACGCGGTCGCCCGCGAGATCATCCACGCGGGGCTGCACAACGAGGCGTTCATCGAGCGGGCCACCGTGGGCTTCGAGGAGTTCAAGGAGTCCGTCGAGCCCTGGACGCTGTCGGCGGCCGAGCAGGTGACCGGCGTGCCGGCCGCGGCGATCCGCGAGCTGGCCCACGCCTACGCCCGCGCCGACCGCGCCCAGCTCTGCTGGACGCTCGGCATCACCGAGCACCACAACGCGACCGACAACGTCCGGGCGCTGATCAACCTGGCCCTGCTCACCGGCCACGTCGGCCGCTACGGCTCCGGCCTGTCGCCGCTGCGCGGCCAGAACAACGTGCAGGGCGGCGGTGACATGGGCGCCATCCCCAACCGCCTGCCCGGCTTCCAGGACATCCTCGACCCCGGCATCAGGCAGCGCTTCGAGAGCGTCTGGGGCCGCGCCATCCAGCCGCGCTACGGCTACAACCTCACCGAGATGCTGGAGGCGATGGGCGAGGGCAAGCTCACCACCTGCTACATGATCGGCGAGAACCCGGTGCAGTCCGAGGCCGACTCGCTCTCCTGCATCAAGCGCCTGTCCATGCTCGATCACCTGGTCGTCCAGGACATCTTCCTCACCAAGACCGCGCAGATGGCCGACGTGGTGCTGCCGGCCAGCGCCGCCTGGTGCGAGGCCGACGGCACGTTCACCAACAGCGAGCGCCGGGTCCAGCGGGTGCGCAAGGCCCTGGAGCCGCCGGGCGAGGCCCGCGACGACATCTGGATCGTCTGCGAGATCGCCCGCAGGCTCGGCCACGACTGGCACTACGACGGCGCCGAGGAGGTCTGGAACGAGCTGCGCTCACTGTCGCCCCAGCACGCCGGCATGTCCTACCAGCGGCTGGCCGAGTTGCAGGGCATCCAGTGGCCCTGCCCGTCGGAGGACTCCCTGGAGCCGCCCTACCTGCACGGCCGGCTGTGGGAGAGCGACCCGGTCAAGCGGGGCACGCCGGCGCCCTTCGCCGTGCTGCGCCACTCGCCGCCGGTGGACCTGGTGGACGAGGAGTACCCGCTGCGGCTGACGACCGGGCGGCGGCTCGACTCCTACAACACGGGCGTGCAGTCCTCCGGGTTCGCCTCGCCGCTGCGCCGCGGCGAGACGATCGAGCTGTGCCCCGAGGACGCCGAGAGGCTCGGCGTCGTGGCCGGCGAGGAGGTGCGGATCACCTCGCGGCGGGCCTCCGTGGTCGCGCCCGTCCACATCGACCCGGGGCTGAGACCCGGGCTGGTGTTCATGACCTTCCATTTCCCCGACGAGGTCGACACCAACTCCCTGACGATCGAGGCCACGGACCCGATCTCGGGGACGGCGGAGTTCAAAGCGGCCGCGGTCAGGGTCGAGAAGCTCGTCAAGGCCGGGTGACCACATGGATCTGAGATTCCGCGACGCCAAACCCACCGACGAGGAGCGCGCGGCGGTCGACGACCTGCTCGGCCCGCCCGCCTCCGCGTGGACCGGCGGCAGCCGTACCGACGCCGACCTGCGCATGGCCGTCCGCGCCGAGGAGGCGCGCGACCAGCTGCTGCCCGCGCTGCACGCGGTCAACGACCGCGTCGGGTGGATCAGCGAGGGCGCGCTCGACTACATCTGCCGCCGGCTCAACGTGCCGCCGTCCGAGGCGTACGGGGTGGCCACGTTCTACTCGCTGCTCTCCGTCGAGGAGCGGCCCAAGCGGGTGCTGCACGTCTGCACCGACCTGGCCTGCCAGGCCAAGGGCTCCAAGGACGTGTGCGACCGCGTACGCGAGCGCTTCGGCCCGCCCGGCAAGGACTGGCAGGAGAGCCCCTGCCTCGGCCTGTGCGAGCGGGCCCCCGCCGCGCTCGCCCTGGAGGCCGGCGTGCCGCACCGGGCCGAGGTGTACGCCCCCGCCACCCCCGACACGATCACCACCATCACCGGCACCGCACCGGGCACCAACGGCCACGCGCCCGCCGTGCACGTCGCCGGCGAGACCCCCGTCAAGGAGGCCGTGCCGCAGTCCGGCGACCCCGGCCTGGTGCTGCTGCGCCGCATCGGGCAGGTCGATCCGGCCAGCCTCGACGACTACCGGGCGGCCGGCGGCTACACCGCGCTGCGCCGCGCCTTCGAGCTCGGGCCGGCCGGGGTGATCCGCGAAGTGCTGGAGTCGGGCCTGGTCGGCAGGGGCGGCGCCGCCTTCCCCACCGGCCGCAAGTGGGAGGCCACCGCCCGCCAGCCCGACCACCCCCACTACCTCGTGTGCAACGCCGACGAGAGCGAGCCGGGCACGTTCAAGGACCGGGTCGTGATGGAGGGCGACCCGTACGCGCTCATCGAGGCGATGACCGTCGCCGCGTACGCCACCGGCTGCAGCAAGGGCTACCTCTACATCAGGGGCGAGTACCCGAGGGCGACCGCGCGGCTCCAGCACGCCATCGCCACCGCCCGCTCCCGCGGGCTGCTCGGCGACGACATCCTCGGCAAGGGGCTGTCGTTCGACATCGAGCTGCGCAGGGGCGCGGGGGCGTACATCTGCGGCGAGGAGACCGCGATCTTCAACTCCATCGAGGGGCGGCGCGGCGAGCCGCGCAGCAAACCGCCCTTCCCCGTCGAGAAGGGGCTGTTCGGCAAGCCGACCGTGGTCAACAACGTCGAGACGCTGGTCAACGTGCTGCCGGTCCTGGAGCGCGGCGCGCAGGCGTACGCGGCGGCCGAGCCCAAGCTGTTCTGCGTCTCCGGCGCGGTCGAGCGGCCCGGCGTGTACGAGCTGACCTTCGGCGCCACCCTGCGCGAGCTGCTCGACCTGGCCGGCACCACCGGCACCACCAGGGCCGTGCTGCTCGGCGGCGCCGCCGGGGCGTTCGTCACCGACCTCGACATCCCGCTCACCTTCGAGGGCACCAGGAACGCCGGCGCCACCCTCGGCTCCGGCGTGGTGCTCGTCATCGACGACTCCGTCGACCTCAAGGCGCTGCTGCTGCGCATCGCGGAGTTCTTCCGCGACGAGTCCTGCGGGCAGTGCGTGCCGTGCCGGGTCGGCACCGTACGGCAGGAGGAGGCCCTGCACCGCCTCACCCGCCGCGTCGATCCGAACGAGCCGCGCCGGGACGACGACCCCGACCTGGTGCTGCTGCGCGAGGTCGGGCAGACCATGCGCGACGCCTCCATCTGCGGCCTCGGGCAGACCGCCTGGAACGCCGTCGAATCGGCCATCGACCGTCTGGGAGTGTTCAAATGATCCCGCTCCAGCCGCCCCGCCGGCTCATCGACGTCGAGATCGACGGCGAGACCGTACGGGTGCCGGAGGGCTCCACGATCCTCGACGCCTGCCAGGCGGCGGGCAAGGACGTCCCCACCCTCTGCTACGGCGACACGCTCACCCCGAAGAACGCCTGCCGGGTCTGCGTCGTGGAGGTGGAGGGCGCCAGGACGCTGGCGCCCGCCTGCTCCAGGAAGGCCGAGCCGAACATGAAGGTCGGCACCGACACCGAGCGGGCCCGCCAGAGCCGCAAAGTCGTGCTCGAACTGCTCGGCTCGTCGGTCGACCTGTCCACCACGCCGCGCGCCGCCGAATGGACCGAGGAGTACGGCGCCGACCCCGCCAGGTTCGGCGACGAGGCCGCCACGGTCGAGCAGCCCGCCAAGGTGGACAACGACCTCTACGTCCGCGACTACAGCAAATGCATCCTCTGCTACAAGTGCGTGGACGCCTGCGGCGACCAGTGGCAGAACTCCTTCGCCATCTCCGTCGCCGGGCGCGGCTTCGACGCCGAGATCTCCACCGAGTTCGACGCCCCGCTCACCGACTCGGCCTGCGTCTACTGCGGCAACTGCGTCGAGGTCTGCCCCACCGGGGCGCTGTCGTTCAAGACCGAGTACGACATGCGCGCCGACGGCACCTGGGACGAGTCCCGCCAGGCCGAGACCACCACCGTCTGCAGCTACTGCGGCGTCGGCTGCAACCTCACCCTGCATGTCCAGGACAACAAGATCGTCAAGGTGACCTCGCCGCACGACAATCCCGTCACGAAGGGCAACCTCTGCGTCAAGGGACGCTTCGGGTACGGGTATGTCTAGAGTCACCGTCAAGAAGCGCATCCTGCGGGTGAAGGACGCCGCCCGCGTACGCAAGGTCGACGCGCTGGCCGCCGAGGAGCCGCTGGAGATCCGGCTCAACGGCACCCCGCTGACCGTCACCATGCGCACGCCGGGCGACGACTTCGACCTGGCGGCCGGGTTCCTCGTCAGCGAGGGGGCCGTCGGGTCGCCGGGCGACATCTCCACCATCCGCTACTGCGCCGGGGCCACCGTCGAAGGGCAGAACACCTACAACGTCCTCGACGTGCGGCTCGCGCCCGGCGTGCCCGAGCCTGAGCCGCGCAACTTCTACACCACCTCCTCGTGCGGCGTCTGCGGGAAGGCGTCGCTGGAGGCCGTACGCACAGTGGCTCGCTGGAACGCGGGAGATGACCCGGTCGAGCTGGCGCAGTCGACTGTCGCTGCCCTGCCGGACCGGCTGCGCGCCGCCCAGCGGGTCTTCGACAGGACCGGGGGCCTGCACGCGGCCGGCCTGTTCACGGCCGACGGTGAGCCGCTGTGCGTACGCGAGGACGTCGGCCGGCACAACGCCGTCGACAAGCTGCTCGGCTGGGCGCTGCGCGAAGGGCGGCTGCCGCTGCGCGGCACCGTCCTCATGGTGTCGGGGCGGGCGTCGTTCGAGCTGGTGCAGAAGGCCGTCATGGGCGGGATACCGGTGCTCGCCGCGGTCTCGGCGCCGTCCTCGCTCGCCGTCGAGCTGGCCGCCGACGAGGGACTGACGCTCATCGGGTTCCTGCGCGGGAACTCGATGAACGTCTACACGGGTGAACGCCGGCTGAGCGCCCGTGCAAGCGTCACCTCGGGCGCCGGCAACGGCTCTGCCGACGCACGATCACCGAGGTGATGACGGGATGCCGACGGCACGCGCCGGGCCCCCAGCGCGTGCCGTCCGGCATCCCCCTGTCTAATTGCCGCACTCCGTGCGGCCGGCTCGGTCGCCCCTGACGCCGCCGCCTTCCCCAAGGGACCGCACGCCGTGCGGTGGGGAAGTCGCGGGATAGCGCCAGCCCGGTCGTCTCCCCCTGAAGCGTCCCGACTCGGGGGATTTTGACAACCATTTTCATTTTGGCGCATACTGACTCACATGATGTCAGGATTTTCCCGGTCGTGGACTGTCGGCCTGCTGGCCACAGCCGCGCTGCTCACCACCACTGCATGCGGTTCCGGCACGGCGGACACCTCCGCCGGGGCCGAGGCCGGCAAGCCCGAAGTGATCGCCGCCTTCTACCCGCTGCAGTGGCTGAGCGAGCAGGTCGGAGGATCCGACACCCAGGTGAGCGTGCTGACCGCCCCCGGCGTCGAGCCGCACGACCTGGAGCTGGGCATCCAGCAGGTCACCCAGCTGAAGAACGCCGCACTCACCGTCTACATCAAGGGCATCCAGCCCGCCGTGGACGACGCCGTCGATCCTGAGAAGAGTTTCGACGCCGCCACGGCGGTCCAGACGATCCCCGCCGGTGAGCACGCGGAAGAGGAGGAAGGCGAGGAGGCCCACGAGCACGAGGTCGCGTACGACCCGCACATCTGGCTCGACCCCGCCCGCCTGGCCACCGTCGCCACCAAGCTCGGCGAGCGGCTCGCCACCGCCGACCCCGCGCACGCCCAGGGCTACAAGGACCGCGCCGCCAAGACGGCCGCCACGCTGGGCGCCCTCGACCAGGAGTTCGCCAAGGGCCTCGGCACGTGCAGGACCAAGACGATGGTGACGGCGCACGAGGCGTTCGGCTACCTGGCCGACCGCTACCAGCTGAAGCAGGTCGGCATCACGCTCGACCCCGAGACCGAGCCCTCCCCCACCCGCCTGTCGGAGGTCGGCAAGCTGGCCAAGGCAGAGGGCGTCACCACCATCTTCACCGAGTCCCTGGTCAGCCCTAAGGTGGCCGAGGTGCTGGCGAGCCAGGTCGGCGCCAAGACCGCGGTGCTCGACCCGCTGGAGAGCAAGCCCTCGGGCGACTACGTCTCAGCCATGCGCGATAACCTCAAAACCCTACAAACAGCACTGGGGTGTATGTCATGACTGAAACGGCCTTCGCGATGACCGGCGGCCGGGTCACCTTCGATGGCAAGCCCGTCCTTCGAGGGATCGACCTGACCGTCCGTCCCGGGGAGGTCGTGGCCCTGCTCGGCGCCAACGGCTCGGGCAAGTCGACGCTGGTCCGCGCGCTGCTCGGCCTCACGCCGCTGACCGGCGGCACGACCTTGATGTACGGCGCCCCGCCGGCCAGGTTCCGCGACTGGTGGCGCATCGGCTACGTGCCGCAGCGCCTCCAGGTGGGCGGCGGCGTGCCCGCGACCGTCCGCGAGGTGGTCGCCTCCGGCCGCGTTGCCAGGCAGCGCCGGCTGCGCAGGACCAGCGCGGCCGACAGGGCGGCCGTGGCGAGCGCCCTTGAGGCCGTGCGCCTGGCCGACCGGGCCGGCGACCCCGTCCAGTCGCTGTCGGGGGGCCAGCAGCAGCGGGTGCTCATCGCCCGCGCGCTGGCCGGGGAGCCCGACACGTACGTGATGGACGAGCCCACCGCCGGCGTGGACGCCGACACCCAGCAGCTGCTCGCCGACACCCTGGGCGGGCTGGTCCGCGAGGGCAAGACGGTCGTCCTGGTGGCCCACGAGCTGGGCCCGCTGGAGCCGATCATCACGCGCGGCGTGGTGATCCGCGAGGGCCGCGTCGCCCACGACGGGCCGCCGCCCCGGCCCGAGGGCGAGTGCGCGCGGCCGGGACACGAGCACCAGCACCCGCACGCCGCCGAACCCGTCGGCGGCCCGCTGACCGGGTGGCAAGGGGAACCAAGGTGATCTTCGAACTTCTGCAGGAACAGCTCTTCCAGCTCGCGCTCATCGCGGCGCTGCTGGTCGGGCTCTGCGCGCCCGCCGTCGGCACGTTCATCGTGCAGCGCAGGCTGGCGCTGCTCGGCGACGGCGTCGGCCACATCGCGCTGACCGGCGTCGCGCTGGGATTCCTGACCGGCAGCGCGCCCGTGCTCACCGCCGTTCTCGTGTCCATCGCCGGCGCCGTGGCCATCGAGCTGGTCAGGGCGCGCGGGCGCACCAGCGGCGACGTGGCGCTGGCGCTGATGTTCTACGGCGGCATCGCGGGCGGCGTCATGCTCATGGCCATCGCGCCCGGCGGCAGCAACGCCAAGCTCAACTCCTACCTGTTCGGCGCCATCGCCAGCGTCACCGTCGAGGACATCTGGGTCGTCGCCGCGCTCGCCGTGACCGTGCTCGCGGTCGTCCTGATCTTCGGCAGGGAGCTGTTCGTGCTCTGCCAGGACGAGGAGATGGCCAAGGCCAGCGGCCTGCCCGTACGGTTCCTGAGCCTGCTCATCGCCGTCACCGCCGCGCTCACCGTGGTCATCGCCATGCGCGTGGTCGGCCTGCTGCTCGTCAGCGCCCTCATGGTGATCCCCGTGGCCACCAGCCAGCAGCTCACCCGCGGGTTCCGTACCACGATGGGGCTGGCCATGCTGTTCGGGGTGCTCGCCTCCGTGGGCGGCCTGCTCGCCTCCACCTACTCCGCCAAGGTGCCGCCGGGGGCCGCGATCGTGCTTCTTGCGCTCGCCGGCTTCGTCCTGGCGCTCGGGGTCGGTAAATTCGTACGTCGAGGGCGTACCCAGGAGTCGACATTGAGCGAGCGGCCAAAGCTGCGCATCGAGGAGGTCGCATGACGACGAGACGCGATGCCGTGCACGACACCCTGCGCAGGAGCGAAGGGTTCCGCAGCGCGCAGGACGTCTATGCCGAGATGCGCCTGCACGGCGCCAAGATCGGGCTTACCACCGTCTACCGCGCGCTCCAGGCGCTGGCCGACGGCGGCCAGGTCGACGTGCTGCGGACCGACGACGGCGAGTCCGTCTACCGCGCCTGCGCCACCGACACCCACCACCACCATCTGGTGTGCCGCCGCTGCGGGCGCACGGTCGAGGTGGCGGGGCCCGCCGTCGAGCGGTGGGCGGAGATGGTGGGCAGCGAGCACGGCTTCACCGAGATCACGCACACGGTCGAGGTGTTCGGCACCTGCGCTGGCTGCTCGACGGCGGTCAGGTCGAGCTGACCGGCCCCGCGCCTGGCTCCTCGGCCGCCCGCGCCGGCACCGCGTCCGGTTCCCTTACCTCGTCCGCACCCGGCTGCCCGGCCGCTTGGCCCGGTTCCCCAGCCTGCTCGGGTGACGGGGTGCGGCGGGAGCCGTACAAGACACCCAGCACGATCACCGCGCACCCGGCGAGCTGCAGCATCGACGGCCGCTCGCCCAGCGCGAGCGCGCCGATCGCCACCGTCGTCATGGGCTGGATGAGCAGCAGCAGCGCGGTCAGCGCGGCGGGCTGGCGCGGCAGCGAGTACGTGATCAGCGACCACCCCAGCACCTGCGGCCCCAGCGCGAGCAGCAGCAGCCACCAGTGACCCGGCCAGGTGGGCACCAGGTCGGCGCCGCCGAACATGGGGCTCAGCAGCGCCATGACGACGGTGGCCACCACGGTGGCGTGCGCCAGCGGCCCGGCCGCCCGATCGGGCCCGCCGCCCTTCATCAGCAGCAGGAACACGGCGTACGACACGGACGTCGCCAGCCCCGCCAGCACCCCCTTGAGCGGGTCGCTGCCGTAGGCGGCGCTGTCGAACACCCCGGAGATCAGCACGACGCCGGCGAAGACGACCGGTGTCCCGAGCATGAGGCGGGTGGACGGCCGCTCACCGAACAGCCCCCACGCCGCGAACGCCACCAGGAACACCTGCAGGTTGCCCAGCACGGTCGCCAGGCCCGCGCCGACGTAGTCGATCGCGTGGTGCCAGAACAGCAGGTCGAACGCGAACGCCACGCCCGCCGCCCACGCCGCAGGCAACGCCCTGCGCGGCAGGGGACCCAGCCTGCGCCGTTCGCGCCAGGCGAGGAACAGCAGCGGAGGTACGGCGTACGCGCAGCGGAACACCGCCGAGGTGGCGGGCGACACCTCGGACAGCCGGACCAAGGGGGCCGAGGTGGAGATGATGAGCGCTCCGGCGATCGCGATCAGCACGATACGGCGATGTGCGCTCACCGAAACCCCCGAAGTCCCGTATAGGAGATACGCTGCGACCACGCTAGAACCCGGCGCGGACAGGAGTCAACATGCCGTTTGGCCATGACATGGTGCATGCATTGGCCACCGTCGTCGAGCTGGTCAACACCTCGCCTTCCACCGGAGGCGACGAAGGACTGGCCGGCCTGGACGACCTCCAGGCGTTCGTGGAGTCACGCGAGGTCAGCGGCATCGACAAGATCACCGCCCGCGATCTCGGCCAGGTCCGCGTGGTGCGGGAGGCGTTCCACCGCGTCTTCACCGCCCCCGACCAGCCCACGGCCGTACGCACCCTCAACGCCCTGCTCGCCGAGACCCGCATCACGCCCCGCCTCACCGAGCACGACGGCCACCCGCTGCACGTCCACTACTTCGCCGCCGACGCCAGCCTCGCCGAACACGTGGCCGCCGACTGCGGCGTCGCCCTGGCGCACCTGCTGGTCGAGGGCGAGGCCGAACGCCTGCGCACCTGCTCGGCCCCCGACTGCGACCGCGTCTTCGTCGACGAGTCCCGCAACCGCTCCCGCGTCTACTGCGACAGCCGCACCTGCGGCAACCGCATGCACGTAGCCGCCTACCGCGCCCGCCGCCGCGCCTGAGAAGACGTTCGCCCCGGATCTCGCTCCCCCCTCGTTCGCGCACGTCATCTGGGATAGCTGGCCGCGTGCGCACCGTTCACATCGAAGCGAAGCCCGACCACCTTCTGCGCCTCGCACGTCAGAAGGACCCTGTGGGCGCCGTGGCCGAGATGATCTGGAACGCGCTGGACGCCGAGGCCGGTCATGTCAGCGTGGACATCGAGGTCAACGAGCTCAACGGGTGGAATCGGTCAGCGTCACCGACGACGGCCACGGCATGCCCATTGCTTCGTGCGCGGGCTTCTTCGGCGGTCTGGGCGGCTCGTGGAAGACCACGGCCAAGCTCTCACCCCACCTGAAGCGCGGCCTGCACGGACGGAGCGGCCAGGGGAGGCTGCGCGCGTTCGCACTGGGCGAGCAGGTTCGCTGGGTGACCGTCGCGGAGGCCGCCGACGGCCGGATTGAGCGCACGGTCATCACCGGAGCGGTCGACCGGCCCGCCGACTTCGACATCTCCGATGCGGAGCAGGTCGACGGCCCGAGCAGCACCCGAGTCGAGGCCTCAGTCCCTGTGGATTTCGTCAATCTCGCGCCGTCTCCCGGGCGCGACCCAGAGCAAGAGGACCACGCTGCGGCTGCTGAGAGAGATCATCTCGCACGACCCCAGCGGGCTGTACGCGGTGCTGAAACGGCACCTGCAGGAGCTGGGCCGTGTCCCCGGCCCGGGAGGGCTTAGCCCTGTGCTCCGTGAGGACGGCAGGAAAGGCATCATCGACCTGCTGCTCGGACGCGCCCATCGCGGCAGCGTGGGCAGGGAGCACCTCGTCGTGGAGCTCAAGGCGCCAAAAGTCAGGATCGGGCAGACGGAGGTCTCCGCCGCGTGCACGGAGAGGTCGCACCCGAGGCCGCAGTGCGCTAAGGCGACCATTCCTCCGTGCCGCTCGCCTCAGGGTGAGCTGAGGCGGGATCCACCGATGGCGAGGGTCAGACCGGGTTGGGGAGGGCGCCGCCGTAGCGGCGGTCGCGTTTGGCGAAGATTTCGCAGGCTTCCCACAGGTCTCGGCGGTCGAAGTCGGGCCAGAGGCGGTCGAGGAAGACCATCTCGGCGTAGGCCGACTGCCAGAGCAGGAAATTGGAGAAGCGCTGCTCGCCCGATGACCGTACGAACAGATCGACCGGCGGGATCTCCGGCTCGTCGAGGTAGCGGGCGAAGACCTTCTCGTTGACCTTGCCGGGCTTGACGCGGCCGGCGGCGATGTCGGCGGCCAGCTTCAGTGCCGCGTCGACGATCTCGGCCTGCCCGCCGTAATTGACACAGAATTGCAATGTGAGCTTGCGGTTGGCCGTCGTCATCTCCTCGGCGGTCTGCAGCTCGGAGATGACGCTCTTCCACAGCCGGCCGGGGCGGCCGGCCCACCGTACGCGTACGCCCATGGCGTGCAGCTCGTCGCGCCGCCGCCTGATGACGTCGCGGTTGAAGCCCATGAGGAAGCGCACCTCGTCGGGCGAGCGCTTCCAGTTCTCGGTGGAGAACGCGTAGGCGCTCAGGTAGGGGATGCCCAGCTCAAGGGCCCCTTCGATGACGTCGAAGAGCGAGGATTCGCCCGCCTTGTGGCCTTCGGTGCGGGGCAGGCCACGGGCCTTGGCCCAGCGGCCGTTGCCGTCCATGACGATGGCGACGTGCTGGGGCACCAGCTCTCGCGGAATGGGCGGCGGGGTCGCCCCCGACGGGTGCGGGGACGGTGGTCGTACGTTCACGCGGGCTCCCTTTCGACGTGTCGGAGAGAGCGTATTCCGTGTTCGAGGTGCCATTGCAGGTAGGCGGCGACCAGGCCGCTGCACTCGCTGCGATGGCGCGACTCCGAAGCGTCGGCGGTGGCCCAGTCGCCGCGCAGCAGCGCCGTCATGAGCCCGATGGTCTCACCGGCGGGCACCGCGGCGCCGGCCGGCTTGCAGGCTCCGCACACCACGCCACCTGCGACGATGGCGAATGCCCTGATCGCGGGCGCCTGGCATTTGGCGCACGCGTCGAGGGCGGGCGCGTAGCCGGCCACGGCCAGGGAGCGCAGGAAGTAGGCGTCGAGCACCAGCCGGGCCTCGTGGCCGCGGTCGGCGAGGGTGCGCAGCCCGCCCACGAGCAGCAGGAACTGCCGCAGCGCCGGCTCCTTCTCCCCCTGCGTCAGCCGGTCGGCGGTCTCGAGCATCGCGCTGCCGGCGGTGTAGCGGGGGTAGTCGACGGCCAGCGCCTCTCCGTAGGGTCTGATCGTCTCCGCCTGGGTGATGACGTCGAGCGTGCGACCGGTGTGAAGCTGCAGGTCGACGTGCGTGAACGGCTCCAGCCTTGCCCCGAAGCGTGAGGTCGTGCGACGGACCCCCTTCGCCACCGCGCGGATCTTGCCGGTGCGCTTGGCCAGGATGGTGACGATGCGGTCGGCCTCACCGAGCTTCTGAGTGCGCAGAACCACGCCTTCGTCACGGTAGAGACTCACTCGCACATCTTACGGCCGACCTGTATACCGACGGACGAGACGTTACGGTCATGCTCTGGTGACGCGACTTTGCGTCACTCTCACTAGACTTTGACGCCTGTCCCCGCATTACCCGTTGTTCAACCCCCCGCTACCGCCTCGAAAGGGAGTCATGACCCGCGTGGTCCTGCTGGGTGCTTCGCCCGGCCCCGACATCTCTCCGACCGGCCTGAGGCTGGCCGCGCTGCCCGGTAATCCCACCGTCGCCGAGCGCCTGCGCGGCCAGCTCACATCAATGGACCCGCGTTTCGCGACGGTCCAGACGGGCGATGTGGCCGCCGCTCTGCGCGCCGTGGCCGACGTCGCCGAGTCAGCAACGGAGAGCCTGTTCCTCATCCCGGAGAACTCTGTCGTCCACGACGAGCTGATCTACCAGATCACCAAGTCCAAGCGCGGTGCGCTGGCGCTCGTCGCGAAAGAGCCGCGTACGGGGGTGACGGAGGACAACGGCCAGGAGGAGACCGGGCCGGAGGAGCCCGGAACCGAGGACGAAGGTCCCGGAGACCGCATCCCCATCGACGAGGCCGAGCCGGAGATCGGGCTCAACCGCGTCGAAGGGCTGCCGGTGCGGGTGCGCATCGGCAAGTCGCGCGTGGTCTCTGTCGGCACCGCCAACCACGCGGTGACCAGGCCCAACGGCGTGGTGCTCGGCCCGCTGCACATCAGCGCGCGCAACGCGCCGGTGCTCGCCCGCACGTGCCGCGAGCTCGCCGACATGGCCCACCGCTTCGGTGACGACGACGACCTGATGCAGCTCATCGTCTTCGGCCTCGTACGCAACGGCGTGTCGGTCGGCATCCGCGGCCGCCGCGACCTGTTCTACCGCCGGGTCACCACCCAGGAGGAGATCAACGAGGCCGGCGCCGAGATGGCCGGCATGGACGAAGACCGCTCCAGGCTCAACAACGCGGTCAAGGGCGCCGACGGCTTTTTCACCACGTACTTCGTCTCCACCTACTCCCGCTACATCGCCCGCTGGGCCGCCCGGCGCGGCCTGACCCCCAACCAGGTCACGCTGATCTCCATCACCCTCGGCGTGGCGGCCGCCGCCTGTTTCGCGACCGGCGACCGGCCCTGGATGGTGGCGGGCGGCGTGCTGATCTACTTCGCCTTCGTCTTCGACTGCGTCGACGGCCAGGTCGCCCGCTACGCCCGTAAGTTCGGCGTGCTCGGGGCGTGGCTGGACGCCACGTTCGACCGGTTCAAGGAATACGTCGTCTTCGCCGGCCTGGCCATCGGCTGGGTGGTCTCCGGCCACGGCGACGAGATCTGGATCCTCGCGCTCGCGGCGATCGGCCTGCAGTCCGTACGCCACCTGCTCGACTTCTCCTTCGGCGCCGCTCGCCGCCGCAAGCCGCCGTCCCCCCTCCCCTCGATCCCCCTCGACTCCCCCGACGACCGCGAGCTGCGGCAGGCGCTCACCACCCGTAAGGTGGAGCGGAGCCAGGGTGTCCGAGGCATGCTCAAGATGTGGACCAAGGCGGGCAAGTACCGCGCTGTCCACTGGGCGCGTAAGATGATCGTCTTCCCCATCGGCGAGCGTTTCGCGGCCATCGCGATCACCGCCGCCCTCTTCGACGCCCGGATCACCTTCATCACGCTGGTGATCTGGGGTTGCGTCGCCGCCGCCTACACCCTCACCGGACGCCTCATGAGGTCGCTCGTATGATCACCCACCCGCAGGCCATGGCCACCCCCACGCCGGATCCCGACGAGGAGCGCCGCCGCATCCAGACCGCCCGGCTCGTCGCCTATCGGGACGACGGCCCGCTCGCCCACGCCCTGTCCACCCGGATCGGGGCCGGCCTGCCACCCGTGCCCACCACGCTCGTCGCCCTGCTCGCCGTGGTCGCCATCACGGTCGCCGGGCTGCTGGAGCCTGGCCCCATCCTCCTGCTGCCCGTGGCCGTCGTGCTGCTGCTCGTGCTGCCCACGGCGTCGCGCGACCACCTGGGCCGCTTCGACTGGCTCACCCCGCCGCTGGTGCGCGGCGCCGAGTTCTTCACCATCATCGCGATCGGCCTGGCCGCGGACGCGCCGAAGTGGCTGCTGTTCGTGCTGGTCTACGTCGTCGGCTACCACACCTACGACACCGTCTACCGCACCCGGCAGAGCATCTGGCCGCCCGCCTGGGTCTTCCGCGCCGGTCTCGGCTGGGAGCTGCGGCTGGCCATCATCGGTGTCGGTGCGGCGTTCGGCGCGGTGACGCCGGTGCTCGCGGTGCTGACGGCGTACTTGTTCGTGCTGTTCGCCGTCGAGAGCGTGACGAGCTGGGTGCGCCTGGACAAGGCGTCCGCCCAGGCCAGTGCCGACGCTGAGCAGGACCTGGAGGCCTCCCCTGAAGACGCCCTCGAGCAGGCCACGGGAGAGGCGGAGAAGGGCTGACCCGACGCCCGACCGCAGCTCCCGCCGCGGCGTCGCACCCCACGGGTGCGGCGCCGCGGCTTTTTCCTGTCACGCGGGCCTTGCGGCCACTTAGGCTGGGTTGAGGAGCACCTCGGGCCTGGGAGAGGCGGATGGCGTTCTTGCCACGGCTGTTCAGGCGGCACGATCCGCTGGCCGAGCGGGAGGAGGCGCGCCGCCGCGGGATGCGGGACGCGCGCCTGCACCCTCTCGGCGAGTTCACCGACCCGGAGTTCCAGCCCGCGTACGTCTCCGAGGTCAGGGCTCAGGCCCGCGAGGAGGTCACGCTGGTGGACCGGCGGCTGGCGGCCACGCGTACGGCGCTGCTGGAGCGGGCGCTGGGCGAGCGGGAGACGATCCTGCGCGAGCTGGGCAGGACCGGCACCCGGCCGCCGCCGCCCAACGGGCACGCCCTGCCCGCGTCCGACGACCCCGACCCGTTCATCTCGATCGCCGAGGCCAGGGCGCGGCGGGAGGAGGCGCGGCGGCGCGCGGCCGTCGAGGAGTCGGACGCCGCCGTGCAGCGGGCCCGCGCCCGCATCGAGCACCTCACGCAGGAGTGGGAGAGCGCGCTGATCGAGCGGGACCACGAGGTGGAGGCGGTGCACGCCAGGGCCGAGCTGCTGATCGCGGCGTACAAGAGCGGCGTGTTACGCGCCCATCCGCGCAGGGAGGAGATCCCGTCCCTGTGGAAGGGCGAGGTCGTCGCCATGGCAGGGGCCGGGGAGGCGGCGGTGGCGGGGCGCGAGGAGATGGGGCGGATCCTGCGCGAGGTCGAGGAGCGCATCGAGGCCTGGCACGCCGAGGTCCTGCCCCCCGAGCTGGCTCCCCCGCCCGAGACCTCTGAGGACCGCGACTGATGGCGGGGGTGCGGAGAGGGGTGGCCGCGCTCAGCGGGCTGGTGCTGGCGGGTGGGGTGGTGGCGGGGTGCGGGACGGAGCCCCGCGCGGTGTGCGGGGCGATCGTGGACTCCACCACGTACGCCGACCCCGCCACGTCCAGGAACGACGTCACCTCGAAGCTCCCCGCCTTCGCCGGCGGGTGCGACTGGATCGGATTCGCGGCGGTGACCGGCAGCTCGGAGAGCAGCACCTGCCGCCAGGACCCGGTCTCCCTGGCGGCCACGCGGGCGGAGAACCCCAACGACAACCCGGTGGTGGAGGAGCGGGTCAGGCAGCACAGGATGCGGGAGGTGCTGCCGAGGGCGGTGGCGCTGTTCGACTGCCCGGCGGAGGGCGATGGCTCCGACGTGCTGGGCGCCCTCCGTTACCTGGTCAAGCAGCTCGACGCGCGGCGGCAGCCGGACCGGCCGCACCAGGTCATCGTGTTCAGCGACCTGATCGACAACCGGGGCGAGCTGGACGTCAACCGCCTGGACCTGAGTGAGGAAGGCCGCCGGCAGAAGATCAAGGAGTTGCGGGACAGCCGGCTACTGCCCGACATGTCCGGATACTCGGTGGTGGTGCACGGCTTCCTGCGCGCGAAGACGTCCAGCCCCGACCGGTTCCCGCTGCTGGAAGGGTTCTGGCGGGAGTCGTTCGAGGCGGCGGGCGTGACCACGGTCGACCTGCTGTGAGCCCGCGAGAGCGCTCTCCACACGTCAAGCCAGGGGCTTTTCACAAGGCAGTCAGGAACGGCGTGCTGATTGTTGACAGCGGGTAAGCCCAGCGTCCACACTGCGGAGAGAGCGCTCTCTCACGTCCCTCCGCACCCCCATGGGAGCGATGATGACCCGTGTGAACAGGCACAGGCGCCGCTTAGCGGCGGTCGCCGCGGCGCTGGCCGCACTCGGCGGCCTGCTCGTCCAGGTGGCCACCAGCGCGTCGGCCTCCGTCCCCGCCACCCCGTCCGGCTGGTCGCTGGTCTGGGCAGACGACTTCAACGGCCCGGCCAACACCCTCCCCTCCTCCAGCAACTGGATCATCGACACCGGCCACGGCTACCCGGGCGGCCCCGGCAACTGGGGAACGGGCGAGATCCAGCGCTACACCGACAGCACCGCCAACCTCAGCCTCGACGGCTCAGGCAACCTGCGCATCACCCCGCTGCGCAGCTCGTCGGGCGAGTGGACCTCGGCCCGCATCGAGACCAGGCGCGCCGACTTCAAGCCCGCCGACGGCCGCATCCTGCGCATCGAGAGCCGCCTGCAGATGCCGAACGTGACCGGTCAGGCCGCCCTCGGCTACTGGCCGGCGTTCTGGGCGCTCGGAGCGCCGTACCGGGGGAACTACTGGAACTGGCCGGCCATCGGCGAGTTCGACATCATGGAGAACGTCAACGGGCTCAACTCCGTGTGGGGAGTGCTCCACTGCGGCGTCAACCCCGGCGGCCCGTGCGAGGAGACCAACGGCCTGAGCGCCAGCCGCGCCTGCCCCGGCTCGACCTGCCAGTCGGCCTTCCACACCTTCCGCTTCGAGTGGGACCGCAGCGTCTCGCCCAACCAGCTCCGCTGGTACGTGGACGGCCAGCTGTTCCACAGCCTGAGCCAGTCCAGGTTCGACGCGACCACGTGGAACAACATGACCGGCCACGCCGGCTACTTCCTGCTGCTCAACGTGGCGATGGGCGGCGCGTTCCCGAACGCGCTCGGCGGCCAGACGCCGACCGCGGCCACCGTGCCGGGCCGGCCGATGGTGGTCGACTACGTGGCGGTCTGGCAGAGCGGTGGCGGCGGCACCGACCCGACCGACCCGCCGACCGACCCGCCCGGCGACGTCGACGCCCGCTCGACCATCCAGGCCGAGCGCTACTCGGCCCAGTCGGGCACCATCGTGGAGACCACCACCGACTCGGGCGGCGGCCAGAACGTCGGCGCCATCGCCAACGGCGACTGGCTGCGCTACGACGGCGTGACGTTCGGCTCGACGCCCGCCACCCAGTTCAAGGCCAGGGTGGCGTCGGGCGCGGCGGCGGGGGTGAGCGGGCTCGTCCAGGTCAGGCTGGACAGCCCCACGGCGCCGCCCATCGGTGACTTCGCCCTGGCCAACACCGGCGGCTGGCAGAGTTGGCGGACGATCCCCGCCAACATCTCGGGGGTGACGGGCACGCACACGGTGTACCTGACCTTCTCCTCCGGGCAGCCGGCCGACTTCGTCAACGTCAACTGGTTCACGTTCTCGACCTCCTGACCGCAGCCGCTGGGGCCCGGGAAGGGCCCCAGCGGCCGTCAGGCGGTGCGTCGGCGGGCGATGATCCGTTCTGCCCAGCTCGCCGCCTCCGGGTCCCGCAGCCCCTCCACGACGCCGCCCAGGTACGCCGTGGCCAGGCTGTCGAAGCCGCTGTCGAGCCGGCGTAACCGCCCGTCCCGCCGCCGCTCGGCCCCTTGCAGGTATTGGGCGATGCTCTCGGCGTAACTCGCGTCCCGCTGGTAGGCGGCCTGCGCGGCGGCGCACGCCTCGGCCTCGGCGTCGCGCTTGGCCCGCAGCTCCCACAGCCGCCGGTCGTTGGGGTTGTGCATGCGGCGGCCGAGGTCGGCGGCGATGAGCGCGGTGGCCACCAGCAGGGCCAGCAGCAGGATCATGGTGGGCAGCTGCCCGACGCCCTCCGAAGCAGGCCCGATCGGCTCGCCGTCCACGACCAGCGGCCGGACGAGCGCGTCGCGGCGCAGCACGGCGACGGCGACGATGAGGCCGAGCCACACGAGCGCGGCGAGGATGAGCAGCCAGCGGCCCTTGGCCGGGCTTCCGTGTTCCTGCCAGGAGCGGAACGCGCGGCCGTACATGTGCGGGGCCACCAGCATGATCAGGGCGGCGCCCGCGGCGAGCAGCGCGGTCATCGCGACGCTGTCGCCCCAGCTCAGGATGACCTGGTAGAGGATCGGCACCTCGACGATCAGCAGGAGCAGCAGCAGGAGCGCGGCGGGCAGCCAGCGGCGGACGACCGGCCAGCGGCTGCCGGAGATCGCGATCGAGCTGGGCCGGCCGTCGCCGGGGCGGCGGCTGGGCTGCTCCAGCTCGGCGACCTGGCGCCGGGTCTCGTCCAGGGCCTGCCTGGCCTCGCCGAAGGTCCGCTGCGACTCCGCGAGGCGGATCTTCTGCCCCTCGAACTCGGCCCGCGCCCGCTGGATCTCCTGCTCCGTGCGCTCCTCGATGGCGGCCAGCTCGGCCAGCCGCTCGTCCTCCAGCTCGTGGAAGCGCGGCACGCTGCCGGTCTGCAGGGTGAGCGTGTCGATCTGGCCGTCGGCGGCGTGGGCGCGGCCCAGCTCGCGCTCGGCGCGGCGGCGCTGCGCCCAGTCGGGCATGCGGTAGAGGTCGCCGTCGTACGCCACGGCGGGCGCGATGCGGGTGACCTCGTCGCCGGGCTGGTCGGGCACGCGGGAACCGGCGCGGCGGTTGCGGCGGATGGGACGCATCGGTCCTCCCCAGCGGGCACGAGGGGTGCTGACTTCGATGCTAAATCCCGGGCCCTCCGATGCCGTCGCTGATGGGCGAAATGGGGGAACAATGAGCCGCGTGAGCGAATTGCCGATCATCGACGTGTCCCCGCTCGTCACCGGAGGCCCCGCCAAGGAAGCCGGCAAGCAAGCGGGCAACGAAGCAGGCAACGAAGCAGGCAAGGAGGCCGTGGCCGAGGCGATCGGCGCGGCCTGCCGCGACAGCGGGTTCTTCTACATCCGCGGTCACGGCGTGCCCGCCGAGCTGATCGACCGGCTCGACGCCGCCGCCAGGCGCTTCTTCGCGCTGCCCGACGAGGTCAAGAACGAGATCGCGATGGAGCGCGGCGGCCGGGCCTGGCGCGGATTCTTCCCGGTCGGCGGCGAGCTGACCTCGGGCCGGCCCGACCTGAAGGAGGGCGTCTACTTCGGCGCCGAGGAGCCGCCAGGGCCGCGCCCGCTGCACGGCCCCAACCTGTTCCCCGCCCAGGTGCCCGAGCTGCGCGCGGCGGTGCTGGACTATTTGGACAGGATGACGGAGGTCGGACAGGCGGTCATGGCGGGCGTCGCGCTCAGCCTGGGGCTGGACGAGGGCTACTTCCGTACGGGCTACACGGCCGACCCGACCATCCTGTTCCGGATCTTCCACTACCCGCCCGGCCCGCCGGACGACCCCGACACGTGGGGCGTCGGCGAGCACACCGACTACGGCCTGCTCACCCTCCTCCTCCAGGACGCCAACGGCGGCCTCCAGGTGCACACGCGATCGGGCTGGGTGGAGGCGCCGCCGCTGGAGGGCACGTTCGTCTGCAACATCGGCGACATGCTCGACAAGCTCACCGGCGGCCGCTACCGCTCGACGCCGCACCGCGTGCGCAACCGCAGCGGCAACGAGCGGCTCAGCTTCCCGTTCTTCTTCGACCCCGGCTGGGACAGCGAGGTGCCGCCCCTGCCGTACGCGCCGGGCCGCCGCTGGGACGGCCAGGTCGACTTCACCGGCACGTACGGCGAGTACCTGCTGGCGAAGGTGTCGAAGGTCTTCCCCGAGCTGTTCGAGCGGCAGACCTAGGCCGACTCGCGCACGACGAGCCGGGCGGGCAGCACGACCGAGGTGGTGTGGCGGCCCTCCAGCCGCGACAGCAGCAGCCGGGCCAGCGCCAGGGCCTGGTCGGCGACCGGCACGCGGACGGTGGTGAGCGCGGGCGTGGTGGCCGAGGCGGCGTCGATGTCGTCGAAGCCCACCACCGCCACGTCGTCGGGCACCCGCCGTCCCGCCTCGCGCAGCGCCCGCATGGCGCCGATGGCGAGCTGGTCGGTGGCGGCGAAGACGGCGTCGAGCGCGGGGGCGTCGGCGAGCAGCCGCCGCATCGCGCCGGCGCCCGCGGACCTGGTGAGGTCGTCGGCGGGCGCCAGGTACGGCTGCAGGCCCGCCCGCTGCAGCGCCGCCCGGTGCCCTGCCAGCCGGTCCTGGACGGTCACCAGGTCCATCGGCCCGCACACCATGCCGACGCGCCGCCGTCCCCGCTCCAGCAGGTGCTCGGTGGCCGCCGCCGCGCCGCCCGCGTTGTCCACGTCCACGTACGGCACCAGCGACGCGATCTCCGGCTTGCCCAGCAGCACGACCGGCACCCCGGTGCGGGACAGCCGCTCGGCCAGCGCGTCGGCCCGGTCGGGCGGCAGCAGCACGACGCCGTCGGCCAGCCGCGCCTCCACGTGGGCGACGATGCGCCGGTGGCTTTCTGCGGTGTCGGCGAGCATGAGCGTGATCTGCTTGCCGGCGCCTTCGAGCAGGCTGGTGACGTATTGGACGACGGCGGCGGTCAGCGCGTCGCCGCCGCCCTGCCTGGGCACCGACAGCACGAGCGCGACCGCGTTGGTCCTGCGGGTGACGAGGCTGCGGGCGGCCAGGTTGGGCACGTAGCCGAGCTCGTTGACGGCCCGCATGACGGCGGTCCTGACCTCGGGGCTCACCGACGACTCGCCGTTGACGACGCGGGAGACGGTGGCCCGGGAGACGCCGGCGCGGGCGGCCACGGTCTCCAGGGTGGGGCGCTTGGGCGGGGTCTCGGCCAGGCCGTTGCGGCGTACGACGTCGCGGTACCACAGGGCGCTGTCCTTGAGCCGCCGCCGCTGGGTGGCGAAGTCGACGTGCACGAGGCCGAACTTGCGCTGGTAGCCGTCCACCCATTCGAGGTTGTCGAGCAGCGTCCAGGCGAGGTAGCCGCGTACGTTGGCGCCCGCGTCGAGCGCGGCGCGCAGGGCGCGCAGGTGCTCCTCGATGAAGCTGATGCGATCGACGTCGTGGATGCCGTCGCCGGTCACCACGTCGACGAAGTCGGCGCCGTTCTCGGTGATCATGAGTTCGAGCCCGGGGTACTCGCGGGTGAGCCGGCCCAGCAGCTGCGACAGGCAGCCGGGCACGATGGGCCAGCCCATGGCGGTCACGGCGGTGGGCACCGTGCAGAACAGCACGCCCTCGCTGCCCGGGTAGGCGGTGTCGGCGGGCTCGCTGGGCTGGGCCTGCACGACGAGCGGCGCGTAGTAGTTGACGCCGAGCAGGTCGATGGGCTGCCCGATGACCTCCAGGTCGCCGTCGTGGACGTGGCCGAGGCCGCCGTGCCGCTCGATGACCGGCAGCAGCTCCTCCGGGTACGCCCCGCGCAGCACGGGCTCCAGGAACTGCCGGTTGACCAGCGTGTCGATCCTGGCGACGGCCGCCGCGTCCTCCTCCGACGCCCGCCGTCCGGGATCGCTCACCTGGGCGGGCGTCATGACGGGCGAGATGTTGAGCACGATGCCCACCTCGGCGGCGCCCGCCTCGCGCAGCGCCCGCACGGCCAGGCCGTGGCCGAGCAGCATGTGGTGGGCGGCGGCGAACGCCTCGGCGGCCGAGGTGCGGCCGGGCGCGTGGATGCCGGCGCCGTAGCCGAGGAAGGCGGCCACCCACGGCTCGTTCAGCGTGAACCAGGTGCGCACCCGATCGCCCAGCCGCTGGTGCACGGCGGCGGCGTAGTCGGCGAAGCGCAGCGCCGTGTCACGCGACGGCCAGCCGCCGCGATCCTCCAGCGCCTGCGGCAGATCCCAGTGATAGAGCGTCGCGTACGGCTTGATGCCGGCGCCGACCAGCTCGTCCACCAGCCGGTCGTAGAAGTCCAGCCCGGCCGCGTTGGGCTTGCCGCCGCCGTCGGGGAAGATCCGCGGCCAGCTCATCGAGAACCGGTAGGAGCCGAGACCCAGCTCCCGCATCAACCGGACGTCCTCCGGATAGCGGTGGTAGTGGTCGCACGTCTCCACCCGGTCCACGGAGAAGGTGTCCCAGATCGACGGGCCGCGGCCGTCGATGTTCGTGGCCCCCTCGATCTGGAAGGCCGAAGTCGACACTCCCCACTCGAAGCCCTCGGGGAAACTTGCGGTGCTCATTTCTGCGGATACCTTCCAATCAACGACCAGCCGGCCCAGTCTCCCGCGCCCCCTCGTCGCGCGCCAGCCTGGCCAGGAGGTATACAGAGCGCGTGGAACTGGACCGGCTCGATCGTGACATCATCGCGGCGCTCGTGGACGACGCCCGCCAGACCTACGCCGAGATCGGCCACCGGGTCGGGCTGAGCGCCTCGGCGGTCAAGCGCAGGGTCGACCGGTTGCGGCAGGCGGGGGCGATCACCGGGTTCAGCGCGCGGGTGGCGCCGCAGGCGCTGGGCTGGACGACGGAGGCGTACGTCGAGCTGTTCTGCCAGGGCAAGACCAAGCCGTCGGACATCGCGCTGGCGGTGGCGAAGTTCCCTGAAGTGGTGGCGGCGGCCACGATCACCGGCGAGGCCGACGCGCTGCTGCACATCAGGGCCACCGACGTGCGGCACGTGGAGCGGGTGATCGAGCGCATCGCGGCGGAGACGTTCGTGGTGCGGACCAAGAGCGCGATCGTGCTGTCGCGGCTCATCGACACACCGCCGGGCGCCTCGGTGCCCGAGGCACGCAACGAATCCCCCTTGATGGGCTGATACAAGCAACGGATCTGCGCGAACGCGCAATGTCAAGCCCTTGGCCGCCCGAATCGGCGTTCTTAGGCTGTCCTCATCTCCGCATCGTGGAGTTTTCCCTGCTTAGAGAGCCGATGGAGGGCTGCATGCCCAAACACTTCCTCATGTGCCGTCCGGACTATTTCGCGGTCGAGTACGCCATCAACCCGTGGATGCATCCCGAGGCGGGCGCCGACCGTGACATCGCGGTCCGGCAGTGGGAGGGCCTGAAGTCGGCGTACGAGGAGCTCGGGCACGAGGTGAGCCTGATCGAGCCGATCGACGGCCTGCCCGACATGGTCTTCGCCGCGAACGGCGCGCTGGTCGCGGGCGGCCGCGTCTACGGCGCCCGCTTCGCCTACCCGCAGCGCGCCGCGGAGGGACCCGCCTACCTGCGCTGGTTCGCCGAGCGCGGCTACCCGGTGATGGAGCCGGCGCACGTCAACGAGGGCGAGGGCGACTTCCTCACCCTCGACGAGGTCATCCTGGCCGGCACCGGCTTCCGCACGGACGTGGTGGCCCACCAGGAGGCGCAGGAGTACCTCGGCCGCCCCGTCGTCTCGCTGACGCTGGTGGACCCGCGCTTCTACCACCTGGACACGGCGCTGTTCCCGCTCGACGGGCACAACGTGGCCTACTTCCCCGAGGCGTTCTCGCCCGGGAGCCTCGCGGTGCTGCGCCGCATGTTCCCCGACGCGGTGCTCGCGACCGCCCAGGACGCCGAGGTGCTCGGCCTCAACGCGGTCAGCGACGGCACGAACGTGGTCATCAACGCCGAGGCGGCCGACCTGCAGTTGGAACTCAAGCGGCGCGGGTACGAGGTGATCCCCGTCGACCTGTCGGAGCTGCGCAAGGCGGGTGGCGGCCCCAAGTGCTGCACACTGGAGATCAGGGGGGACAACTGACATGATCACCAGCGCAGAGCTGATCGAGATAAGCGAGCGCCGCAGCGCGCACAACTATCATCCACTGCCCGTCGTCATCCACGAGGCCGACGGCGCGTGGGTCACCGACGTCGAGGGCAAGCGTTACCTCGACTGCCTGTCCGGCTACTCGTCGCTGAACTTCGGCCACCGCCACCCGAAGATCATCGAGGCGGCGCGTGAGCAGCTCGAGCGGCTCACGCTGACCAGCCGCGCCTTCTACCACGACCAGTTCGCGCAGTTCTGCGCCGGGCTCGGCGACCTGACGGGCAAGGACATGGTCCTGCCCATGAACACCGGCGCCGAGGCCGTCGAGACCGCGATCAAGGTGGCCCGCAAGTGGGGTTACGAGGTCAAGGGCGTCGAGCCCGACCAGGCCAACATCATCGTCATGGACGGCAACTTCCACGGCCGTACGACGACGATCATCAGCTTCTCCACCGATCCCGACGCGCACGACGGCTTCGGCCCGTACACGCCGGGCTTCCGCATCGTCCCGTACGGCTCCGCCGAGGCGGTCCGCGAGGCCATGGACGCGGCGACGGTGGCCGTGCTGGTCGAGCCGATCCAGGGCGAGGCCGGGGTGCTGGTGCCGCCGGACGGCTACCTGACCGAGCTGCGGGAGCTGTGCTCGGCCGAGGGCGTGCTGCTGATCGCCGACGAGATCCAGTCGGGGCTCGGGCGCACCGGCCACACGTTCGCCTGCGACCACGAGGGCGTCGTGCCCGACATCTACGTCATGGGCAAGGCGCTCGGCGGCGGCGTGGTCCCGGTGTCGGCCATCGCGGCCGACCGCGACGTGCTCGGCGTCATCCATCCGGGCCAGCACGGCTCCACGTTCGGCGGCAACCCGCTGGCCTGCGCGGTCGCCAACGCCGTGATCGAGATACTCAACACCGGCGAGTTCCAGGCCAGGGCCGCCAAGCTCGGCGAGCTGATGCTCGGCCGGCTGCGCGAGCTGGTGGGCCACGGCGCGGTGATCGAGGTGCGCGGGCGCGGGCTGTGGGCGGGCGTGGACATCCACCCCGACGTCGGCACCGGGCGCGAGGTGTCGAAGGCGCTGCTGAAGCGCGGCGTGCTGGCCAAGGACACCCACGGCTCCACGATCCGCCTGGCCCCGCCCATCGTGGTCTCGGAGGACGACCTCCACTGGGCGCTCGACCAGCTCGTGGACGCCGTCTACGAGCTCCAGAGCAGGTGACGCGGGGGCCGGAGGCCACGCCTCCGGCCCTCACGCGCGCTCAGGAGGCGCGCCACACCTGCATGCCGTCGGGGGCGTCGTCCCGGACGAAGCCCGCCTCCTTCAGCTCGGCCGCCAGCACCGCCCCGGCCGGCCGGTGGGCGGTGCTCACCACCTCGTCCTCGCTGAGGAGCAGGTCGCCCTGCCTGACCCGGTAGAGGAAGCGCGAGGTGACGCGGTCACCGGTGACGTCGAGCACCTGCCCGGCCACCTCGTACGTGTGCCGCCCCACGGTGTAGGACCCCATGACTCCCGGCTCTGCCTCCGGCCTGGGCAGGTCGCGGTCACGCCAGTTGAACACCAGCCGCCCGTCCGTCTCCAGGTGCCCGGCCAGCACCCGCCACAGCTCGGGCCGCTCGGCGGCGGTGAAGCTCTGCAGCACCGAGATCATCACGACCGCCTGGGCGGGCTCGTCCACCTTCACGTCCAGCCCGCCGCACGGCAGCACGGTCACCCGGCGCAGCAGTTCGGGGTCGTGGGCCAGCCGGTTGACCAGCACCGACCGCATGCCGGGCGACGGCTCCACGGCGTAGATCTCACCCGGCGTGGCACGGGCGATGACCTCGGTGATCAGTCCGGTGCCCGCGCCGATCTCGATGACGCCACGCCGCACTCCGTCGAGCAGCGGGGGCAGCGACTCACGGATCGCCGGCACGTGGCCGTCCTCGTGGAAGAGGTCGTAGAAGGGCACGGCAGGGGCATAGGGATCGTCAAGCATGCGGACGAGCTTAGATTCAGCGCAGCTCGGTGGCGTCGATGGGTGCGATGACCTCGCCGGTGGAGCCGTACCAGGTGACCGTGTTCGGCAGGTCGAGCGTGGCCAGCGCGTTCTGGAACCAGGGGCCCTTGGTGATGCGCCAGCGGAACGGCGGGCGCGGGACGCCGGCCAGGCGCGCCAGCAGGCTGCCGACCAGGGTGGCGACGGAGAACTGGGTGAAGACGTTGGCCCAGCGCAGCATCCGGCTGAGCGGGTTGCGGATGGGCGAGCAGACGAGCTGGAAGACCTGCCCGCGGTCGGCCTTGGCGAGGTAGGAGTAGTGGACGTCGCCCGACAGGATGTAGGCCGGCTTGCCGAGCGCGATGAGCAGCCTGGCGAGGTCCTCGAACGAGCGGCGGAAGGCCGCCCAGTGCTCCAGGTCGATGGCCTGCCTGAACGTCTCCGACCAGCGGCGGACGAACGGCCCCCACTTGCCGTCGGCCAGGGCCTCGTTCCAGTTTTGGACGCCGTGGACGCCCTCGGGCAGCAGGAACGGGATCGACGAGCCGATGATGAGCCGCTCGGCGGGCTTGCGCACCTCCTCCTCCAGCCAGGCCCACTCCTCGGCGTCGAGCATGCGACGGTCGCCGGGGGTGAGCTGCCTGGCGCACCGGGTGTCGACCATGATCAGCCGGGCGGTGCCGAGGTCGCGGGCGTAGCTCCAGCGGTTGCTGCTCGGCTCGGCGTCGGCCTTCTCGGCGAACGCGTCGAGCGCCGCTCCCCCGTCGCCGGCCATCAGCTTGGCCAGCAGTGGGTCCTCGGCGCGCTCGGCCGGTGAGAGGTTGCCGAGGTGCTGGTAGACCCAGTAGGCGCCGAGGCCGGCGACGACCCGGCGCTGCCACCACGGCGTCGTGGCCATCTGCTCGCGCCAGGGCTGGGAGGTGTTCCAGTCGTCGCGCAGGTCGTGGTCGTCGAAGATCATCGCCGTCGGCACGGTGGACAGCAGCCAGCGGATCTCGGTCTCGGTCCACGCCTGGCGGTAGAGCTCGGCGTACTCCTCGAAGTCGGCGATCTCCCCCTGGGGCTCGGTGTCGCCCCTGCGGGAGCGGATGAAGGCCAGCATGTCGGGCGACGGGCTGTCGGCGTAGACCTGGTCGCCGAGGAGCAGCAGCAGGTCGGGCCACTCGTCGTCGTCGGCCTGGGCGAGGTGCTCACCGTAGGCGCGCAGCACGTCGTCACCGTGCGTACGTACGTGGAAGGCGTCGTGGGGCACGCTGGTGCGGCACGAGCCGAACGCCAGCCGCCGCACCCCGTCGGCGGGCAGCAGCCGGATGCGGCTCGGCGGGCGACCCGCCGGCGGCCATACCTGCTCCCCGTCGCAACTGACCGTGTACGACGCGATATCCTGGGACAACTCAACGAGATCCACGATCGCGTAGTGGTGACCGTGCACGGTGAAGGTAGGCGACCGGTAAGTCCTGCCGTCCGCCTCGACGGCGACCGTGCAGGGTTCGGCGGTCTCCACCCAGATCGAGGCGCTGACGGAGTCGACGTATCTGAGCATCGGCCCCACCACGAGTGCGGTCATGTCACCCCCCGATTCGACGTTTCGGCACACTCTGCGCTTGTAAGCCTGCCAGAGTGGCACGACCGCGGCATCCCGATCACCGGCCTGGATTTCATCGACAACTAGGCAAGGTCAAACCACCCGCTCTAGGATGATCGTAACAACAACGCCCAAAGGGAATGGCAATGGCGCCTTTTCCGCAATAGGGCGTACATAACAGGAGGAATTTCTTCCATGAGCATCATGGTGCCGTCAACGACGCCGGCCCTGATCACCCCGGGCCGTCAAGCCCTCGACTCCGCCCTGCACCAGCTCGACCAGGCCGCCGCGCACCTCGGCCTGGACAACGGGCTCCGCACGATGCTGGCCACGCCCCGCCGCTCGCTGACCGTCTCGGTCCCGGTGCGGCGCGAGGACGGCAGCCTGGACGTCGTCCAGGGCTTCCGGGTCCAGCACAACGTCTCGCGCGGGCCCGCCAAGGGCGGCATCCGCTTTCATCCGGCGACCGACATCCACGAGGTCACCGCACTCGCCATGTGGATGACGTGGAAGTGCGCACTGGTCGGCATCCCGTACGGCGGCGCCAAAGGCGGCGTGGCCGTGGACCCGACCGGGCTCACCACCCGCGAGCTGGAGCGGCTCACCCGCCGCTACGTCAACGAGATCCTGCCGCTGATCGGCCCGGAGAAGGACATCCCGGCCCCCGACGTCGGCACCGACGAGCAGACCATGGCCTGGATCATGGACACCTACAGCGTCAACGCGGGCTACTCGGTGCCAGGGGTGGTCACCGGCAAGCCCATGACCCTGGGCGGCTCGCTCGGCCGCGGCGGCGCGACCTCGCGCGGCGTGCAGATCGCGGCGCTGGCCGCGCTCGGCCGCCCGCCCGAGGGCGTGACCGTGGCCGTGCAGGGCTTCGGCAAGGTGGGCGCGCTCGCCGCCCAATACCTCGCCGACGCCGGCTGCAAGGTCGTGGCGGTCTCCGACATCACCGGCGCCGTCCACGACGGGCGCGGGCTCGACGTCGCCGCGCTGCGCGCGTGGGTCGCCGAGAGCGGCGGCGTGCGCGGGTACGCCCAGGCCGACGCGATGGCCCACGACGACCTGTTCGAGCTGGACGTGGACGTGCTCGTCCCGGCCGCGCTCGAAGGCGTCATCACCGAGGCCAACGCGTCGCGCGTCCGCGCCCGCCTGGTCGTGGAGGGCGCCAACGGGCCCACCACGCCCGAGGCCGACGAGATACTCGCGGCCAACGGCACCACGGTCGTGCCGGACATCCTCGCCAACGCCGGCGGGGTGATCGTGTCGTACCTGGAGTGGGTGCAGAACCTGCAGGCGTGCTCGTGGAGCTCGGGCGAGATCGAGCTCAAGCTGCGCGAGCTGATGCTGAACGCCTTCGACGAGGTGAAGGCGCTGGCCGCCGAGCGCGGGCTGACGCTCAGGCAGGCGGCGCACGTCATCGGCGTGAGCCGGGTGGCCGAGGCGCACCGGATGCGCGGCCTCTACCCGTGAGCGCGCGACTTTGGTAGCAGGAGGCCCGCCCAAGGTTCGATGCCGGGGCGGGCCTCGTGTTGCGAGCCTTGACGCATGAGAGGAATCGTCAACATCGTCGGCGTGATCGCCATCATCCAAGGGCTCGCCGGGTTCGCCGGGCGGATGTGGTTCGACAGCAACTGGGGCTTCCTGCATCGGCTCGTGGACCTGCCGCTGCCGGGCTATCTGGGAGTGGCGGCGGCCGGCGTGGCGGCGATCATCTGGGCCGACTCCGCCAAGAAGCGCGAGGGGAGCTGACGCCCTCAGGCGGCCGGGAGGCCGGGGCGGTCAGGGGGCGGCGGCGTTCTGCGGCCTCAGGCGCGCCGGCGGCCCGCCTGCCTGCTCAGGCCTTCAGCTCGGCGTGGTCGAGGGCGGCGACCAGGCTCTCCAGATCCCGCATGAGCTGCTCGGTGCGCTCGGCGCCGAACGCCAGCGCGATCAGCCCCTGCTGCTCGGCCACGGCGCCGTCGATGCGGGCCAGCAGCTCGGCCCCCCGCCCTGAGACGAACACCGCCACCCGCCGCCGGTCGCCCTTGGCCGGGCCGCGATAGACCAGCGCGCGGTCGATGAGCCGGTCGACGGCCTTGGTCAGCGTGGGGTGCGGCATCAGCACCGCCTCGGCCAGCTCGCCCATCGACTCGCCCCGCCCGTCGGCCAGCGCCCGCATGATGCGCCACTGCTCGACGGTGACCCCCTCGCCGGCGAGCACCGCCGCGAGCCCCCGGTTGACGCTGCGCTCCGCACGGCTCAGCAAGTAGGCGAGTGAGGACCCGAGCCCATGAGTGGTCATCGAAGTGGTCCTTTCGTCGGGGGGTTGTAGAGGAGGATACTCGTCGGCGTGGCGGCGACGGTCGATCCTCTCGAAGCGCGGCTCCTCCCCTCCGACGCGATCAGGATCGCGCTGGTCGTCCCCGTGTCGGGGGTGCTCGGCCTGATGGGGCCCTGCGCGATCAACTGCGCGGTGCTGGCCGCCGAGGAGATCAACGGCAGGGGCGGCATGCTGGGCCGGCCGGTCGAGCTGGTGCTCATCGACGGCGGGCGGCCCGCGCCGCAGGTCGCGGACGAGGTGGCCGCTCTCGTGCGGTCCGGCACGATCTCCGCCGTGGCCGGGGCGCACGCCAGCGACGTGCGGGTGGCGGTGGTGGCGGCGATCGCGGGGCGGGTGCCGTTCGTGTACGCGCCTCCGTACGAGGGCGGCGGCCGCGCGCCAGGCGTCTACTTCCTGGGCGAGACCCCCGACAGGCAGCTCGTCCCCGGCATCGATCGGCTGACCGCCTCCCACGCCCGCCGCTGGTACCTGCTGGGCAACGACTACATCTGGCCGCGCCTGGTGCACGCCAGGGCGCGCGGGCGGCTGCGCGCGGCGGGCGCCACGGTGGTGGGCGAGAGCCTCGTCGCGTACGGACAGGCCGTGCACTGGCTGGACCGGGTGGCGGGCGCCCGGCCTGACGCGATCCTGCTGACGCTGATCGGCAGCGACCTGGTGGCCTTCAACCGGGCGTACGCGGCGGCGGGGCTGAGCGCGGTGCGGCTGTGCGGGGCGCTGGAGGAGCACGGCCTGCTGGGCATCGGCGGCGATGTCACGGGCGGCCTGTACGCCTCGATGGGCTACTTCCGCAACCTGCCCACGGAGGCCGGTCAGGGCTTCGCCGAGCGCTACGCGGCCCGGTTCGGCGCGGACGCGCCGCTGCTCAACGCGCACGGCCACGGCTGCTACGAGGCGGTGGCGATGCTGGCGGCGCTGTGCGCGCGGGCCGGCTCGCTGGCGGTGCCCGCGCTGGACGCGGTGGCCGACGGCACCACGATCACCAGCGCGCGGGGCACGCTGACGCTGCTCGACCACCAGGTGCGCCACCCCGTCCACCTGGGCAGGGCCGACGGCCTTGATTTCTTTCTGGAGAAATCTTTTCAGTAGAAAGCTTTGGCTCTAAGGTGCCAATCGCCCCCTTAGCAGCTAGGAGCCGTACATGAGCACAGTCGAGCAGTTCGGCTACCGCCAGGAACTCCAGCGGTCCCTGGGCTTCGCCGATCTGATGATCTATGGCCTGATCTTCATGGTGCCGATCGCGCCCTTCGGCATCTTCGGCAACGTCTTCTCCATCTCGCACGGCATGGTGGCGCTGGCGTACGTCGTCGGGCTCGTGGCGATGGCGTTCACCGCGCTGTCGTACGCGCAGATGGCCAGGGCGTTCCCGATGGCAGGCTCGGTCTACACCTACGCCGGGCGCGGCATCGCGGCCCCCGTCGGCTTCTTCGCCGGCTGGGCGATCCTGCTGGACTACGTGCTCGTGCCCTCGCTGCTCTATCTGGTGGCGAGCACGGCGATGAACTCGTTCGTCCCGGCCGTCCCCGTCTGGGCGTGGCTGGTGGCGTTCGTGCTGCTCAACACCGTCGTCAACTACCTGGGCATCCAGATGACGGCCAGGATCACCCGGATCATGCTGGTCGCCGAGCTGGCCGTGCTCGCGATCTTCCTGGTGGTCGGCGGCGTCGCGCTGGCCCAGGGCAAGGCGCAGGCGGGCGCGCTCACCCCGCTCTTCGACCCCTCCTCCTTCACCTGGACCGTCGTGTTCGCGGCGGCGTCGGTGGCGGTGCTGTCGTTCCTCGGCTTCGACGGCATCTCGACGCTCGCCGAGGAGAACCGCGAGGACGCGCGCAGGCTCGGCCGTTCCATGGTCGCCGCGCTGGGCGTGGCCGCGGTGCTGTTCGTGGTGCAGACGTGGGTGGCCGCGCTGCTCACCCCGAACAGGGAGCAGCTGATCGCCGAAGGCGACCTCACCGGCAACGCCTTCTACGACACGGCCGCCTTCGCCGGCGGGCCGTGGCTGTCCGTGCTCACCGCCGTCGCCACCGCCATCGCCTGGGGCTTCGCCAACTCTCTGGTCGCGCAGGCCGCCACCTCGCGGCTGCTGTTCGCGATGGCCCGCGACCGGCAGCTGCCCGCGTTCCTGGCGAAGGTGCATCCCAAGCACAGGGTGCCGGTCAACGCGACGTTCGCGGTGGCCGCCGTGTCGGTCACGCTCGGCGTCTTCATGAGCCTGCGCGACAATGGCATCGGGGAGCTGGCCTCCCTGGTCAACTTCGGTGCGATGAGCGCGTTCCTGCTGCTCCACGTCGCTGTGGTCGTCCACTACATGATTAAGAAGCGCAGCCGGAACATCTGGGCGCACCTCATCGCGCCCGCGATCGGCTTCGCGGTGCTGGTGGCCGTCGTCATCAACCAGAACGTCGCCGCGCAGTGGGTCGGCGGCGTCTGGCTCGCGATCGGCCTGGTCGTCATCGGCGTCTCCTACGTGGTGGGACGCCGGCCCGAACTTCCCACGGAGGTCAAGTGAACGTCGTCTCCTACCACCCCGCGCCGGAAGAGCTGAGCTACACCTTCGGGGGGCGCGCGGCCGTCGGCAAGGTACGGCCGGGCACGATCCTGGAGATCTACACCGAGGACTGCTTCGGCGGCCGGGTGCGTACCGTGGACGACCTGCCGTCCCAGGTGTGCGAGTTCCCCTACCTCAACCCCGTGACAGGCCCCTTCCACGTCGAGGGCGCCGAGCCGGGCGACACGCTGGCGCTGCACTTCATCTCGATCACCCCGGCCAGGGACTGGGCGGTCTCCACCACGTTCCCGCACTTCGGCGCGCTGACCGCGACCCACACCACGGCCATGCTGCACCCGCCGCTGGAGGAGCGGGTCTGGCGCTACGACATCGACCTGGAGCGGAACGTGGCCGTCTACCACGCCCGCAACAGCGACTTCAGCGTGGACCTGCCGCTCGACCCCATGCACGGCACGGTCGGCGTGGCGCCGGGCGCGAACGAGGTCCGCATGTCGATCACCCCCGACGCCCACGGCGGCAACATGGACACCCCCGAGCTGCGCGCGGGCGTCACCGTCTACCTCGGCGTCAACGTGGAGGGCGGGCTGTTCTCCGTCGGCGACGGCCACGGCCTGCAGGGGCACGGCGAGGTGTGCGGCACCGCCGTGGAGTCGGCCATGAACACCGTGGTCGCGGTCGAGCTGATCAAGGGCGTGTCCACGCCGTGGCCGCGGCTGGAGGACGACGGGCACCTGATGTCCACCGGCTCGGCCCGGCCGCTGGAGGACGCCTACCGCATCAGCCAGCACGACCTCGTCACCTGGACCTCCGAGCTGACCGGGCTCGACACGCTCGACGCCTACCAGCTCGTCAGCCAGGCCGGGCAGGCGCCGGTCGGGAACGTCTGCGACACCAACTACACGATGGTCGCCAAACTGCCCAAGGCGTACCTCGGCCGGGCCTCCGTCTACGAGGACGTGCACGCCCGGCTGCGGGCCCTGGGTTCCGCGTACACAAGTTAGGGTAAACATTGATGTCGCAGGTCAGGGCACTGATCATCTTCCCCATAGGGTGTGAGGGTGCTCAGGTTGGTGCTGTCCCTGGTCCTGCTCGATCCAGCCGCCGTCACCGAGGTGTCCCAACGCGACGTTCCCGCTTCCAGCGTCCTCACCCCCGACGGTGACCGCCTGGGCTACGCGCCGGTCCCGCGCCCCTACACGGGGGCGCGGCGGCTGACGGGGGTGCTGCTCGGCCGCGACCCCGTCGCCAAGACCGACGTGTTGTGCGGGGGGACGGTGATCGGCTCGCGCAGCCGCAGCCTGGTGCTGACGGCGGCGCACTGCCTCTACCGCGGCGGGCGGCTGCTCGAACACCTCGCGTTCCTGCCGGGCTTCGATCGGGGGCGGCCGAAGCTGGGCGTCTGGCCGGTCGTGCGCACGTGGGTGCCGGCCAGGTGGCGCTCGCGGCCGTACTCGCCGGACCTGCTGCCGTACGACGTGGGGCTGGTCGGCGTCGCCCGCCGCAAGCGCCCGCTGGAGGCCGTCACCGGGCGCGGGCTGAAGGCGATGCCCACCGCGCGCGGCACCGAGCTGCGCGGCCTCGAACTGCTCGGCTACCCGGCGGGCAAAGGCTACCCGGGCACGGTGCTGTACCGGTGCGTCGGCGACACCGTCGAGGCCGTGCGCAAGGGCCCAGGGCTGATGGTGACCCACAACTGCCACGCCACCGCGGGCGGCAGCGGCGGCCCCGCGCTGTACGGCGGCGCGATCGCGGGCGTGGTGTCGTCATCGAGCCCGCTGCGCGACGCCGAGGGCTACACCGTGCTGGCCCGGCTGGGCGGCAAGGTGTTCGGCCGCATGTTCGCCAGGGCCGACGAGACGATGCTCGCGCGCCCCACTGATTAGCCGGCGTGCTCGACGATCCGCTCGCAGAGGGCGTGGGTGGCCAGCGCGTCGCCCGCGTCGATGCGGCGCTCCTCGCGTACGGCGGCCAGGAACTCCAGGCAGATCTGCTCGATGCCGCGCTGCCTGGCCACCGGCACCCAGTCGGGCCTGCGGACGAGCCGCTCGCCGCCCTCGTAGTCGATCACGTCGCCCAGGTTGACCACCCGCCGCTTGGTGCCGTCGCCCATGACCTCGCAGGTCTCCTCGCTGGCGCCGCTCATCCTGTTCATGACGCCGATGGCGGTGAAGCCGTCGCCGGACAGCTCGAGCACGATGTGCTCGATGAGCCCGTCGTGGACGCGGGTCCTGATCGTGGTGTCGGTGACCTGGCCGGGCGCGAGGAACCTGAGCGTGTCGGCCACGTGGATGAAGTCGTCGAAGATCGCCCGGCGCGGGGTGTCGGGATGGTTGAGCCGGTTCTTCTCCATCAGCACCAGGCGGCGCGGATGGGCGACCAGCTCGGCGTAGCCGGGGGCGTGACGCCGGTTGAAGCCCACCATGAGCGACCTGTCCTCGTCCCTGGCCAGCCGGACCAGGCGCTCCGCGTCGGCCAGCGTGTAGGCGATGGGCTTGTCCACGTAGACGTGGACCCCGGCGGCGAGCAGCGGCTCGACGATCTCCGGGTGCGCCTCGGTGGCCGCGTGCACGAACGCCGCCCGCACCCCCGCCTTGATCACCTCGTCCACGCCGGTGTAGCGGGCGGCGATGCGGTAGGCGTCGCCGAGCCGGTCGAGGCGGGCCTGGTTGCGGGTGCACAGGTGCAGGTCGAGTGCGGGCTGCGCGGCGAGCACGGGCAGGTAGGCCTTCTCCGCGATGTCGCCCAGCCCGATCATGGCAATCTTCACGCGTCGAGCGTAGCCTTGAGCGCCTCGTCGATCGGGGTAGGCGCGACGCCGAACGTCCGCTGGAAGGCCGACGAGTCCATCACGAACGGCTCGATGAACTGGTAGCGGACGTGCGCCAGCTCGCCGATCATGTACGAGAACGGCCCTGCCGCCCTGATCACCGGCCACGGGATCTGGAACATGCGCGGCGCGGGCCGGCCCAGCAGCGCGGCCATGCGCTCGCCCACTTGCCGGAAGGTCAGCGGCTCCCCGCTCGGCACGTGCCAGGGGCGGCCCCAGGCCCGCTCGTCCGCGCCGGCCGTGATCAGCGCCTCCGCCACGTCCGGCAGGTACGACCACGTGTGCGGCACGTCGGCCGGCCACACCAGCGGGATCGTCTTGCCCGCGCGCAGCGGCTTGAGGAACCGGTCGCCCAGGTAGGACTGGTCGGTGGCGCCGGGCCCGAAGAAGTCGGACGCGCGGACCTCGGTGGCCCTGATGCGGCCCGCCTCGTGCGCGGCCAGCGCGTCCTGCCACATCTTGGTCCGCACCCGGAACTTGGGGTCGGTGGAGGCGAGCGGCAGGTCCTCGGTCATGGGGCCGGTGACGGGCCCGTACGGGTAGAGGTTGCCGAGCAGCACGTAGACGGCGCCGGTGGCCTCGGCGGCGGCCAGGAACGCGGCGGCCATCGGCGGCCAGTCGGCCGGCCAGCGGTCATAGCGGGGGTTGACGCAGTTGTAGAGGACGTCGGCGCCCTCGGTGAGCTCGGTGAGCCTGGCCTTGTCGGCCACGTCGGCGGCCACCTTGACCGCCCCGTCGGGGCCGCGGCCCGAGCGGGTCACGACCACGACCTCGTGGCCGCGCGAGAGGAGCTTCCTCGCCAGGTGTGCACCGACCTGGCCGGAGCCCACGACGACGTGCTTGCCCATGATCAGACCTCGTTCCAGATGAGGCGGAGAACCGCGTTGACGACGAAGAGCGCGAAGAAGACGAACGCCGAGGTGACCAGGCCCGAGGCGTAGAGCGCCAGGGCGCCGCCGCCGAACCAGAGGATCTCCAGCGCGGCGCGGGCCAGGCCGGTCAGCGGATAGACGGCGTTCTCGCCACCGCCGGCCCCGAACACCGCCCACGCGGCGATGAACAGCGCCGGGCCGACGAGCCCGGCCAGGAGCTTCACGCCCCAGTTCGGGCTCAGGGTGAAGCCCCAGTAACCGACGGAGACCAGCACCCCCAGCTCCAGGAGGAACATCAGGAGCGCGTTGGCGTTCTTAGCGAGGGACAACATCGGGGGGCCTCCAAGGGCGGCGTTCTCTTACGAGAGCAATGCTCTCTCAAAAGAGCGCTTATCGTCAAGAGCAGTGCTCTCGTTTTTTGGCACCGCTCTGATAATCTGCTCGGCATGACCGCCAGCCGCACCGCAAGAGAACGCGTCAGGGCCGAGCTGACCAGGGAGATCACCGACATCGCACGGCGCAGGCTCGCCACCGAGGGAGCCGGCGGCCTGTCCCTGCGGGCCGTCGCCCGCGAGATGGGCATGGTGTCGTCGGCCATCTACCGCTATTTCCCGAGCCGCGATGACCTGCTCACCGCGCTGATCATCGACGGCTACGACGCGCTCGGCGAGGCCGTCGAGACCGGCGAGGCCGAGGTGTCCCGCGACGACCACCTCGGCCGGTGGCTGGCGGTCTGCCGCGCCGTCCGCGGCTGGGCCCTGGCCCACCCCCACGAGTTCGCGCTCATCTACGGCTCCCCCGTGCCCGGCTACCAGGCGCCGCAGGCCACGATCGAGGCCCGCGTACGCGACGTCGTCGTGCTGGGCCGCCTCGTGTCCGACGCCTGGCGGGCCGGCGCGATCCGGCCGCCCTCCGACGGGGCGCCACAAGAGCCGGCGCAGGAACTTGCGGGGGACGCCGCGACCATCCGCGAGCTGATGCCCGAGGTGCCCGACGCCGTGGTCTGGCGCGCGGTCACCGCGTGGAGCACGTTGTACGGCTGGGTCACGTTCGAGGTGTTCGGCCAGTTCGACAACACCATCGAGCACCGGGAGTCCGCCTTCGAGCACACCATGCGGCTGACGGCGGGCACCTTGGGACTTGCTTAGTGAGACTTACTAAGTTTTACTGAATACATGGCTCGCAGGACACAGGAACTCGGCCGCTTCACGGACGTGGCGCTGCTGGTGCTCATCAGCCTCGCGGAGGGGCAGAAACACGGCTACCGGATGATCGGCGACATCGAGGAGTTCTCCGGCACCTCACTGGAGCCGGGCACGCTCTACGGCGCGCTGATGCGGCTGGAGGAGCGCGGCTGGATCGAGCCGGTCGCCTCGGCCGAGCGGCGCAAGCCGTACCGGATCACGCCAGGCGGCCGGGCCGCGCTCGGCGAGCAGCTCGCCACGCTGCGCCGCATCGAGCGGGCCGGCAGCACGCGCGTGGCGCTGAGGCCGGCATGACTCCTGCCCGCCCGCGTCCCCCGAGGCGGGGACGCTCCTCTTCGACGACCACGACCGGCGGAGGCGGCGTTCCTCCGCGCGCGGAAACGGGGGCCGGTGTGCTGCGGTGGCTGGCTGAGGCGGCGTTGCGTCTCTATCCGAAGGCGTGGCGGGAGCGGTACGGCGACGAGGTGGGCGACCTGGTCGCCGCCCGGCCGGTACGCCCGCGCACGGTGGCGGATCTGCTGGCCGGAGCGGCCGACGCCTGGCTGCACCACCGGCGCATCCCCGGCGCGGGCCCGTTGCGCGTGCCGCTCGCGGTGTCGCTGGTCACGGGCGGCTTCCTGCTGTGGTTCCTGTGGCGGCCCGGCCTCGGCGACCTGTCCGGCGTGTGGGCGCGGGCGGCGGCCGCCGGCCCGATCGCCGACCAGCTACGCGGCACGGCGACGTCGGTCTTCGTCGCGGCGGGCGTGACGGCGCTGCTGTCGCTCTGGCAGCTCGGCTCCGCCGTCCGCGTCCACTCCTTCCACGATCAGGCGGCCAGGGCCACCGCGCGGCGGATGCTGCGGACGGCGGCCCTGCTGGCCGTCCCCGTCGCGCTGGTGGTCGTCCTCCTGCTCGGACAGTCTCTCGGGCCGCTGGGGACGGCGATGACGGGCGGGTTCTTCGTGCCGAACCTCATGGCGCTGGTGCTGCCGCTGCCGCTGATCGCCTCGGCCGTTCCGGCGTTCGGGCCCGCCGTGCTCGCCGCAGGCCGGTCGCTTGCCGTCGCCGCGCTGATGAACGGCCTCGCCTGGCTCGCCGTGGCCGTGCTGCTCGTGCTGGGCCAGGCGTCGCCGGCGTTCGTGACGCCGGTGGCGGCGGGCGCGCTGATCGGCGTCTCCATGACCGCTCTGGTGGCGGGCCATACGCTCGCCAGGGGCAGGACGGGCGCCGTGGACATCCCCTCGCTCAGCGGGACGACGGTTTGAGCAGCGGGACGAGCACCTCGTCCACGATCTGCACCACGAGACCGTCGGGGAACGGCAGGCCCTCGAACAGGAAGTGGTGGCGCAGCAGGGCGTGACCGGCGTCGATGCGGCGCGGCGTGACGTCGGACGGGTCCACCTCGCCGCGCTCGATCGCCCGCTGCACCACCTCCTCCATCAGCCGCCGGCCCCTGCCCTGCGTGTTGCGCCGCATCGAGCCCAGCGGCGACTCGCCGCGCAGCGCCTCGCCGAGCAGCCCGCGCATCGCCTCGCCCGCCGGGCCCGACAGGGCGTTGGAGGTGGTGGTCAGCAGAGCCACCAGGTCGTCGCGCAGGTTTCCTGTGTCGGGCGCGGAGCCGGGCGACGGCAGCACCCGATAGACCGCGTCCATCACCAGCTCGATGCGGCTGGGCCAGCGCCGGTAGAGCGAGGCCTTGCTGGCCCGCGCCCGCTCCGCGACCCCCTCCATGGTCAGCCCGGCGTAACCGACCTCGGACAGCTCGTCGAGCGTGGCCTGGAAGATCGCGGCGCTCAGGGCCTCACCCCGGCGGCGCGGCTGTTTGCGGTGGTCGGTCACCATGGCAGGCATTCTAGGGAGCGGCCGTGACGGTGCCGGTGTCGCCGTTGACGGTGACCAGCAGGCCGTTCTTCAACACCGACGTGCCGCGTCCCGTGCCCATGACGGCCGGGATGCCGTACTCCCTGGCGACGATGGCGGCGTGCGAGGCGGCGCCGCCGGTGTCCACGACGACCGCCGCCGCGCGCTGGAACAGCGGCGTCCACGACGGGTTCGTATACGGGCAGACCAGCACGTCGCCTGGCTCCAGCCGGCCGAACTCGGCGACGTTCGCGATCACCTTGACCGGCCCGGTGGCCGTGCCGCCGCCCGCCGCCGCGCCGGTCAGCAGCGCGGGGCCGGGGTCGGTGACGGGGTGGACGGCCGCCGGGTCGATGAGCCTGCCCCCGGACAGCTCCTCCCGCTTGGCCGCCCGCCGCCTGGCCACGTCGCGCAGCCGGGCGGCGGCCGGGTCGTCGGTGCCGCGCAGCGACTCCAGCTCCTCCAGCCGCAGGTGGAAGACGTCATCGGCGCGGTCGAGCAGGTGCGCTCGCGCCAGCCTGCGGCCCATCTCCACCAGCGCCCTGCGCATGACCGGCGCCGGCATCATGAACGAGAAGTGGCTGTCCTCGCGGAAGACCATGCCCGCGCGGGCCGCCGCCACCCGGCGGGCCAGCCACCGGGGTCTCACGGGTGGCCCCGCCTGCTTCTCCCGTTCCTTGGGCGGCGCCGCCGCCAGCACCCGCACCAGGTCGAGCACCACCTCGGGGGCGTCGGCCCAGGTGGGCGGCGTGATGAGGATGGGGCTCGCGGTCTCGCGGTGGCCGTACTCGGCCATGAAGTCCGCCAGCTCCGCAGCGAACTCCGGGGCGAACTCCGGGGCGAACTCGGCGGGCGGCCGCTCCGCCTCCAGCGCCCCCGTACGGCGGGCCGTCTCGGCCAGGCGCTCCAGCGCCCGGTTGGCGTCGGAGGTGCGGGTGGGCGCGCCCAGCAACAGCTCGCCGAACATCTTCCTGCGGCCGAGCAGCGTCAGCCCCAGCATCAGCCGCAGCAGCGCGAGCCCGACGCCAGGCAGGTAGTCGATCCGCAGGTCGGCCACCGGCCCCACCAGCTCCATCGCCTGCCTGGGCACCCGCCGCAACTCCTCCCACGGCAGCTCTTCGAGGTCGAGGGCGCGCAGCTTCTCGACGTCCTTCAGGTACGCCTGGAAGCGGGGGTCCTCGGTCCAGCGGGCGGGGTCGTATCTCCTGGCCTTGCGCAGCGCGCGGAACGGCGCCGTCAGCACCTTCCGCTCGAAGCCCGGCTTGACGGGAACGATCCGGTAGACGACGCCGTCCTCCTCCTTGAGTGCCTCGTGGATGAGGTTGCGGACGCCGTACGCGGCGAACACGTTGCTCATCTGCCCCGCCGGGCCGTTGGGCACCCAGGAGGACATGTCCATCGGGTACGGGCGCTCGGGCAGGTACTCCATGAGGATCTCGGCGGTCCTGCGCTGGATCCCGTCGAGCGGCCCCACCGGAGGCGGCGGCAGCGCGGTCATGGGCCGGGCCTGGAGCAGGTGCAGCCGACCCCCCACATGAGCCCACTCGATGTCCTGCGGCCGCCCGAACACCTCGGCCACCCGCCTCCCGAGCGTGGCCAGCTCCCGCAGCACCTCATCGGACAGCAACCCAGGGGTGCCCGGAACCGGCCCCCGCCCGGCCCAGGCACCCAGCCCATCGCCCTGCCCATCGCCCTGCCCACCGGCCCCCGCCGAGCTCTCGTGGACGACGCCGCCGCCTTCTGCGCTGCGGACCACGACCTCCCCGCGGCCCGGCCTGAAGTCCACGACCTCGCCCGACGGCCGGAGCACGTAGTGGTCAGGGGTGACCAGCCCCGACACGACCGCCTCCCCCAGCCCCCGACCCGCGTCGACGACCAGTTGCGTGCGGTCGCCGGTGACCGGGTTCGCCGTGAACATCACCCCGGCCGTCTCCGCCTCCACCATGCGCTGCACGACGACCGCGATCCGCACCTCGGAGTCGTCCAGGCGCAGGCGGGCCCGGTAGGCGACGGCGCGGTCGGTCCAGAGGGAGGCCCAGCAGCGGCGTACCGCGTCGAGCAGCGCCTGCTCTCCGGCCACATTGAGGAAGGTGTCCTGCTGGCCGGCGAACGCCGCCCCCGGCAGGTCCTCGGCGGTCGCGCTCGACCGCACGGCCACCGGCCCGCCGCCGAGCCGCGCGTACGCATCGGTGATGGCCTCCCGCAGCTCGTCGGGGGGTTCGACGGTGGCGAAGTGCTCGCGGGTGTCGCGTCCGCGGGCGACCAGCTCGTACGCGTGCGTCGTGATCACGAATCCGTCGGGCACCGGAAGGCCGTGCCTGACGAGCTCGCCCAGGTTGGCGCCCTTGCCCCCGGCCATGGCCAGGTCGGCGCGCCCGAAGGCGTTCAGGGGTGCGACCAGTTTCACTGTCTCTCCTCGACGTAGGCGGTGGTGCGGAGCGGGCGCGCCGGCAGGGCCAGGGCCAGGAAGAACGCGACGACGAGCAGCGGCGCCATGGCCGCGAACACCGGCGGCACCGCGGCGGCGAACGTCTCGCGCATCCCTTCCGGCAGCGTGGCCGGGTTGCTCCCCGAGATGCCCGACCGCAGGGTGATCAGGGCGCCGACCAGCGCGACTCCGGCGGAGGCGCCGATCTGGCGCAGGAACGTGACCGACGAGGTGGCGGTGCCCAGGTCCTCGTACGGGACGGCGTTCTGGGCGGCCGTCACCATCACCTGCATGACGAGCCCCACTCCCAGCCCGGTCAGCGCCATCGCCGCCACGAGCCCGGCCGGTGAGGCGCCGGCCAGCCCGATCAGCCCGAGCCCGGCCGCGGCGACGATCGTGCCCGCGACGGGGTAGGGCTTGTAGACGCCGGTCCTGGTGATGAGGCGGCCGGAGACGATGGTGGTGAGCAGCACGCCGGCCATGAGCGCGGTCACCATCAGCCCGGCGCGGGTGGCGCTCGTGTGCAGCGCGATCTGCGCGTACGCGGGAAGGTACGACGTCGCGCCGAACAACGCGAACCCGACGACGAAGCTGATCGCCACCGGCACCGCGAACGCCCGGTCCCTGAACAGCCTCAGCGGCAGGATCGGGTCGGTCGCGTAGCGGGCGCTGAGCAGCCAGCCGGCCACGCCGGCCGCCGCCAGCCCCAGGTAGGCGGGGTTGCCGCTCTCCCCCAGCAGGACGACGCCCACGACGGCCACGCCCAGCGTGACGGCCCCCGCCACGTCGAGCGGCGCCCGGCCGACGGGCCTCGGCAGCTTCAGCGTGGCGGTCAGCACGATCAGCGCGAGCAGCCCCAGGGGCGGGTAGATGACGAAGATCCACCGCCAGCTCAGCCGGTCGATGAAGAACCCGCCGATCAGCGGGCCGCCCACGGCCGCGACCACGTACGCGGCGCCGATGAGCCCCAGGTAGCGTCCCCGCTCGCGCGGGCTCACCACCTCCCCGATGATCGCCTGCGCCCCGATCATCAACCCGCCACCGCCGATGCCCTGAACCGCCCGGAAGGCGATGAACTGCGGCATCGACGTGGCCAGCGCGCACAGCACGGCCCCGGCGACGAAGATCACGATGGCCGCCTGCATGACCGGCTTGCGCCCGTAGCGATCGCCGAGCTTTCCGTAGACCGGCATGACGACGGTCGCTGCCACGAGGTAGGCGCTGACCACGGCCGACATCTGATCGAGCCCGCCCAGCCCGGCCGCCACGGCGGGCAACGCCGGCGCCATGATCGTCTGATCGAGCGCGCCGAGCAGCATGCACAGCATCAGCCCCGACAGCACGAGCCCCATGGCCGCTCCTTTAGAGAACGTCTCGTTCTCTAACGAGCATAGAATCCACCCCAAAGAAACGCAACGTTCACTATCTGGTCATTTCCCAGGGCAGGAAAAAGCCCGAGCCCTCACCGCCGTGAGGGCTCGGGCTTTCGCAGGTCAGCGGGAGGCGCGGTTCACCGCGGAGATGATGGCCTTGAGCGAGGCCGTCGTGACGTTGGTGTCGATGCCGACGCCCCACAGGACCTGACCGTTCACCTCGCACTCCAGGTAGGAGGCGGCCTTGGCGTCGCTGCCGGCGGTCATCGCGTGCTCGACGTAGTCGAGGACGCGCACCTGGATGCCGACGCCGGCGATGGCGTCGATGAAGGCCGAGATGGGGCCGTTGCCGGTGCCGTCGATCTCGCGGATCTCCCCGTCGAGCCGCACGTCGGCGCTGATGCGGTCTTTGTCGTCGACCGTGGACTGGTGGCGGTGGGCCATGAGGCTGAGCCGCCCCCAGCGGTTGGCGGGGTTGGGCAGGTATTCGTCGCGGAAGATCTCGTACATCGCGGCCGGGCTGATCTCGCCGCCCTCGCTGTCGGTGCGCGCCTGCACGACCTTGGAGAACTCGATCTGCAGCCGCCGCGGCAGGTCGAGCTGGTGGTCGGCCTTCATGATGTACGCGACGCCGCCCTTGCCCGACTGGCTGTTGACCCGGATGACGGCCTCGTAGGAACGCCCGATGTCCTTGGGGTCGATCGGCAGGTAGGGGACGGCCCAGGTGAACTCGTCGACCGGCACGCCGGCCGCCGCCGCGTCGCGCTCGAGGTGCTCGAAGCCCTTCTTGATGGCGTCCTGGTGGGAGCCGGAGAAGGCGGTGTAGACCAGCTCGCCGCCCCACGGGTGGCGCGGGTGCACGGGCAGCTGGTTGCAGTATTCGGTGATGCGACGGATCTCGTCGATGTCACTGAAGTCGATCTCGGGGTCGACGCCCTGGGAGAACAGGTTCATGCCGAGCGTGACCAGGCAGACGTTGCCGGTGCGCTCGCCGTTGCCGAACAGGCAGCCCTCGATGCGGTCGGCGCCCGCCATGTAGCCCAGCTCGGCGGCGGCCACGGCGCTGCCGCGGTCGTTGTGCGGGTGCAGCGACAGCACGATCGAGTCGCGGTGCTTGAGGTTGCGGTGCATCCACTCGATCTGGTCGGCGTAGACGTTGGGGGTGGCCATCTCGACGGTGGCGGGCAGGTTGATGATGACCTTGCGGTCGGGGGTGGGCTGCCACACCTCGTTGACGGCGTCGCACACCTCGACGGCGTATTCGAGCTCGGTGCCGGTGAACGACTCGGGCGAGTATTGGAAGCGGACGTCGACGTCGGTGGCGTCGGCGAGCTTCTTCACCAGCTTGGCGCCCTCGACCGCGATGGCGGTGATGCCGTCTTTGTCCTGGCCGAACACGACGCGGCGCTGGAGGGTGGAGGTCGAGTTGTACAAGTGGACGATGGCCTGCTTGGCGCCCTCGATCGACTCGAAGGTGCGCTCGATCAGCTCGGGCCTGGCCTGCGTCAGCACCTGGATGACCACGTCGTCGGGGATGCGGCCCTCGTCGATGATCGTGCGGATGAAGTCGAAGTCGGTCTGCGACGCCGCCGGGAAGCCGACCTCGATCTCCTTGTAGCCCATGCGTACGAGCAGCTCGAACATCTGGAGCTTGCGGTGGGAGTCCATCGGGTCGATCAGGGCCTGGTTGCCGTCGCGCAGGTCGACCGCGCACCAGCGAGGCGCCTTGGTGATGACCTGGTCGGGCCAGGTGCGATCGGTCAGCCGGATGGGCTCGAACGGCTGATAACGATGGACGGGCATGCGGCTGGGCTGCTGAGCGGTCATGAGTCGGTGCTCCTCGTCGGTCTTCGGAAGGAAAGCGGCCGACGCGCACGACTGGCTCCGCGGCGAGGGAGCCGGCCTCTACAGGCCCCCGCCGCGGCAGCTAAGAAGCAGCCCGCGCAGCATGCCATGCACGCTACCAGACGTCTCGCCACAGGCCGCGCAGGTTCTCACATCGTGAGAACGTCAGTCCGCCACGAGCACGCTGAGGCAGGTCACGCAGCCTTCCAGCCGCTCAAATTCCGAAATATCCACTTTCATCACCATATAGCCGCGCTGCTCCAGCACCGTCCCGGTCTTGGGAGCCGAGGCGGACAGCAGCACCCGGTTCCCGCCCAGCGGCACCACGTGCGCGCCCGCCTCCTCCTCGGGCACGAGCAGGCCCGGCAGGTCCACGTGGCGCGGATCGCCGATGAGCGTCCCGTCGGGCAGCGCGGTCACGGCCGACTTCAGGTGCAGCACGCCCTTGAGCTCGACGGGCACGACCGTCCGCTCGGGCAGCAGGGCCGCGAGCTGCGCGATGCCCTCGTCATTGGTGCGGGCCGACCTGCCGACGTACACGGTGGAGCCGACGTGCAGCACGTCGCCCCCGTCGAGAGTGGCCGGCGGCGCGATGCGCACGGACGGCAGGCCCAGGCCGCGCACCACCTCCGCCACCGACTCCACCTCGGGCCGCCGCTCCTCGGCGCCCGGCCGGGTCAGCACCGCGAGGCGGCCCGACACCACCACCGCGTCCTCCACGAACGGCGCGTCGGGCAGGTCGTCGGCGCGCGGGGCGTACACCGGCCGCCAGCCCGCCTCGGCCAGCGCGGCGACGTAGGCGTCGTGCTGGACGGCGGCCCGCTCGGGATCGACCGGCTCGCGCGCGAGATGGGTGACGATGCCCTCGGCGACGCGGGGACCGGGCTTCCTTACCAGCGCAATGCCTGACATAGGCCGTGTTCTATCACGCGCTGACTAGAGTCTTGGGCATGGGTGACGACGAGATTCTGACCAGGATCAGCGCCCTGGTCGACGAGGAGCACGAGCTGCGCGACAGGCTCACGGCCGGCCAGGTGACCACCGACGAGGAGCAGGCGCGCATCAAGGAGCTGGAGACGGCGCTCGACCAGTGCTGGGACCTGCTCAGGCAGCGCAGGGCCAGGCGCGGCGCGGGCGAGGACCCCGACGGCGCCGCCGCCAGGCCGGCCCGCGAGGTGGAGAACTACCGGCAATAAATCGTTCGCCCCGGGGCGGGGTCGTGCGTTCTCCTGGTTCCATGCACATCCAGCCGATCGACCCGGAGCAGCCGGGCGGCCTCATCGAGGGACTGCACGAGGCGTACGTGACGGCCGAGGCGGCGAGCGGCGACGACCGCGGCCCTCAGCCGCCCCTGCCCTGGTTCTCCCATCTGATCAGGAGGGGCGGGGCGGGTCAGCGTTACGAGGCGTGGGCGGCGACCGACGGCGGCAAGGTGGCGGGCGGTTACGGGCTGGAGCTGTACGAGACCGACAACCGGCACATCGGCTGGCTCTTCCCGCTCGCCGTACGTCCCGAGTCGCAGGGCCGCGGCCTCGGCACCGCCCTGTTCGCGCACGCGCTCGACCGGATGCGCGCGAACGGCAGGACGCTGCTGCTGACCGAGACGATCACCACCGGCAGGGCCGCCCGCTTCGCCGCCGCACGCGGCATGACGGTGACGATGAACGAGGCCCGCCGCACGCTCGACCTGCGCGCCGCCGACTGGGACGCGCTGCGCCGCATGCGTCCCGAGGCGCCCGGCTACCACCTGGAGCAGTGGGTCGGCCCTGCCGGGCCCGAGCTGCTGCCCGACCTGGCCGCGCTGATGGACGGCATGAACGACGCCCCGCGCGACCCCGGCGTCGAGGACCAGGTCTACTCCGTCGAGCGGCTGCGGCAGCGCGAGGAGTCCATCCCGCTGACCGGCCGCACCTGCTACACCACGATCGCCCGGCGCACGTCCGACGGCGCCCCCGCCGGCTACACCCGCATCCTGCTCGACAGCGCCCGCGACAACGGCTGGGGCCACCAGGCCGACACCACCGTGCTGCGCGAGCACCGCGGCCACCGGCTCGGACTGCTGCTCAAGGTCGCCAACCTGCTGTGGCTGCGCGAGCACGAGCCGCACCTCGACCGGATCATCACCTGGAACGCCGTCTCCAACGCCCACATGCTGGCCATCAACGAGGCCATGGGGTTCGAGCTGTTCGACGAGTGGCATGAGTGGCGGCTGCCCTTGTGAAGATCGCATAAGCATGGCCCGGCCGCCGCGCCGGGGCTAACCTGACGCATTATGACCTTGGAGTCGCTGAGGAACGGAGATCCGCGGCAGGTGGGGCCGTACACCCTGCTGGGCCGGCTCGGCGAGGGCGGCATGGGGGTCGTCTACCTCGGCGAGGGCCCCGGTGGCCGGGTCGCGGTCAAGGTCATCCACGCCAGGATGGACGCCGACGCCGGCTTCCGCCGCAGGTTCGCCCGCGAGGTGGCCGCCGCGCAGCGGGTCGCCAGGTTCTGTACGGCGCCCGTGCTCGACGCCGACGTCAGCGGCGACGTGGCCTACCTCGTCACCGAATACGTCGAGGGCCCCAGCCTGGGCGCGGCCGTGCAGGAGTCGGGGCCGCTCAAGGGGTCGGCGCTCGACGGGCTCGCCGCCGCGATGGCGATGGCCCTGCGCGCCATCCACGGGGCCGGGGTCGTGCACCGCGACCTCAAGCCGTCGAACGTGCTGCTGTCGCAGGTGGGGCCCAAGGTGATCGACTTCGGCATCGCGCATCTCGTGGACTCCGAGATGAGCAGCGCCATCGTGGGGACGCCGTCGTACATGTCGCCCGAGCAGGTGTCGGGCGTCACCGTCGGGCCCGCGTCGGACATCTTCTCCTGGGGCTGCACGGTCGCGTACGCGGCGAGCGGCGTCTCGCCGTTCGGCACCGGATCCGTTCCCGACGTGCTGATGCGCGTCATCAACGACCCGCCCGAGCTGTCCGGGCTGCCTGGGCCGCTGCACGACCTGGTGGTCGCCGCCCTGTCCAAGAACCCCGCCGAGCGCCCCACCGCGCAGGACCTCATGGACCGGCTGAGCACCGGCCCGGGGAGTGCGGCGCTGCCGGAGCTGCCCGGCTCCAGTGTGCCGGTCGCCGAGCCGCCCCAGGAGACCGGCAGGTGGGTGCGCGAGGACGAGGGAGCGCTCACGGCGGCGTCGGGGCAGCGGAAGTGGGTGCTGGCGGCGGCCGTCGCGGTCGTGGCGGTGGCCGGGTTCTCGGTGGCGATGGCGGTCAGGGGATCGGGCGATCCAGGTGCCGACGGGAGGGCGTCCGCCACGGGAGCGAGCCGGACGACGGGCGCGTCCGTGAGCGCGACGGGCGGCACGGGGAAGAGCACGGGAAAGAGCACGCCGGGAAGCGGTGGCGGCCGGGCGGGGAACCCGTTGCGGGCCGGTGGGGCCGTGGCCTTCTACTCGCCGAAGGAGCCGTTCGCGAGCGAGCAGGCCGACCGCTGGCGCAAGGACCGCCCGAAGGACGCCGCGCTGATGGAGCGGCTGGCCGCGGTCCCCCACGCCATCCGGCTCGCCGATCCTGAGGTCAGGCCGAAGGTGGCGGCGGCGATCACGGCGTCCGGGCGGGCGGGCGCGGTGCCGGTGTTCATGGTCGACAAGCTGCCGGGCAGCGACTGCCGGCCGCCCGCCGACGGCGCGCTGAAGGGCTACCAGGAGTGGATCGAGGGGATCGCCAGGACGATCGGCCCGTCCAAGGCGGTGGTGATCCTCGAACCCGGCAGCCTGGTCCGCATCCCCGGCGCGAAGAACTGCGACCCCGGCGGCTCCCCCGAGCCGCGTTACCAGGCGCTGCGCGCCGCCGTGGCCACGCTCAAGTCGAACCCGGGCACGGCCGTCTACCTGGACGGCGCCCAGGCGCACTGGCCGGGCACCGAGCTCATGGCCGAGCGGCTCATCGGGGCGGGCGTCGAGCGGGCCGACGGCTTCTTCCTCAACACCGCCGCCTTCACCGCCACCGAGCCGACCGTCGCGTACGGCAAGGAACTGTCCGCCTGCATCGGCGTCCGCGTGAAGTCGGGCGGCTCGGGCTGCTCGAAGGCCGCGCAGGCCGACCCGGCGGCGATGCCGCACTTCGTGGTGGACACCAGCAGGAACGGCCAGGGGACCTGGGTGCCGGACGAGCACTACAAGGACCCGCAGACGTGGTGCAACCCGCCGGGCCGCGGCGTGGGCCCCCGCCCGACCACGGAGACGGGCGAGGAACTGGTGGACGCGTACCTGTGGATCTCCAGGCCGGGCGTCTCCGGCGGCCGGTGCAGGCGCGGCACGGACGGCGAGAAGGACCCGGAGCGCGGCGTCGTGTCACCGCCGTCCGGCGCGTGGTGGGACGTGCTGGGCCTGGAGATGGCCAAGAACGCGAACCCGCCCCTCCGCTGACGCCCCGGCCCGGCCCGCCGCCACCCACACCTTCGCAAGACCCCGGCCCGTGTTGCGGGCCGGTTAAGCGCAGGTAAGAAGTCATGTTAAGCGGACGTTAGATCTGGCCCCGCCCATCTTGTCCGAACAACCTTCCGCCGTAAGGCTCTGGCCAGCACCCACTCCCCCCAGAGCCCTCCAGGAGGTTCTTCGTGAGCAAGGCACGCGTGCCGTGGAAGGCCGTGCTCGGCGGATCCGTCGGCAATCTCGTCGAGTGGTACGACTGGTTCGTCTACAGCAGCTTCGCCGTCTACTTCGCGGCGTCCTTCTTCCCCGAGGGCGACACCACGGCCAAGCTGCTCAACACGGCCGCCATCTTCGCCGTCGGCTTCTTCATGCGCCCGCTGGGCGGCTGGCTGCTCGGCCGCTACGCCGACAGGAAGGGCCGTAAGGCGGCGCTCACGCTCACCGTCACACTCATGTCGGCCAGCGCCCTGCTGATCGCGGTCGCCCCCACGTACGACTCGGTCGGCTACGTCGGCGCGCTGGTGCTGGTGGTGGCCCGCCTGCTGCAGGGCCTGTCGGTGGGCGGCGAGTACGCGGCCAGCGCCACGTACCTGACCGAGGCCACCCCGAAGGGCCGGCGCGGCATGGCGTCGAGCTTCCAGTACGTCTCGATGACCGCGGGCCAGCTCGTCGGCCTCGGCCTGCAGATCATCCTGCAGAACACGATGTCCAAGGAGGCGCTCGACTCCTACGGCTGGCGGATCCCGTTCCTGGTGGGCGCGGTGGCCGCGGCGGTGGTGTTCTGGCTGCGGCGCAACCTGCTGGAGACGGAGGCGTACGACGAGGAGGAGCGCGAGGCGGCGCCCGCCCGGCGGGGCACGATCGCGCAGCTGCTGGCCCACAAGAAGGAGGCGCTGCTGGTCATCGCGCTGACGATGGGCGGCACGGTGGCGTACTACACGTACACGACGTACCTCACGAAGTACCTGTCGAACACGGCGGGCCTGCCGAAGGAGACGGCGACGCTGGTGAGCTTCTGCGCGCTGTTCGTCTTCATGTGCCTGCAGCCGCTCGCGGGGTCGCTGTCGGACCGGATCGGGCGCAGGCCGCTGCTGATCACGTTCGGGATCGGGTCGATGGTCGGGACGGTGCCGCTGATGACGGCGCTGGGGCAGGTGAGCGGGTTCGGCGGCGGGCTGGTGCTGTCGCTGATCGGCCTGATCATCATCACGGGCTACACCTCGATCAACGCGGTGGTGAAGGCCGAGCTGTTCCCGACGCACGTGCGCGCCCTGGGCGTCGCGCTCCCGTACGCGATCGCGAACGCCCTGTTCGGCGGCACCGCCGAGTACGTCGCGCTGTGGTTCAAGGACGCCGGCGTCGAGTCGGGCTTCTACTGGTACGTCTCCGGCTGCGCCGCCGTGTCCCTCGTCGTCTACCTGTTCATGCGCGAGACCAGGGACGCCGCGCTGTCCCGCAGCGAGGCGGCGGCCGAGTCGGTGCCCGCCCGCGTCTAACCTGGCCACATGCGGGTTCTCCTGGTGGAGGACGACGATCGGCTCGCCTCCGCGCTCACCACGGCGCTCGCCCGGCACGGCCATCAGGTCACCAGGGCGGGGCTGGCCGTCGACGCCCTCCGCCTGGCGGGGGGCGTCGACTTCGTGCTGCTCGACCTGGGCCTGCCCGACATGGACGGGCTCGACGTGCTGCGCAGGCTGCGGCGGGTCTCGGCGGTGCCGCTGATCGTGGTGACGGCCCGTACGGAGGAGCGGGAGGTGCTGCGCGGCCTGCGGTCGGGGGCCGACGACTTCCTGGTCAAGCCGTTCCGTACGGTGGAGCTGATGGCCCGCATGGAGGCGGTGATGCGGCGGGGCACCCGCCCGCGCCCGCCGCGCGACGAGGTGGTGCGGGTCGGCGACGTCCGCATCGACCTGGAGGGCCGCCAGGTCACGGTGGCCGGTGCGCCGGTGACGCTGACGCGGCGCGAGTTCGACCTGCTGGCGATGCTGGCCCGCGAGCCGGGCGTGGTGCGGGGCCGCGAGGAGATCCTGGACGAGGTCTGGGGCGATCCGCTGCTGTCGGCGTCCCGCTCGCTCGACGTGCACGTGGCCAACCTGCGCGCGAAGACGGGCCGGCCCGGCCTGGTGGAGACGTTGCGCGGCACGGGTTACCGGCTGGGCTCGACGGCGTGAACGCCCGGCTGGTCGGCACGTTCACGACGCTGATCGTGTTCCTGGTGGCGGCGCTGGCGGTGCCGCTGGGCCTGGCGTACGCCTCCCACCGGACCAACCGGCTGCTGCTCGACCGCCGCGCCGACGCCACGCGCTTCGCGGAGCTGGCCGACCAGGCGGCTCGCGAGGACGACTACACGGCCCTGATCGCCGAGGTCGACCGCTACGCCGCCCTCTATGGCGCCGCCGTCCGCGTCCGCGACAGGGACGGCACGGCCCTGCTCACGGCGGGCGACTTCACCGTGGACGACGGCGAGGCGCTGCGGCTCGCGCTGTCCGGCCGTACGACGGAGGACCTGCCGACGATCAGCCCGTTCGGCCCCGGCACGGTGCTGCTGGCCGAGCCGGCCGGCCGCGACGCGCAGCTGTCGGGCGTGGTGCTGCTCCAGACGCCCACGGATCAGGCGCGCGGCGACGTGACGCTGGTGTGGGGCGCGCTGGCCCTGGGCACGCTGGCGTCGGTCTCGTACGCGGTGCTGGCGGCCAGGCGGCTGGCCCGCTGGATCCTGCGCCCGGTCACCGAGCTCGACCGCACCACGCAGGCGATCGCCCAGGGGCGGCTGGACGCGCGGGCGCATCCCGGCGTCGGCCCTTCCGAGCTGCGGCGGCTGGAGGAGCGGTTCAACGCGATGGCCGACGCGGTGGCGGGCGCGATGGAGCGGCAGCGGGCGTTCGTGGCCGACGCCTCGCACGAGCTGCGCACCCCGCTGACGGTGCTCGGGCTGCGGCTGGAGAACCTGGAGCCGCACCTGCGCCACGAGGGCACCGCGGAGTACGCCGAGGCGATGGCGGAGCTGGACCGGCTGTCGCTGCTGGTGGAGGACCTGCTGGCGCTGGCCAAGGTGGAGGCGGGCGCGGGGGTGGGCGGCAAGGACGTCGAGCTGGGGCCGCGCCTGGCGACGTGGCGCGAGGTGTACGCGGCCAAGGGCGTGCGGCTGGTGACCGAGGTCTCCGGCGAGGTCGTTCCCGAGGCGGCGGCCAGGATCGCGGACATCGCGCTCGACAACGCCCAGAAGTTCGTGCCCGCGGGCGGCACGGTCACCGTCGCCCTGGACGGCGGGGTGCTGCGCGTCGCGGACGACGGCCCTGGGCTCGGGGAGGAGGAGCGGGCGGAGGCGCTCGGCCGCTTCTGGCGCTCGGGCTCCCACGCGAACGTGCCGGGCAGCGGGCTCGGGCTGGCCATCGCGGCCGAGCTGGCCAGGGCCTGCGGCGCCACCCTGCACCTGCTGCCCGCCGACCCCCACGGCCTGATCGTGGAGCTCCGCCTGGCTCAGCCGTAGCGCAAGCGCTGCACCCGGGTCACCCGTAGCGCAAGCGCTGCACCTGGCTCAGCCGTAGCGCAAGCGCTGCACCTGGCTCAGCCGTAGACCGAGCGGTAGTAGCGTGCGGCGCCCGGGTGCAGGCTCACGACGCCGGTGCCGATGGCGTAGCGCTTGTCCAGCCGCCCGCCGGGCGCCGACGGCGCCTGGAGCCGGTCGCGGGCCAGGAAGAGCGTCTCGGTGATCGTGTACGCGGTGTCCTCGGGCAGCGAGGTCCGGCACATCAGGTAGCTAGGGGTGCCCACGGTCGGCACCGCCCTGACGGCCCCGTACGCGCCGGCGGGCACGGACGCGTGCTCGTAGACGGGCCCGTAGCGGCGCCGCAGCTCCGGCACCAGCGGCTCCAGCGGCACCAGGCGGATGTCGGGCAGCGCCTCAAGGGCGGGCGTGGGCACCCCTCCCGACCAGAAGAACGCCTCGACCCGCCCGTCGCGCAGCGCCTTGATCGACGGGTCGAGCCCGAGCCTGGAGACGCGGGGCGGGGTCTCCAGCCCGGCGACGGCCAGCACGCGGGCGGCGGTGACGGCGGTGCCGGAGCCGTCGAGCCCGATGGACACGGCCCGCCCGGCGAGCTGCCCCGGCCCGGTGATCGCGGAGTCCTTGGCGACGACCAGGTGCACGTAGTTCATGTACATCCGGGCCAGGGCGGAGACGGGCTGCCGGCGTACGCGGACGGCGTCGTCGGCGCTGTCGGCCAGCGCGAACCCCACGTCGGCCCGCCCGTCGGTCATCATCGTGAGGTTCTCCACGCTGGCGGCGGTGCGCAGCACCCTGACCCGCCGCCCGTCACGCCGCAACTCCTCGGCGAGCCGGTCGCCGAGCGCGCCGTAGGGACCGCCCGCGAGGCCCGTGGCCAGCCGCAACTCCGGCAGGTCCGCGCCGCCGCCCGAGCAGCCGGCGGCGAGCAGGGCCAGGCCGAGGAAGGAGCGGCGGGAAACGGGCATGATTCACGCTATCCGGTGGCGGAGAATGGACGCGTGACGATCGCACGCCTGCGCATCTCCCCAGAGCTGACGATGTTCCTGCCCGCGAGCCGCCGCCAGGAGTGGCAGGAGGTCACCCCCGACGGCACCGCCACGCTCGGCCACCACGTCGAGTCGCTGGGCGTGCCGCTGACGGAGGTGGGGCCGATGCTGGCGGGCGGCCGGGGCGTCCCGCCATCCCACCTGCTCGCGCCGGGCGACGAGGTGGAGGTGCACCCGGTGCCGCGCCCCCAGCCGCTGCCAGGCGAGCCGAAGTTCCTGCTCGACGTGCATCTCGGCACGCTGGCCCGGCGGCTGCGGCTGCTCGGCGTCGACACCGCCTACCACAACGACATGGACGACCCGGCGCTCGTGGTGCAGGCCAACGAGGAGCGGCGGGTGCTGCTCACCCAGGACCGCGGCCTGCTGCGCCGCCGCGCGCTGTGGCTGGGCGCGTACGTCCGCGGCTTGGCCCCCTCCGACCAGCTGCGCGACCTGCTGGAGCGCTTCGCGCCGCCGCTGCGCCCGTGGACCCGCTGCACCGCCTGCAACGGCGTGCTGCGGCCGGTGACGAAGGACGAGGTGGAGCCGCTGCTGGAGGCGGGCACCCGGCGCTCCTACGACGCCTACGGCCGCTGCGGCTCGTGCGGCCAGGTCTACTGGCACGGCGCGCACAGCGGCCACCTGGAGGAGATCGTCCGCATGGCCACCGCCTGGTCCGCGTGAGCCGGGCGACGATGGAGGGTCGCATGGAGTTCCGCATCATGGGGCCGCTCGCGGTGCTCGACGCCGAGGGCCGCGACCGCACCCCGACCGTGCCCAAGCACCGCGACCTGCTCGCCCTGTTCCTGCTGCACGCGGGCCATCCGCTGACGGTCGAGCGGCTGCGCAGGCTGTTATGGGCGAGCGAGGGCGGCGACAGGTCCGACTCCCTGGTCCGCGGCTACGTGGGCGAGCTGCGGCGGCTGGTCGGCAAAGACGTGATCACGACCGTGTCCGGCTCCTACGTGCTGGCGCTGGGCGACGGCCTGCTCGACGTCGACAGGTTCCGGCTGCTGGTCGACAGGGGCGCGAACGAGGAGGCGCTGGCGCTGTGGCGCGGCGAGGCGCTGGAGGACGTCGACCCCGAGGGCGCGCGGTGGGCAGAGACGCGCCGGCTGCGCGAGGAGCTGGACGAGCTGCGGCTGCTCGCGCTGGAGCGCCGGGTGCAGGCCGACCTCGAGGCCGGGCGGCACCGCGAGCTGCTGGCCGAGCTGAAGCAGCTGACCCGGCTCCACCCGACGTGGCAGCGCTTCCGCGGCCAGTACATGCTGGCCCTCTACCGCAGCGGGCGGCGGGTCGAGGCGCTGGCGGCGTACGCGGTGCTGCGCGACAGGCTCGACGGCGGCCACGCCATCGAGCCCGACCCCGAGCTGCAGCTGCTCTACCACCGCATGCTGCACGACGACGTCTCCCTGCACGTGTCGGCGGGCCCGCCGGTGCTGCTGCCGCCCGACGTCAGCGGCTTCACCGGCCGTGCAGGACTGCTGGAGCGGGTGATCGGCGAGCAGGTGGTGGTGCACGGGCAGGCCGGCGCGGGCAAGTCGGCGCTGGCCGTGCACGCGGCCTGGCTGCGCCGCGCGGACTTCTCCGACGGCATCCTGTACGCCGACCTGCGCGAGACCACGGCACCGGCCGCCGTCCTCGAGGACTTCCTGCGCTGGCTGGGCTGCCCGGCCCAGGCCATCCCGGCTTCGCTGGAGCAGCGGGCCCGGCTGTTCCGCACGTACGCCGCCAACCGGTCGATGCTGGTGCTGCTCGACAACGCGGCGGACGAGGCCCAGGTGCGCCCGCTGCTGTCGGCCTGCCCGACGGTCGTGACCAGCCGGTCCCCGCTCGGCGGCCTGACCGGGGCGCGGCGGCTGTCGGTCGGGGTGCTCGACGAGAAGGAGGCGCTGGAGCTGCTGATCGCGGGCTCCGGCAGGGACGCGGGCGACGAGTCCTGGCCGCGGCTGGCGCGGCTGTGCGGCGGGCTGCCGCTCGCGCTGCGCATCGCGGCCTCCCGGCTGGCGGCCCGCCCCGAGTGGACGGTCGGCTACCTCGTGCGGCTGCTGGAGGACGAGCAGGGGCGGCTCGACCGGCTGCACGCGGGCGACCAGACCGTGCGCAGCGTGCTCGCGATCGGCTTCGACGGCCTGCCCGAGCCCGCCAAGCTGACGCTGCGCGGCCTCGGCGCCCTGTCCGCGCCCGACGTCGCCGACTGGGTGACCGAGCTGCTCGGCGGGCAGGCGGAGGCACTGGTGGACGCGGGGCTGCTGGAGACGTACGGGGTCGACGTCGCAGGCCAGGTCCGCTACCGGATGCACGACCTGACCCGGCTGTTCGCCCGCGAGCAGCCGGTGCCCGGCGTGCCGGCGAAGGTGGCGGCGGCGGCGCTGGCGCGGGTGCGAGCCTCGCGGTTCTCACTGGTGTCGGGCGATCCCGAGACGGCGGTCGCCACGCGGGACATCAGGGAGTCGGTGGAGTGGCTGGCCGCCGAGCGCGCGTTCCTGCTCAGCCTGGTCGCCGACCTGCACGCGGCGGGGCTCGACGAGGAGTGCTGGCGGCTCGGCCACCTGCTGGCGCCGTTCCTGGAGCGGCACAGGTTCCTCGACGACTGGCGGACGGTGGCCGGGCTCGGCCTCGCGTCGGCGCGCCGGGCGGGCGACGACCAGGGTGCCGGGCTCGTCCTGCTCGACCTGGGCGACCTGCACCTGGCGGAGCGGCGGTGGGACCAGGCCGAGGAGGTGCTGCGGCCGGCGCTGGAGACGTGCCTGCGCCACGGCGGGGCCCGCCACGCGAACCGGGTGCGGCTCCGGCTCGGCCGCGTCCACCTGGAGCTGGGCCGGCTCGACGCGGCCGAGGAGACGCTACGGCGGTGCCGCGAGGCCGCCGGCAACGTGCGCGACGAGGCCGACGCCGACCGGGTGCTGGGCGAGGTGCTGCGCCGCGCGGGCCGCCTCGACGAGGCCGCCGACCGCCTGCTCGCCGCCGTCGAGGGGCTGGCCAAGCTGGGCGACCGGCACCGGCAGGCCGACGCGCTGCTCGACCTGTCCGCCGTGCGCCTGGCGCAGGCCGCCAAGCCGGCCGCCAGGGCCGCCGCCGAGCAGGCCAGGGGCATCGCCGTACGCCTCGGCGACCGGCTGCTCGACGCCTACGCCCTGCTGGCCCTGGCCGGGGTGAACCGGGCGGAGGGCGCGGCGGGGCGGGCCGCCGAGCTGGCGGGCGCGGCGCTGGAGGTGTTCGACGAGACCGGCGACCAGCGCGGCGCCGCCAACGCCCGCGCTTTCCTGGCCCGCACCCCGCCCCGCTGACCGCCGTCTTTGAGCGCCCCCGCCCCGCCACCGGCCACGCCGGGCGGCGAGGTCAGACGGCCAGGAGGCGCTGGACGTCCTCCCTGTGCAGCTCCTCGGCCGTGCCGGTGCTCACGACGTGGCCCGCGTCGAGGATCACGAACGTGTCGGCCAGCCGCAGTGCGATGTCCAGGTACTGCTCGACCAGCAGCACCGCCAGCCCCGACGCGTGCAGCCGCTCGATGGCCGCCTCGATCTCCAGGATGATCGACGGCTGGATGCCCTCGGTCGGCTCGTCCAGGATGAGCATGCGCGGCCTGGTCACCAGCGCGCGGGCCATCGCGAGCTGCTGCTGCTGGCCGCCCGACAGGTGCCCGGCGCTGCGCTTGAGCAGCGGGCGCAGCGCGGGGAAGAGGTCGAGCGCCTCGTCCACGGCCGACCTGGGCTGCTTGGCGGCCTCGACGGTGACCAGCAGGTTGCCCAGCACCGACAGCTGCGGGAAGCACTGGTGGCCCTGGGGGACGTACCCCATGCCGAGGCGCACCCGCTCGTGCGGCTTGAGCCTGGTGACGTCGCGGCCGTCGAACGTCACCGTGCCCGCCGTCGCGGGCAGCACCCCCATGACGGTGTTGAGCAGCGTGGTCTTGCCCACGCCGTTACGTCCCATGACGCACACGAGCTGCCCTGGCCCGACCTCCACCGAGACCCCGAACAGCACGCGGGCCCGCCCGTAGCCGGACTCAAGGCCGGTTACCGACAGCATCCCCTGTCCTCCTCCCCAGGTAGACCTCCTGCACGCGGGGGTCGGCGCTGACCTGCTCGACCGATCCCTCCACGAGCACCTTGCCCTCGTGCAGCACGGTCACCGTCGAGGCGTGCCGCCGCAGGAACTCCATGTCGTGCTCGACCACGATCACCGTGTGGTCGTCGGCGATCTGGGTGAGCAGCTCGCCGGTGCGTTCGCGTTCGTCCTTGGACATGCCGGCGACCGGCTCGTCCAGGAGCAGCAGCCGGGGCCGCTGTGCCAGCAGCATGCCGATCTCGAGCCACTGGCGCTGGCCGTGCGAGAGAACGCCGGCTGAACGTCCGGCGAGCTCTTCGAGACCCGTTCTGGCCAGCGCCTCCTCCACGGCCTCCGACACGCCGTCGCGCCGTCGCGCGAGCGTCCACAGCGGCTTGCGGAAGGTGGCGGCGAGGTCGAGGTTCTCCAGCACGGTGAGCGCCTCGAACACCACCGACGTCTGGAACGTGCGGCCGACGCCCATCCGGACGATCTGGTGCTCCTTCCGGCCGACGAGGTCCTGGCCGCCGAAGCGCACGGTGCCGGCCGCCGGCCTGGTCAGCCCCGTGATCACGTCGATGAGCGTGGTCTTGCCCGCCCCGTTGGGCCCGATGAGGAAGCGCAGCTCGCCCTCGGGCACGGTCAGGTCCACGCCGTCGAGCGCGCGGAACCCGTCGAACACGACCTGGACGTCACGTAGTTCGAGCACGTCGCAGCCTCCCTGCCAGGCCCACGATCCCTCTCGGGGCCAGCGTCATGACCAGGATGAAGAGCGCTCCCTGCAAGTAGAGCCAGCCGTCGGCGAACTGCTCGCTGAACGCGGTCTTGGCGTAACCCATGACGACCGCGCCGAGCACGGCCCCGGCCAGCGCGTGCCGCCCGCCCACGGCCACCGCCACGACCAGCTCCAGTGACGGCACGACGCCGAGCAGGGCCGGCGAGATGATGCCGACGACCGGGACGAACAAGGCGCCCGCGAGCCCCGCCATGCCCGCCGAGAGGGCGAAGGTCACGGTCTTGACCAGGGCAGGGTCGTAGCCGAGGAAGCGCACCCTGTCCTCGCCGTCGCGTACGGCGACGAGCAGCCGGCCGTACCGGCTGTTCACCAGCTGCCTGGTGGCCAGGTAGAGCACGCCGAGCACGCCCGCGACGACCAGGTAGAGGCCGCGCTGGGTGGAGTCGTCGGCGAGGTCCTGGCCGAACAGCTCGAAGAAGTTCGTCATGCCGTTGGTGCCGCCGGTCAGGCCCTGCTGCCCGACCAGCAGGATGACCATGGCGGCGGCCAGCGCCTGGGTGAGGATCGCGAAGTACGCACCGCGTACGCGCTGGCGGAAGACCAGCGTGCCGAGCAGCACCGCGAGCGCCACGGGCCCCAGGACCGCCATCGCCACCGCGAAGACCGGGTTGGCGAACGGTGTCCACAGCGCGGGCAGCTCCTCCACCCCGCTCCACACCATGAAGTCGGGCAGCTGGCCCGGCCCGGCCTCGTGGAGCTTGAGGTACATCGCCATCGAGTAGCCGCCGAGCCCGAAGAAGACGCCCTGCCCGAGGGTCAGCATGCCGCCCTGCCCCCAGGCCAGCCCGATGCCGAGCGCGACGATCGCGTAGCACAGGTATTTGGCGAGCAGCCCGAGCCGGAACGGCTCCAGCAGCAGCGGCGCGGCGATCAGCGCGATCACCGCGATGGTCGCGAAGGGAAGGTTGCGTTTGATCACGTCAGCACCCTCGACCTGAGCACGAACATCCCCTGCGGCCTGATCTGCAGGAACGCGATGATGACGGCGAACACGATGACCTTGGCCAGCGAGGCGTCCGACCAGAACTCGGCGTAGGAGTTCAGCAGGCCCAGGCCGACGGCGGCGAGCACCGCGCCGCGCAGCTGCCCGAGCCCGCCTGCCACGACGACGAGGAAGGCGTCGACGATGTAGTACGTGCCGAGCGCCGGCCCGACCGGGCCGATGAGCGTCAGCGCCACCCCGGCGAGGCCGGCGAGGCCGGAGCCGATGAAGAACGTCAGCATGTCCACCCGGCCGGTGTCGATGCCGCTGGTGGCGGCGAGCTGCCGGTTCTGCACCACGGCCTGCGTCCTGCGGCCGAGGCCGGTGCGCGTGAGGTACGCCCAGACCCCCACCACGCCGGCCACCGCCAGCGCCATGATGAACAGCCGGTTGTAGGGCAGGATGCCGACCCCGCCCGCCAGCCACGAGGGGGCGGGCACCTGCACGTTGGGCGCGCCGAACAGGTCGCGGGCGAGCTGCTGCAGCACCAGGCTGACGCCCCAGGTGAGCAGCAGCGTGTCCAGCGGCCTGCCGTAGAAGTGGCGGATCGCGGCCCGTTCCAGGATCAGCCCCATCACCCCGGCCACCAGGAACGCGACCGGCAGCGCGAGCACGAGGTCCTGCAGCAGGAACGCGGTGTAGGCCCCGGCCATGATGAACTCGCCGTGCGCCATGTTGATCACGCCCATCTGCCCGAACGTGAACGTCAGGCCGAGCGCGATCAGCAGCAGCACCGCCCCGATGGACAGCCCGATGGGAAGCTGGTTGACGAAGGCCGACATCACTGACCCGCCGCCAGGCCGCCCGCCCACGCGTAGCCCTTGAGGTACGGGTCTGGCTTGATCGGCTCGCCCGAGTCCCACACCTGCTTGATCAGGCCGTCGGGCTGGATGATGCCGATGCGGGCGGTCTTGTACATGTGCTGGTTCTCGCCGTCGATGGTGACCAGGCCCTCGGGGCGTTCGAGCGCGATGCCGGGCGCGGCCTTCTTGACCGCCTCCACCTCGGTCGTGCCGGCCTTCTTGACGGCCTCGGCCCACAGGTAGACGGCGTTGTAGCCGGCCTCCATCGGGTCGGAGGTGACCTTGTTCTGGCCGTACTTCGCCTTGTACGCCTTGACGAACGCCTCGTTGGCCGCGGTGTCGGTGGTCTGGTAGTAGTTCCAGGCGACGGGGTGGCCGGCGATGTTGTCCACGCCGATGCCGGTGACCTCCTCCTCGGCGACGCTCACCGACAGCACCGGCATGGTCCCCGCGCTGACGCCCGCGCTCTTGAGCTGCTTGAAGAAGGCCACGTTGCTGTCGCCGTTGAGCGTGTTGAACACGGCGTCGGGCTTGGCCTGGACGACCTTGTTGGTCAGCGTGGAGTATTCGGTGTGGCCGAGCGGGGTGTACTCCTCGCCGAGGATCTCCATGCCGTTCGCGGCGGCGTACGCCTTGATGATCTTGTTGGCCGTACGCGGGAAGACGTAGTCGCTGCCCACCAGGAACAGCTTCTTCTTGCCCTGCTCCTTCAGGTAGTCGAGGCCGGGGATGATCTGCTGGTTGGTGGTGGCGCCGGTGTAGAAGATGTACGGCGAGCTCTCCAGCCCTTCGTACTGCACCGGATACCACAGCAGCGCCTTGTACCGCTCGAAGACCGGCAGCATCGCCTTCCTGCTCGCCGACGTCCAGCCGCCGAACACGGTGGCCACCTTGTCCTGCCTGATCAGCTTCGTCGCCTTCTCGGCGAAGGTCGGCCAGTCGGAGGCGCCGTCCTCCACGACGGGGACGAGTTTCTTGCCGAGCACGCCGCCGGCCTTGTTGATCTCGTCGATGGCGAGCAGTTCGGCGTCGCGGACGGTGACCTCGCTGATCGCCATCGTGCCGCTCAGCGAGTGCAGGAGACCGACCTTGATCTCGTTGGACGAGGCGGCGGGTCCGGCGTCCGATCCGCACGCCGCTAAGGTTGTGACGAGGAGCGCGGGGACGAGCGCGCGGGCAATCGGGCGGGAGATGCGCACAGCCGTTCCTTCCTGCCGACCAGTACTGCGAGAAAGGTGACTCCGCGACATTTCGCCTTCAGATCTCGAAGGTTAATTGGCGATTGCCGAGTCTTCACAAGCGCACATAACCCGTCATGTCGGTGCTCGCCAGGGCACGAAACCAACACGACATCGACCGGCAACAGGGCGGAAACGGCCGGTTCCTATGGTCCGGCCATGCGGCTTACCTCACACGAGCAGGAGCGGCTGCTCATCCATGTCGCCGCCGGGGTGGCGCGTGAGCGGCGGGCCAGGGGCCTGCGGCTCAACCATCCCGAGGCTACCGCCATCATCGCCTCGTTCCTCATGGAAGGCGCCAGAGACGGGCGCAGCGTGGCCGACCTGATGGAGGCGGGCCGGTCGGTGCTCGGCCGCGCCGACGTCATGGAGGGCGTGCCGGAGATGCTGGAGAGCGTGCAGATCGAGGCCACGTTCCCCGACGGCACGAAGCTCGTCACCGTCCACAGGCCGATCCCGTGATCCCCGGCGAGTACGTCCACCCCGAAGGCGCGATCCCGCTCAACCCGGGCCGCGAGCGGGTGACGATCCGCGTGGTCAACACCGCCGACCGGCCCGTCCAGGTGGGCTCCCACTACCACTTCGCCGCCGCCAACCCCGGCCTCGACTTCGACCGGCGGGCGGCCAGGGGCATGCGGCTCGACGTGCCCGCCGGCACCGCCGTCAGGTTCGAGCCCGGCGTCGAGCGCGACGTGACGCTCGTGCCGCTGGCCGGGCTCCGGGTCGTCCCCGGGCTGCGGCCCGAGTGGGCGGGGCCGCTCGATGACTGAGCTGTCCCGCGAGCGGTACGCCGCCCTCTACGGCCCCACCACCGGCGACCGCGTCCGGCTGGCCGACACCGACCTGTTCATCGAGGTCACCGACGACCTGTCCATGGGCGCGGCGGGCGCCGGCGACGAAGCCGTCTTCGGCGGCGGCAAGGTCATCCGCGAGTCCATGGGCCAGGCCAGGACCACCCGCGCCGACGGCGCCGCCGACCTCGTCATCACCGGCGCGGTCATCCTCGACCACTGGGGCGTGATCAAGGCCGACGTGGGCATCCGCGACGGCCGCATCGCCGCCGTCGGCAAGGCCGGCAACCCCGACACGATGGACGGCGTCGACATCGTCATCGGCCCGTCCACCGAAGTGCTGGCGGGCAACGGCAAGATCCTCACCGCCGGGGCCGTCGACTCCCACGTCCACCTCATCTGCCCGCAGCTCCTCGACGAGGCCATCGGGTCCGGTGTCACGACGATCGTCGGGGGCGGCACCGGGCCCGTCGAGGGCACCAAGGCCACCACCGTCACCGGCACCTGGTACCTCGGCCGCATGCTCGAGTCCCTCGACGCCTACCCGCTGAACTTCGCCCTCCTCGGCAAGGGCAACACGGTCAGCACCGAGGGTCTGGCCGAGCAGCTCAGGGCCGGCGCCTCCGGCTTCAAGCTGCACGAGGACTGGGGCACCACCCCGGCCGCCATCGACGCCTGCCTGAGCGTGGCCGACGCCTCCGGCGTGCAGGTCACGATCCACACCGACACGCTGAACGAGGCCGGCTTCCTCGAATCGACGCTCAAGGCCATCGGTGACCGGACGATTCACGCGTACCACACCGAAGGGGCCGGCGGCGGGCACGCGCCCGACATCATCCGCGCCGCCTCCTACGCCAACGTGCTGCCCTCCTCCACCAACCCCACGAGACCCCACACCGTCAACACCCTCGACGAGCACCTCGACATGCTGATGGTCTGCCACCATCTCAACCCGGCCATCCCCGAGGACCTCGCCTTCGCCGAGTCCCGCATCAGGCCCGGCACGATGGCGGCCGAAGACGTGCTGCACGACCTCGGGGCCATCTCCATGATCGGCTCCGACTCCCAGGCCATGGGACGCATCGGCGAGACGATCATCCGTACGTGGCAGACCGCCCACGTCATGAAGGCCCGCCGGGGGCAGCTCGGCGACGGCCCCGCCGACAACCTGCGGGCCCGCCGCTACATCGCCAAATACACCATCTGCCCCGCCGTCGCCCACGGCCTCGACGGCGAGCTCGGCTCCGTCGAGCGCGGCAAGCTCGCCGACCTCGTCCTGTGGGACCCGGCCTTCTTCGGGGTCAAACCCGACCTCGTGCTCAAGGGCGGCGTCGTCGCCTGGGCACAGATGGGCGACGCCAACGCCTCCATCCCCACGCCCCAGCCGGTGCTGCCGCGCCCCATGTTCGGCGCCTCCCCCGTCACCGCCGCCGCGACCTCCCTGCACTTCGTCGCGCCGCTCGCCCTGGAGTCCGGCCTCGCCGACCGGCTCGATGTCCGCCGCAGGCTCGCGCCCACGGCCGACGTACGCCGGCGCGGCAAGGCCGCCATGCCGCTCAACGACGCGCTCCCCCGGATCGACGTCGCTCCCGACACCTTCGAGGTCCGCATCGACGGCGAGCTGATCGAGCCCGCCCCCGCCACGTCCCTGCCCATGGCCCAGCGCTACTTCCTCTTCTGATGAACCCGTCCCTGCTGCTCCTCACCGACTCCAGGCTCCCCGCGGGCGGCCACGCCCACTCGGGCGGCGTCGAGCGCGCCGTCGCGGCGGGCTCGGTGCACGACGCGCCGTCGCTGGCCGCGTTCCTGCGCGGGCGCCTGCACACCGCAGGCGCGGTCGCCGCCGCGCTGACGGCCGCCGCCCGCACCCACGCCGCCACCCCTGGCGCGCGGCGGTGGGCGGAGCTGGACGCCGAGGTGGACGCCAGGACCTCGTCCCCCGCCCAGCGCGACGCCTCCCGCACCCAGGGCAGGCTGCTGCTGCGGGTCGCCCGCCGGGTGTGGCCGTCGTCCGTGCTGGAGGAGCTGGGACGGGCCGTACGCGATCCGCACCACCCCATCGCCCTCGGCGCGGCGGCCCACGTCGCCGGCGCCACCTCCGAGGAGGCCGCGCTGGCGGCCGCCTACCACGCGATCACCGCGCCCGCCACCGCCGCCGTACGCCTGCTCGGCCTCGACCCCGTCGCCGTGCACGCCCTGCTCGCCGGCCTCACCCCCGACCTGTCCGCGATCGCCGCCCGCGCCGGATCCACCTCCGGGTGGGACTCGTTGCCCGCGCACTCCGCACCCGCCCTCGACCTCCTCGCCGAGCAGCACGCTCAGGCCGAGGTCAGGCTCTTCGTCTCCTAGGAAAGGACCCCACCATGGGAGCCAATCACGACGACCACCACCACACGCCCGACGGCCGCGGCCGCGCGCTGCGCCTCGGCGTGGGCGGGCCGGTGGGCAGCGGCAAGACGGCCCTGGTCGCGGCCCTGTGCCGGACGCTCGGCCCGACCCTGTCGCTGGGCGTGGTGACCAACGACATCTACACCACCGAGGACGCCGACTTCCTGCGCCGCGCGGGCGTCCTCGACGAGGAGCGCATCCTGGCCGTCGAGACCGGCTGCTGCCCGCACACGGCGATCCGCGACGACATCGCCGCCAACCTCGACGCCGTCGAGACCCTCGAATACCGGTTCGGGCCGCTCGACCTGGTGATCGTGGAGAGCGGCGGCGACAACCTCACCGCCACCTTCAGCCGCGGGCTGGCCGACCGGCAAATCTTCGTCCTCGACGTGTCGGGCGGCGACAAGGTCCCGCGCAAGGGCGGTCCCGGCGTCACGACGGCCGACCTCCTGGTCGTCAACAAGACGGACCTCGCGCCGATGGTGGGCGCCGACCTCGGCGTCATGGCGCGGGACGCGGCGGCCGTACGCGGGGAGCGGCCGGTGCTGTTCACCTCGATCCGCCAGGACCCGACGGCCGACACGGTGGCCGGCTGGGTCAGGGACGAGGTCCGCGCCTGGTCCCACTCCCACGCCACCCCCGTCTCATGAACCCCCTCCACGCTGCCACCACCTGCCCACCAACCTGCCCGACACCCCGCCCGGCGACTCATCCGCGCCACCACGGCCCGACCCCGAAGCCCCATCGCGTCCTGCCTCGCCGGCCGCAACCAGGCCTGACGCTCCCCGCACCACCGACCCCACCACCGCATCACCCGCTTTCACCGAGACCACGCGCTTCGCGAAGAGGACCGCTGAACGCGGGCCGGCGCGCGGGGCGGGGGTGCGGGAAGAGCGGGTGGGGAACGGGGTGGACAGCGGCGCGCGGGACACGCGGACAGCGGCCGTCGTGCCGAGCGGTGCAAGAGAGGCGCAGGTGAGGACAAGCGTGGGGACCGGCGCGCGGGACACGCGGACGGCGACCGCCGCCGAGACCGGCGCGCCCGACACACAGACCCTGACCGCGATCGAGACCATGGCACCGGACACCCCGGCGGTGGACGCCGGGGAGGCCGGGGGGCGGGGGATGCGTGCGGTGGCGGTGGTGGAGACCGTTGCCGGGGCTGGGGGGCGTACGGTGCTGCGGCGGTTGGCTTCCGCGCCGCCGCTCACGTTGCGGCAGACGGGGCCGCACACCGTGCATCTGGTGTCCACCGCGGCCGGGCCGCTCGGTGGTGATCGGCTGCACTTGGACCTGCGGGTCGCGCCCGGCACGACGCTGGAGTTGAGGTCGGTGGCCGCCACCCTTGTGCTGCCCGGTGACGGGCCGTCCACGATGGTGGTCACCGCGCACGTCGGTGCGGGGGCGACGCTCAGGTTCGTCCCCGAGCCGACCGTCCTGGCCGCCCGCAGCGACCACCGCCTCCACGTACGCCTCACCCTGGAGCAGGACGCGACGGTGCTGTGGCGCGAGGAGATCGTCTTCGGCCGCCACGGAGAGCCGTCCGGCCGCTGCCATGCCCGCTTCGACGCCACCCGCGACGGCGTGCCGCTGCTCAGGCAGGAGTTCACGGTCGGCGACCCGGCCCTCGACGGCTCCCCCGCCGTGTACGGCAGCGCCCGCTGCGTCGGCACGACGTTCATGACCGCCCAGGCCCCGGCGGCGGTGGCCGAGGGCGTCGCCGTCCTCCCCCTGGCCGCCCCAGGCACCCTGGTGTCGGCATTGGCCGACGACGCCGTCCAGCTCCGCACCCGCCTGGAGTGGGGCGAACGCCAAGCACTCCCACTCGCCACCCCGTGACCGCGCCCACGCCTGGACGGACGCCAAGCCCTCCACCCGCCACCCGGTGACCGTGCCACCCCTGGACGGACGCCGGATGACCGGTCCGCAGCCGGATGACGGGTCCGCTGCCAGGTGATCGGCTCGCGCTTCTACCGCGCCACGGTGACGACTCCGTTGCGTACGGTGGTGAGGCGACCTTCCCCGGCTTACGCTGATCGTGTGGCCGAAGACCTCAAGCCCGCGCCCACCCGTTCCCGCCTCGGTCGCGGCCCCGCGTTCGCGGTGCTGGCGGCCGGAGCCCTCCTGGCGTGCTGCGCGGTCCTGCCGTGGGCCGGCCTCCAGGCGACCAGCAGCCTGTTCGGCGCCGGCGTGGCCAGCCACGTGCGCGGCATCGACGACCCGCTCGGCGTCTACACCCTGCTGGCCGGCCTGACCGCGGTGGGCTGCGGCGTGGCGGGCCTGCTCGCCCGCCCCCGCCTGGCCGCCCTGGCGATCGTGCCGGGGAGCGTGGCGGTGTTCGTGCTGGTGACGTTCGTGATGGGCGACGGCGGCCTGCGCGACCGCGTCTCCATCCACCTCGGCGACCTGCTCTCGATCGAGCCGGTGATCAGGTCGGGCTGGTTCGCCGCGCTGGCCTGCGCGGTCGCGGTGGTGCTGCTGTCGGTGCTCGCGCTGGTGCGCCGCTGACCGCCCCGCGCGCGAGGATCAGTCGTAGAAGCCGAGCCGGCGCAGCTGCTTGGGGTCGCGCTGCCAGTCTTTGGCCACGCTGATGCGCAGGTCGAGATAGACGCGGGTGCCGAGCAGCGCCTCGATCTGCTTGCGGGCCTTCGTGCCGACCTCGCGCAGCCGCTCGCCCTTGTGCCCGATGACGATGGCCTTCTGTGAGGGCCGCTCCACGAACATGTGGGCGTAGATGTCGAGCAGGTCGTCGCGCCCCTCCCTGGGCAGCATCTCGTCGACGACCACGGCGATGGAGTGGGGCAGCTCGTCGCGTACGCCCTCCAGCGCAGCCTCCCTGATCAGCTCGCCGACCAGCACCTGCTCGGGCTCGTCGGTGAGCTGGCCGCCCTCGTAGAGCGGCGGCGACTCGGGCAGGTGCTCGATCAGCACGTCGGCGACGACGTCGAGCTGGTCGCCCGACTCGGCCGAGACGGGCACGATCGCCGCGAACTCCGCGATCTGCGACACCGCGAGCAGCTGCTGGGCGATCTGCTCCTTGCTCGCCAGGTCGCACTTGGTGACCACCGCGATGACGGGCGTCTTCTTCACGGCCGACAGCTTGTCGGCGATGAACCGGTCGCCCTTGCCGATGGGCTCGTTGGCCGGCACGCAGAACCCGATCACGTCGACCTCGGTCAGCGTGGACAGCACGAGGCTGTCGAGCCGCTCGCCGAGCAGGGTGCGGGGGCGGTGGAGGCCGGGGGTGTCGACGATGATGAGCTGGGCGTCGGGCCGGTGCACGATGCCCCTGATGACGCGCCTGGTCGTCTGCGGCTTGGACGAGGTGATCGCCACTTTCGTGCCGACCAGGGCGTTCATCAGCGTGGACTTGCCGACGTTCGGCCTCCCCACGAAGCAGGCGAATCCGGCGCGATGGTTGTCTGGCGAAGTCACATAGTGCATTGTGGCCCATCAACCGGCGTGTTCACGCCACCAGGCATAGGCGAGGGGCAGCACGCCGGGTGTCCAGGCGGTGGTGTCGAGGCCGCGCAGCTCATCTTCCACCACCCAGCGGCAGTCGTTGATCTCGACGCCGTCGGGCCGCGGCTCGGGAGATCCGGGCGCGAGCCGACAGCCGTAGCCGGCGATGACGTAGCCGACCTCGTGCCCGTTGGGATAGACCGTACGGAACTCGGGCCCGCCGTAGACGCCGACCAGCCCCAGCACCTCGATCTCGACGCCCAGCTCCTCGCGCAGCTCCCGCACCACGGCCGCCTCGGGCCGCTCGTCGGGATCGACGCCGCCGCCGGGCGCCGCCCACAGCCCCACGTCGCCGTGGCGGGCCAGCAGCATGCGGCCGGCGTCGTCGAACACGAACCCGGTGACCGACGGCAGCATGAGCAGATCCGTGCCGACCTTCTCCCGCAACCTCGCCAAAAATGGCGACATGGGCATGTCAGCCTCGCAGGGTGCCGTCGGGACCGGCCACCAGCAGCTTGCCCGCCCCCAGCTCGGCCGCCACCGCCTCGTCGGCGGGGCTCGGGTCGCCCTCGCTCACCAGCGCCACCGCTTCGAGCGAGCGCGCGCCGCTGGAGACGGCCATGGCCACCGCCACCTGCACGGCGGAGAGCGTGAGCGCGGACAGGGCCACGTTCGTCGCCGAGTAGGTGCGGCCCGTCTCGTCGCGCACGGCCGCGCCCTCGGCGGAGCCGTTGCGCGCCCTCGCGGCGCGAGCCAACGTGATGATCTTGCTGTCTTCGGGATCGAGTGTCACGCGCTCTAGGTTAGGCGTTGACCATGGAGATCGCCGCCTCGACGACCTTACGCGTACGCTCGGTGTCCACGTCGTTCATCCCGGTGTGCACCACCGACACCAGCGTGTCGCCGACCCGGGCGAGCACGACGTCCAGCGCGTACGGGTAGCCGTTGAGCCGCCCGCTGAACCGCGCGCCCACGGCGTCGTCGGCCGCCTGCTGCACCGCCTGCTCGATGGGCAGCTCGTGCAGCCGCATGTCGGTGCCGCTGGACGTGTGCACTTCGCGGCAGTTGCGCATCGCCTCCGACAGGGCGTCGAGGTGCTCTTCCGCTTCCTGGTTGGCGTACCTGGCGAGGCCGACCCCGGCCTGCTCACCCAGCCCGTCGCCGAGGTAGCTGACCGCGGCCTGCGCGGTCAGCGCCTGCCCGGGCGCCTGCCCGCCGGCCGGTTTCAGCACGGCCCGGCAGTTCCTGTCCGCCTGGCCGAACGGCATCCGCCAGGCCTGCTCCGGCCTGATCGTGAAGCCGTCGGGCAGGCGTGGCTGCTCCTTGCTGACCACCTCGCGCAGTTGCGCCATGGCCTGTGCGTCGAGGAAGCTCTCGGCTCCTCCGCCGCCGCAACCCGCCAGGAGGCAGGTCAGCAGCGCGCAGGCGCCGATCCCTGGTCTTCGTTTCATGGTCCCCCCTTGATCGGTGGCTTGCCCGCACGAGGAATGCGGCAATCCACCGGAGTGACCACCAATACGCAAAAAGGGTGCCCCCGCCCTGATCAGGACGAGAACACCCTTTACGCCGACCAGCGTCGCGACCAGGATCGTGACGCCGTCGTCCCCCCAGGATCGTCGTCAGGCCGCGAACCCCACCCGGCCTTCGGACGATTCCCCTGTAGACACCCACCGCACTGGATGTCGTGATTTGAGAGTGCCGGAGGCGGCTTGCAGTTGACTTGTAGAACGCTTGCCGTTTCGTCCGCATTCGCCGCCGTCTTGCCCGCTCACTCCCGGCCCACGCGCTCGCTCACTCCCGGCCCCCGTGCACGCTCACCGCCGGCCCTCGTGCACGCTCACCGCCGGCCCTCGTGCACGCTCACCGCCGGCCCTCGTGCACGCTCACTCCCGTCCGTGGGACCGCTCGCGCTCGGCGGTGGCGGGAACGACCTCGTCCGCCGGCGGCCCCACCCGCCGCACCACCACCGTGCTGATGCGGTTACGCCGCCCGGCCAGGCTCTCCGCCGTCAGCGACAGCCCGGCCACCTCGGCGTGCGAGCCCGCGATCGGCACCCGGCCCAGCGCGTGGGCCAGCAGCCCGCCGACGGTCTCGACGTCGTCGACCTCGATCTCGGTGTCGAACAGCTCGCCCAGCTCGTCGACCGGCATGCGGGCGGTGACCCGCATGCCGCCGTCGTCCATGGGCTCGACGCGCGGCGCCTCCTGGTCGTACTCGTCGGTGATCTCCCCGACGATCTCCTCCAGGACGTCCTCGATCGTGACCAGCCCGGCGGTGCCGCCGTACTCGTCGATGACGATCGCGATGTGGATCTGGCGGGCCTGCATCTCCCGCATGAGCTGGTCGATGGGCTTGCTCTCCGGCACGTACGCGGCCGGGCGCAGGATCGACTCGATCGTCTCCTTGCCCCCGCCCTCGCCCGACTCGTGGATCTTGCGGGCGATGTCCTTGAGGTAGGCGATGCCGATGACGTCGTCCTCGTTCTCGCCCACCACGGGGATGCGGGAGAACCCGCTGCGCAGCGCCAGCGACAGCGCCTGGCTGATGGTCTTGGACCGCTCGATGTAGACCATGTCGGTGCGGGGCACCATGACCTCGCGGACGAGCGTGTCGCCCAGCTCGAACACCGAGTGGATCATCTCGCGCTCGTCCGGCTCGATCACCCGGCGCTCCTCGGCCAGGTCGACCAGGTCACGCAGCTCGGCCTCCGAGGTGAACGGGCCGTCGCGGAACCCCTTGCCCGGCGTCAGCGCGTTGCCCAGCAGGATGAGCAGCTTGGGCAGCGGGCCGAAGATGCGGGTCAGGCCGTACACGATCGGCGCGCTGGCCAGCGCGACCGGCTCGGCGTGCTGGCGGCCCAGCGTACGCGGCATGACGCCGACCACGACGTAACTGATCACGATCATCGCGGCCGCGGCCCAGAAGTAGGCCCAGCCCTGGTCGTCGAGCAGGTCGATGAAGAGCAGCGTCGCGATCACCGTCGCGACCAGCTCGCAGCTCAGCCGCAGCAGCAGGAGCAGGTTGAGGTAGCGCGGCGGGTCGGTCACGATCGTCTGCAACCGCGCGGCGCCGCGCCGCGCCTCACGGACGTATTCGTCGGCACGCACCCGGGAGATGCGTGTCAGCGCCGTTTCCGCACTGGCGATCAGGCCACCGACGACGACGAGCGCGATGGCCGACAGCAACCAGGCGTTCACCGCGGGTTGCGCACCTCCTGCCACGACTCGAGGAGCCGGGACTGCAGTCCGAACATCTCCTTGTGCTCCTCCGGCTCGGCATGATCGTAGCCGAGCAGATGCAGGATGCCGTGGGTGCACAGCAGCTCGAGCTCGTCGGCCGTGCTGTGCCCGGCCTCCTTCGCCTGTCTGGCCGCCACCTGCGGGCACAGCACGACGTCGCCCAGCAGCGCCGGGTCGGCCGGCCCCTCGGACTCGCCGCGCGCGCCGCCCCCGGGCCGCAGCTCGTCCATCGGGAAGGCCAGCACGTCGGTCGGGCCTGGCTCGCCCATCCACTTCTCGTGCAGCTCCGCCATGGCGTCCTCGTCGACGACCACGATGGACAGCTCGGCGAGCGGGTTGATGCCCATCTCGCCGAGCACGTGGGCGGCCAGGGCGACGATGCTCTCCTCGTCGACCCCGACGCCCGACTCGTTGTTGATCTCGATGCTCACGGCCGCCGCTTCCCTCGCTGCTGGATCGCCTTCGGCTCCTGGGCCGCCTGCGTGGCGTCGTAGCGCCCGTAGGCGTCGACGATCTCGCTGACGAGCTTGTGCCGCACCACGTCGGAGCTGGTCAGCCGGGCGAAGTGGATGTCGGGGATGCCCTCGAGGATCTCCTGCACCACCCGCAGCCCGCTGACCGTGCCCGAGGGCAGGTCGACCTGCGTGACGTCACCGGTGACCACGATCTTCGAGTTGAACCCGAGCCTGGTCAGGAACATCTTCATCTGCTCGGCCGAGGAGTTTTGTGCCTCGTCGAGGATGATGAAGGCGTCGTTGAGCGTGTTGTGGGTGAGGAGGTGGCCCTCGGTGACGTAGAGGGAGTCCTCGGCCGCCACCTGGATGCACACGCACTCGGCGGTGCCGCCCGGCTCGATGCGCGCGATGTGCCGCGCGGGCCTGGTTTCCGGCAGGCGGATGTCGAGGACGTACGCCTCCTCCCGGCTCGCGTAGGCCACGCCGCCGAGCGACCGCACGAGGGCGATCACGTCGTCGCGCAGCCGCTCGGAGCCGGTGGTGAAGCGCGGGCCGTGCTCGGTGACCGTCCCGGCCGCGTCGAGCAGGCCCTGGAGCAGCGCGAGCCTGATCTCCGGCGTGTTGCGGAGATAGACCTCTGGCACGAACGTCGTGGCCGCGGTGCGGCCCGCCAGGCCGAGCTCGGTGAGCGGATGGGTGAGCGTCATGGTGCCGCCGGAGCGCCCTGGCGGGCGGTGGCCGCTCGTGCGCGGCTCGACGTCCCGGCCGTCGCCGAGGATCAGGCCCAGCGCGTACGGATCCATCGGCACCGCACGCTCGGGGAAGCGGACCGGCGCGGTGAGCATCGGCAGCTCCCACCGGCGCTCGCCGAGCAGCTGCTTGGTCTCCAGCACCCGCCACGGCTCACCCGCGCCGTCGCGGACGGTCCACAGGTGGTCTTCGCTGGCGAGCACGGAGGCGCCGTCGTCGCTGGACAGCCGGTAGATCGTCTTCTCGCCCTGCGGATGGACGCCCAGCACGGGAGTCGGCTCGCCGTCGGAGCCGACGACGAGGTCGCCGACCTCCAGCTCGCCGATCGCCCGCCAGCCGTCGGGGGTCAGCACCTGGCTGTCCACCGGCTGGGCCCTGCCGCGCATGTAGGCCAGCGGCGCGACCTCGATCGTGCCCGCCGCCATCAGCTTGGGGATGGAGTCGGGGTCGACCATGTCGTGCAGCGCGTCGTAGAGCGGGCGCAGGTAGGGGTCGATCTTCTCGTAGAGCGTGCCGGGCAGGAAGCCCAGGCGCTCGCCCGCCTCGACCGCCGGCCGGGTCAGGATGATGCGGTTGACCCGCTTCTCCTGCAGCGCGCGCACCGCCTTGGCCATGGCGAGGTAGGTCTTGCCGGTGCCGGCGGGGCCGATGCCGAAGACGATGGTGTGATCGTCGATGGCGTCGACGTAACGCTTCTGGTTGACGGTCTTGGGGCGGATGGTGCGGCCGCGCGAGGACAGGATGTCGAGCGAGAGCACTTCGGCGGGCCGGTCGGAGGTCATGCGGAGCATGGCGATGCTGCGCTCGACCGCGTCGGGGGTGAGCTCCCCGCCGCTGCGCAGGACTTCGACGAGCTCTTCGAAGAGGCGCACGACGGTGCCGCTCTCGTCGGGGCTGCCGGTGACGGTGATCTCGTTGCCGCGTACGTGGATGTCGGCCCGGAAGGCGCCCTCGATGACGCGTAGCAGCTCGTCGCGGGAGCCCAGGAGGCTGACCATCGGGTATTCGTCCGGTATCAGCACCTTCGCTTGAGTCCGCGAGGGAGGTGCTGTGCGTCGGGATTCGTGTAGTTCGGACATGGGCAGGCCAGCGGCCTGATGCCTCCCGGTCTCTTTCGGAGTTCTTCTCCGCCCATCGTATCCGGGGCCAGGCCGATTGCTCGCGTCAATATCACCGCGCCCGGCCTGCCCAGGCCGTCAGCCGGGCGGCCAGGTGAGATCGCGCCCGCCGAGCACGTGGGCGTGCACGTGGAAGACGGTCTGACCGGCGCCTGGACCGGTGTTGAAGACGACGCGGTAGCCGCTCTCGGCGACGCCGCCGAGCACGGCGACCTCGTGCGCGGTCTTGAGCACCTCGTCGGCGAGCCCGTCGTCGGCCGCGGCGAGCGCGGCGGCGTTGGCGTGATGCTCCTTGGGGATCACCAGCACGTGGGTCGGCGCCTGCGGGTTGATGTCCTGGAACGCCAGGGTCCGGCCGGTTTCGTAAACGATCTCGGCGGGAATCTCCTTGGCGACGATTTTGCAGAAGAGGCAATCGCTCACTCGATCAGCCTACCGAGGGCGCCGCCGTCGGTGAGTCCGTTGCGAATCGGTAATCAGCTGTGTCGTGCGCAGGAAGATCCACAAGGTTAGGGTGAGTGTGCGACACTTCAGCAGAAAAGACGATTCAGGGTCGGGCGAGCGCCACCTGGCGAGGACACGACTGGGTAATGCACCCTAAGGAACCGGGGAAACCTCCAGAACCGGAAGAGCGTAAACCCTCTGGGAAGGCCGCGCGTCCCACTGATGTGACCACCGAAACCCTTCTGGCCGACAGGTCGATGGGGGCGGTGCCGGTCGGGTGGGATGCCGACATGGCCGTTACGGCGCTGTACAGTGCGCATTTTCGGTCGTTGGTGCGTCTGGCCGTGTTGCTGGTACGCGACATGGCAACAGCTGAGGAAGTCGTGCAGGATGCGTTCGTCGCCATCCATGGCGCCTGGCGCAGGCTGCGTGATCCCGACAAAGCACTCGCCTACCTGCGCCAGTCAGTCGTCAACCGGTCCAGGTCGGTGCTGCGACACCGCGCGGTCGTCGAGAAGTATGCTCCCAAAGGTCTGCCCGACGCGCCGAGCGCCGAGAACGGCGCCATCGGCGAGCTGGAACGTTCTGCCGTGATCGAGGCATTACGTGCCCTTCCGACCCGACAAAGAGAGGCTCTGGTTCTACGCTACTACGGTGATCTGTCCGAAGCTGAGATCGCCCACGCCATGGGCATCAGCAAGGGGGCGGTCAAGAGCCACACCGCACGTGGCATGGCCGCCTTGCGATCGGTCCTGGAGAAAATGTCATGACCCAGCCCCCCGACGAGTACGGCGACCTGCTGCGCCGTGCGCTCCGCGCGGAGGCGGACGCGGTCGTGCCCTCGCCGGACGGACTGGAGATCATCCGTGCCCGCATCGAGCGGCGGGGCGTACGCAATCTGTTCTGGTGGCGCGCGGGAGCGGCCGCGGCCAGCGCGGTGCTGGTGGCGGGCGCAATCGTGTTCGCCGTCCCCGGCCTGCGCTCCCAGATCATCGATCAGGCGCCCGTGCGGATCGTGGACGACGAGACGAGCAAGGTGCCGTCCAACTCCTCGACCACCCGGTCCATCGATCCGCCCGCGACCAGCGTGCCGCCCCGTGAGTCGCCGCCTGCGGTGGTGATCCCGGCGACGCCGTCGCCCGCCTCGCCCAAGCCGACCCGTAAGGCCGAGTCGACCAGCAGGCCGTCTCCGTCGCCCACCCCCACGCCCACCACGACCCCATGTCCTTCGGCGCTCGCCGAGGAAGCCGAGCCGCCGTCCGACTGCCCCACCCTCTCACCGTCGCCGACGCCGACACCGTCGCCCACCATGATCGAGACGTCCGCGCCGCCGTCGTGCCCGCCGGAGCAGTGCCCGCCGGACGACGAGATGAACGAGACGCCGCCCGTCGAGGCGACCCCCCTGCAGGACACGCAGACCACGCCCTAGCGGCCCGACCTTCGCAGGACACGCCTCACGGCGCACCCCCTGCAAGACACGCAGACGAGGCCCTGGCGGCTCACCAGCGGCCCGTGCGGCTGAACAGCACAGCGGCCGCCGCCACCCCCGCCGTGGACGTGCGCAGCACCGTAGGCCCGAGCAGCACCGGCTCCGCCTTGGCCGCCCTGAAGCGCTCCAGCTCCTCCTCCGAGACCCCGCCTTCCGGCCCCACCACCATGACGACGTCGCCGCCCGCCGGCAGCGCCACGCCCGACAGCGGCTCGGCGGCCTCCTCGTGCAGCACCAGCCCGAGCGCCGCCTCCGCCAGCAGCCGCTCGACGCGTGCCGTGGAGGCGAGGTCGGCCACCTCGGGCAGGTGGAAGCGGCGGGCCTGCTTGCCCGCCTCGCGCGCGGTGGAGCGCCAGCGGCCGAGGGCCTTGGCGACCTTGTCGCCCTTCCACTGGGTGATGCTGCGGGCCGCCGCCCACGGCACGATCACGTCGACGCCGGCCTCGGTCATCATCTCGACCGCCAGCTCGCCCCTGTCGCCCTTGGGCAGCCCCTGGACGACCACCAGCCGGGGCCGCGGCGGCTCGACGTCGTAGCGGCGCAGCACCTCAAGCCGCAGCGCGTCCTTCAGCGCCTCGCGTACGACGCACTCGGCCACCCCGCCCGCCCCGTCGGTGAGGTCGAGGCGCTCACCGGCGCGCAACCGGCGTACGGAGGCCGCGTGCCGCCCCTCGGGGCCGTCGAGCGTCAGCTCGGGCCCTTCGAGGTGCGCGCTCAGGAAGACCGGAGCCGTCACCGGCCGTTGAACGCGTCACGCAGGCGGGAGAAAAAACCCTGCTGGCCCGGTGCGAACTTGCCAGGCGGGCGCTCCTCACCTCGCTGCCTGGCCAGCTCGCGCAGCAGCTCTTCCTGAGCCGCGTCGAGACGGCTCGGCGTCTCGACGTTGACGTGGATGAGCAGGTCGCCCCTGCCGGACTCGTTGAGCCGCTGGACGCCTCTGCCGTACATGGTGATGACCTGGCCCGACTGCGTGCCTGGCCGGACGTCGATCTCCTCGGCGCCGTCGAGGGTCTCGACGGACAGCACGGTGCCGAGCGCGGCGGCCGTCATCGGGATCTGGACGGTGCAGTGGAGGTCGTCGCCGCGCCGTTCGAAGATCTCGTGGGGCCGCTCGACGATCTCGAGGAACAGGTCGCCGGGCGGGCCGCCGCCCGGACCGACCTCGCCCTCGCCGGCGAGCTGGATGTGGGTGCCGTCCTCGACGCCCGCGGGGATGCGGACCTTGATCGTACGCCGGGTGCGCACCCGGCCGTCGCCGGAGCACTCCTGGCAGGGGTTGCGGATGATGGTGCCGAAGCCGCCGCACTGCGGGCAGGGCCGCGAGGTCATGACCTGGCCCAGGAAGGACCGCGTCACCTGGGAGATCTCGCCGCGCCCGCTGCACATGTCGCAGGTGTCGGGGTGGGTGCCCGGCGCGGTGCCGGCGCCGTGGCAGATGTCGCACAGCACGGCCGTGTCGACGGCCAGCTCGCGGGTCGTGCCGAACGCCGTCTCGCGCAGGTCGAGCTCGACCCTGATGGTGGCGTTGCGGCCCCTGCGGGCGCGCGAGCGGGGCCCCCTGGCACCGGTGGCGGTGCCGAAGAAGGCGTCCATGATGTCGCTGAACGGGAAGCCCGCTCCGAAGCCTCCCGCGCCGGCGCCCGCTCCCGCGCCGCCGCCGAAGGGGTCGCCACCCAGGTCGTACATCTGGCGCTTGTTCGGGTCGGACAGCACCTCGTAGGCCTGCGTGATCTCTTTGAACCGCTCCTGCGTGTCAGGATCGGGGTTCACGTCAGGGTGCAGCTCGCGGGCGAGCCGGCGATACGCCTTCTTGATCTCGTCCTGACTCGCGTCACGGCGCACCCCGAGGGTGGCGTAGTAGTCGCTGTTTGCCACTTATCGACCTCTTATGATGCAGCCAGGATCTGGCTGACGTAGCGTGCCACCGCGCGTACGGCGCCCATCGTCACGGGATAGTCCATCCTGGTCGGCCCCAGAACGCCGAGCCGGGCCAGTTGGTTGTCGCCAGAACCGTATCCGGTCGCGACGACGGATGTGCCCCTGAGGTAGGGGTTTTCCGAGCCGATGCGCACGGTGAGCGCGGACGGGGTGTCTGAGGATGTCTCGCCGAGCAGCCGCATGAGGACGACCTGCTCCTCAAGCGCCTCCAGCACGTCGCGCAGGCCGGTGGCGAAGTCGGCGCCGGCGAGGTTGGCCGCGCCGGCGAACACGATCTTCTCGTCGTGCCGCTCGACCAGCGTCTCGAGCAGCACGGAGAGGATCGTCGCCGCGGCGGGCCGGTCTTCGATCGGGAGCCTTTCCGGCAGGTCGGCCACCAGCTCGGGCACGTTGCTCAGGCCGCAGCCGTCGAGGCAGGCGTTGAGCACGGCGCGCAGGTTGGCGATGCGGTGGTCTTCGACCGCCTCGGGCAGCTCCACCACGCGCTGCTCGACGCGGCCGGTGTTGGTGATGAGCACGAGCATGACCCGCCGGTCGGTCAGCGGGACGAGCTCGACGTGCCGGACCGTCGATCGGTTGAGCGTGGGGTATTGCACGACCGCCACCTGCCTGGTCAGCTGCGCCAGCAGCCGGACCGTGCGGGTGACGACGTCGTCGAGGTCGACCGCGCCGGCGAGGAACGTCTCGATCGCCCGCCGCTCGGCCCCCGACAACGGCTTGACCTGCGAGAGCCGGTCGACGAACAGGCGATAGCCCTTGTCCGTCGGCACGCGGCCCGCGCTGGTGTGGGGCTGGGTGATGTAGCCTTCCTCCTCCAGCGCGGCCATGTCGTTCCTGACCGTCGCCGGGGAGACCTTCAGATTGTGACGCTCGGCCAGCGCCTTGGAGCCCACCGGTTCGTTGGTGGACACGTAGTCTTCGACAATGGCCCGGAGCACCGCCAGCTTCCGATCGTCGAGCACGTGCTCACCTCCTGCCTCTGTCCCTTACAGGAACGTGGTGTCTAGCACTCTGTGTTCCCGAGTGCCAAGTGTACGGCTCTCGCCCACAAGGTGCGATAACACCGCGTCCCAACTGCTGTCTGGCTTCCTGTGAGCGACAGGCCCCACACTTGCCCTCATGACCGACGATTCCCGGCCCCCGACGTACGGCCCGCCGCCAGGCTACGGTCCGCCCCAGTACGGACCGCCCCCACAAGGACAGCCGCCGCAGGGACCACCCCAGTACGGGCAACAGCCTCCGTGCGGACAGGGGCCACCGCAGTACGGTGACCCCGCTCAGTTCGGCCCGCCATCTCAGTACGGACAATACGGCCAACAGGCCCAATTTCCACCACGAATAGACTCCAAAGCCATAAAGCCCAGCCGGTGGTGGCTGGTGGCCGTCTGGGGCGTGTTCGTGGCCTGTCTGGCGGGCGGCGGCGTGCTGTTCGCCACCGGTCTGGGCGGCGCGACCGACCTGGTGCCCAAGCAGACGTTCGCGTCCGGCGAAAGCGTCACGGTGACGGTCGACCCGGCCGAGAAGCCAGGCGTCTACCTCGCCAGCGACACCGCCGTCACCTACGACTGCTCGATCAGCGGCGAGGCCAAGCTGGCCAAGACCCCCGACCGGCGAACGGTGTCGGCCGGCGACGCCGTGTGGGAGCAGTTCCTGGTGATCAACGCGCCGGCCAAGGGCGACTACCAGCTCACCTGCGTCAACCAGGAAGAGGCCACCGTGCGCTACGGCGTCGGCCGCGACTCCTACTCCGTCGTCAACGGCGTCGCCGACGGCCTCATCGCCCTCGTGGTCCTGCCGGGCGCCGGGCTGCTCGCCGCCATCGCCGGCACGATCGTCGTCCTCATCCGCCGCAGCGGCGCGCGGAAGCGCCTTGCAGTGAGCGGGTGATTTGCTACGGTCCCCGTGTGTACGAGGGCGATGTACTGGCGGGAAATTGGCGGCGGCCGGGCAAGGGCAAGATCCCCAAGGTGCCCGCGGAACCTGACCTCGTCGTGGAGGACGCCGACAGCGGCTTCTGCGGCGCCGTGGTGGCCTGTGACAAGGAAGCCGTCACGCTGGAGGACCGGTTCGGCAAGCGCCGGCTCTTCCCGCTCGCGCCCGCGGCGTTCCTGCTGGACGGCCGTCCCGTGACCCTCGTACGCCCCACCGCCACCACCCCCACCGGCCCTCGGCGCAGCGCGTCGGGCTCGATCGCCGTCGAAGGGCTGCGGGCCAGGGTCGCCAGGCAGAGCCGCATCTACGTCGAAGGCGTCCACGACGCCGCCCTCGTCGAGAAGATCTGGGGCCACGACCTGCGGGCCGAAGGCGTCGTCGTCGAATACCTCGAAGGCGTCGACCACCTGCCCGCCATCGTCGATGAGTTCGGCCCCGAGCCGGGGCGGCGCCTCGGCGTGCTCGTCGACCACCTGGTGCCCGGCTCCAAGGAGAGCCGGATCGCCGCCGAGATCACCTCGCCCGACGTGCTCGTGGTCGGGCATCCGTTCGTCGACATCTGGCAGGCGGTCAAGCCGTCCGTGCTGCGCATCCCGGCCTGGCCCGACGTGCCGCGCGGGGTGCCGTGGAAGGAGGGCGTCATCGCCGCGCTGGGCTGGCGCATGGAGCCCGCCGAGGCGTGGCGGCGCATACTCGGCGCCGTCTCGACGTACACGGACCTGGAGCCGGCGCTGCTCGGCCGGGTCGAGGAACTGATCGACTTCGTTACGGAGGCCCCATGAGCCAGGACCCGACCCCGCCACCCGCCGACGACGACGCCACCCGCAGGTTCGCCCCGGCGGACGACGACGCCACCCGCAAGGTCACCCCGTCCGACCTGCCGCCGCCCGCGCCCGGCTCGGGCCCCCAACCCGGCCCGCCCCCGCCGTACGGACAACAACCCGGCTCCCCCCAGCAACCCGGCTCCACGCCCGGCTACCCACCGCAGCCCGGCTCCACCCCGGGTTACTCGCAGCAGCCCGGCTCCACCCCGGGTTACTCGCAGCAGCCCGGCTCGTCCGGCTACGGGCAGCAACCCGGGTCGGCGCCCGGTTATGGGCAGCAGCTCCCCTATGGGCAGCAGCCCGGGTCGGCGCCCATCTACCACCCGCAGCCGCCCAGCGGCTACGGCCTGCAGGGCCCCTACGGCGGTCCCGGCGGCTACGGGCCGCCCGGTGGTTACGGCCGGCCCGGCTATCCGCCGCCCCCGCCCGGCTACGGCTACCCGCAGGCCCCCGGCGAGCCCTACGTGCCCGGCCGCTTCGGCCCCCGCCCCGGCACCGACGACAACTCCATGGCGATGCTGGCCCACCTCCTCGGCCTGCTGGTCTCGTGGATCGGCCCGCTCATCATCTACGTGGTGCGCAAGGACCAGTCGCCCTACGTCAGGGACCAGGCGGCGGAGGCGCTGAACTTCCAGATCACCATGTTCATCGGCTACATCGTGTCCGCGTTCCTGATGCTGCTGTTCATCGGCTTCCTGCTGCTGCCGGCGGTCTTCGTCGTGTCGCTGATCTTCCATGTCCAGGCGGCGATGGCGACGTACCGGGGCGAGCGTTACCGCTATCCCCTCTCCATCCGCCTGATCACCTAGACCAGGAGGTCCCTGACCAGGGCGTCGGCCAGCAGCCGGCCCTGGAGGGTCAGCACCATGCGGCCCGCCTTGAACGGCTCGGGCTCCAGCAGCCCGCGCGCCAGGGCGCTCGCCACCACGGGCCGCGCGGCGGGCGCGACCTCGGCCAGCGGATGGCCGGACGACAGCCGCAGCTCCAGCATGAGGCGTTCGGCGTCGCGGTCGTCGTCCCCGAGCACCTCGCGGGCGTGCGCCGGCGAGTGGCCCGCGGCCAGGCGCTGGGCGTAGGCGGCGGGGTGTTTGACGTTCCACCAGCGGGTGCCGCCGACGTGGCTGTGGGCTCCTGGGCCGGCCGCCCACCAGTCGCCGCCGGTCCAGTAGAGCAGGTTGTGGCGGCAGCGGGCGTGGTCGGTGACGGCCCAGTTGGACACCTCGTACCACGCGAACCCGGCCGCGGACAGCAGCTCGTCGGCGATGAGGTAGCGGTCGGCGGCCACGTCGTCGTCGGGCATCGGCAGCTCGCCGCGCCTGATGCGCGCGGCCAGGCGGGTGCCCTCCTCGACGATCAGCGAGTACGCCGACACGTGGTCGGGCCCGGCCTCGATCGCCGCGCCCAGCGAGGCCCGCCAGTCGTCGTCGGACTCGCCCGGCGTGCTGTAGATCAGGTCGAGGTTGACGTGCTCGAACCCGGCCGCACGCGCCTCCCTGACGGCCGCGGCGGCCCGGCCCGGCGTGTGGCGGCGGTCGAGGACCTGCAGCACGTGCTCGCGCACGCTCTGCATGCCGAAGCTGATGCGGTTGAAGCCGCCGTGGCGCAGCTTCTCCAGCGACGAGGGATCGACCGACTCGGGGTTGGCCTCGGTGGTGACCTCGGCGTCCGGCCGCAGCCCGAACTCCGAGCCGAGCGCGGCCAGGATGCGTGCCAGGTCTTCGGGGGGCAGCAGGGTGGGGGTGCCGCCGCCGAAGAACACCGTCTCCACCGGCAGGTCGGTCTCGCCCAGGACGCGGCGCGCCAGGCGGATCTCCTCGATCACCGTGTCGGCGTAGTCGCGCTGTGAGGCGCCGGGGCCCAGCTCGGAGGCGGTGTAGGTGTTGAAGTCGCAGTAGCCGCAGCGGGTCAGGCAGAACGGCACGTGCACGTAGAAGCCGAACGGGCGCTCGCCGAGGCCGCGCAGGGCGCTGTCGGGCAGCTCGCCCGAGGTGGGCGCGGGATCGCCGTCAGGCAGGATGGATGGCACGTTTCCAGTGTGCCCGTCTCCCGCAGTGCTCCGGCCGGTGCGGGTCGTTGACGAGGGCTCAGGGCGGCTCTACGATCGCGTTCAACTTATAGGAAAGTTTCCTATTTGTAGCTGTCCGGGAGCGGCCCCGTGAAGAAGAAGATCCTCATCGCCCTGTCCGTCTTACTCGGGCTCACGCTGGTCTCCGTACCGGCCGAGGCCCGCACCGGGTTCAACCGGGTCGCGTACTTCATCCAATGGGGCGTCTACGGACGTGACTACCACGTCAAGGACGTGCACCTCAGCGGCGCCGCCGCCAAGCTCACCCACCTCAACTACGCGTTCGGGTTCGTGAACGGCGACGGCACCTGCTACTCCTCCGACCCGTGGGCCGACTGGCAGCGGCCCGTGCCCGCCGAGCAGAGCGTGGACGGCGCCGCCGACGAACCGGGACAGGCGCTCAACGGCAACCTCAACCAGCTCCGCAAGCTCAAGGCCAAGCACCCCAAGCTCAAGGTGATGATCTCGCTCGGCGGCTGGACCGGCTCCGCCGCGTTCTCCGACGCCGTGCTCACCGCCGAGTCGCGCTCCAAGCTCGCCTCCTCCTGCATCGACATGTGGCTGCGCGGCAACCTGCCCGGCCTCGAGCCCGGCGCCGCCGCGGGCGTCTTCGACGGCATCGACCTCGACTGGGAATGGCCCGGCTCGGCCGGCGCCGAGGGCAACGTGATCAGGCCCGAGGACAAGCGCAACTTCACGCTGTTCGTGACCGAGCTGCGCCGCCAGCTCACCGCGTTCTCGCGGAAGGCGCAGCTCAGCGCGTTCCTCCCGGCCGCCGCCGCCAAGATCGACGCGGGCTTCGAGGTACGCGAGGTCTTCAGGCAGCTCGACTTCGCCACCCTCCAGGGGTACGACCTGCACGGCACCTGGGAGCAGCAGACCGCGCACCACGCCAACCTGTTCACCGACCGGCGCGACCCCAGCCCGGTGAAGTACAGCGTCGACCAGACCGTCCGCGACTACCTCAAGCGCGGGGCGCCCGCACGCAAGCTCGTGGTCGGCGTGCCCGCGTACGGGCAGGGCTGGACCGGCGTCACCGACCGCTCCAAGGGCCTCTACCAGCCCGCCACCGGCCCCGCCCCCGGCAAGTGGGCCCCCGGCACCGAGGACTACAAGGACCTGGTGAACAAGCCGGGCCAGCGCCACCGCGACCTGCTCACCGGCGCCCTGTGGCTGTACGACGGCAACGAGTTCTGGTCGTACGACGATCCGGCGGTGATGCTGCAGAAGGCGGCGTACATCCGGTTGAAGGGGCTCGGCGGGTTCATGCTCTGGTCCATCGACCAGGACGACTCCCGCGCCTCCCTCACCTCCGCCCTCTCCAGCGTCCTCCGCTGACCCGGGCTCTCATGGGTGCGGACGATCCAGATCGAACGCCACATCGGCCAGCCGGATCGTCCGCACCTGCGGGTCCTTGAGCAACTCCCGCAGCTCGCGGACCGAGCTGAGCTCGTCCACGTAGGCGTGGGCGAGCCCGGCCCGCGACGCCTCCCGCAGCCGCTCCAGGCTCAGGTCGAAGGAGCGCAGGTTGGCGTCGTCGTGGTCACGCAGCAGCCCGACCCACGCCCGGAACTGCGGCAACCCGCCTCGGCACACCTCATCCGTGATGTCGCCCGCGCGATGGTCCGCCGTGTCGATCCAGTAGTCGAAGCCCCATGTGATCGGCAGCGACCCGGGCCTGCGTTCGTACACGACCCGTTCGGCGCAGGAGCCGTGGCGCCGTACGAACGCCTCGAACTCCGCCTCCCCCAACGGCCGCTCGAACTCCACCACCGCCAGCGCGCTCAGATCGGCCGGCAACCGGGCGAGCACCTCCTTCACCTCCGCCTTCCTCCCCAGCGTGGTGCCGACGTTGAACAACGACTGGGAGAGCCGGGTATTGGCGGTGTGACCGAGCGGCAACCGCCCGACCCGCCCGAAGAAGTCCTGACTGATCGAGTACGTCTGGCTCCCACCCGGCCACGCCCCGACCGGCCCCAGGGGACGGGCGGTCACCTCGAACGCCATGGAGACGGGCGTCGTCTCGCAACAGGGCCCGTTGTTCACGAGGTAGGCGGGGTTGTACATCTTGAACGCGGTCCCGAGCACGTCCATCATGCGACGTTCACGATCACCCCGCGTCTGCACCAGCGACGCCCCTTCGGTCACGACCACCGCGACCAGCGCCAGCACCGCCAGCACGCTGACCACCGTCCGCACCAGCCCTCGCCGGACAGCGCGCCTGGTACGCCTGGGATCAAAGTCCGGCATCGTGGGCAACTCCGGCAGGCTGCGTGCATCACCCGCCGCATCCGGCGCATCGAGCCGGCCAGGCGCGTCCGGCATATCGAGCGAACCAGTCGCGTCCGGCGCATCGAGCGCGCCAGGAGCATCCGGCGCATCGAGCGGGTCAGACGTATGTGACTGATCGTGCGGGCCAGGCGTGCCCGGCCTATCGGACGTGCTCATGCATCCTCCCCGTACAGGTCGGCGAAGGCGGCCCGCGCCCGCCACACCGCGGTCTTGATCGAGCTGTGTGACCTTCCGGTCATCGCGGCCACCTCAACCATCGAGAAGCCCTCGAAATAGACCAAGGTGAGCAGCCGCCGCTGCTGCTCGGGCAGCCGCTCCAGCGCGTCGCGCACATCCAGCGCGGCCACGTGCAGCGGCGGCACACCAAGCTCATCGGCGTCGGGCAGCGCGAGCTCCCGCCGGCTCCTGCGTACGTGATCGAGCAGCACGTTCCTGGCGATCGTGAGGAGCCACGCGGCCGCGCTCTCCCCTCGCCAGCCGAGCAGCGCCCTGGTCGCCTTGACGAAGGTCTCCTGCGCCAAGTCCTCGGCGAGATGCGGATCGCGGGTCCTGCGCAGAAGGAACCCGCACACGAGCGGCCAGTGCTCGCGATAGAGCTCCTCGATGATGTCGCCCCCCGAACGGTCTCAATGGTCATGTCACCAACAGACGCACCAAAACCCGCAATGGTCACACGAACCGAAACCGCACTAAGCCCGACCACTCACCCAGCCCTGCCACAGCCTCAACCTCCCGCCAGTGCCGACCGCGCGGCACAACCAAGCATCCGGGCCGCCCGCCCCCTAGGAACGGCCCCCATCGCGCAGCCCGGTCGCTGGGTCGTGTATCCACCCTTGGGTGGAGATCTGCGAAGCTCCACCCGCTGGTCGATCCGCCGCGACGGCCCCCGTCCCTACCGTCACGTGTCATGAACTCCGTCGAAACCGGCCTGCTGATCCTCCTGGTCCTCGCGTTCGTCATCTACCGCCAGTTCAAGACCCGCCCGGCCGACCGCTCCAGCATCTTCTACATCTCCGCCGTGGTGATCGTGATCGGTCTGGTCTCGGGCGGCCTCTTCGACCCCGACCACTTCGCCCTCAGCCTCGTCTTTCTCGCCGCAGAGGCGGTGATCGGCGTCGGACTCGGCATCCTGCGGGCGATGACCGTGCAGATCTGGACCGACGCCCAAGGAGCCGCCTGGTCCAAGGGGACGGTCTGGACTCTGCTGGCCTGGCTGGCCTCGATAGCCGTGCGCGTCATCGAGCAGGTCGCCGGCACCTCCATGGGACTGACCGTCACGACCGGCGGCATCCTGATCTTCGTCGGCCTGACCCTCGCCACGCAGGCGCTCGTGGTGTCGCGTCGCGCCCGTGCGCTTCCCGGGTCCGCCGCACGGTCCTATAACGTCGAAAGGTGATGCCCGTTACGTCCAGCCCCCTCTCCCGCATGCTGCGGCTGGGCGTGATCGTGCTGGTCGGCGCGGGACAGGCGCACACCGCACTCGTGTCCGGCCCGCCGAGCATCATCCTGAGCTCCGCCCTGGTGCTCACCCTCGCCGTGGCCCTGCTCCCCTTCAGGATCGCCGGCCGGAGGTCGGCGGACACGCCGATCCCGCTGATCGCCCTCGGCGCCGCCACGATCATCGCCGTCGCCCTGCACGAGCTGACCCCCAACAGCACCCCCGCCCTGGTCCTGCTCGCCTGCGTGGCCGCCGCCGGCCGCCGACCCCTCCCGCAGTCGCTGGCGATCGCCCTGACGGCGATCGTCAGCCTGCTGGTGGCGGGGGCGATCACCGGTGACGTCACCCGGAACCTGACCCTCGCCTTCAGCACCAGCCTGGTCTTCCTCGTCGCGTACGCGGCCAGGCAGCGCAAGGCCATCAGGCAGGCCGAGGCCAGGGAAGCGGTGCTCGCGGAACGGGCCAGGATCGCCAGGGAGCTCCACGACATCCTCGCCCACTCCCTGTCGGCCCAGCTCGTCCACCTGGAGGGCGCCAAGCTGCTCCTGCGCGCCGAACGCACCGACGAGGCCCTCGACCGCGTCACCCGCGCCCGCGACCTCGCGAAGTCGGGCCTGGAAGAGGCCAGGCGCGCAGTGGCCGCCCTACGGGAGGATCCACCAGAGCTCCCCACCGCCCTACGCCGGCTGGCCGAGGAATTCGAAAGCACCACCCACCACCCCTGCACCCTCCACATCTCCGGCCCCGAACACCGCCTCACCCCGGAAGCCGAGCTGGCCCTGACGCGAACGGCCCAGGAAGCCCTCACGAACATCCGCCGCCACGCCCCCGGCACCCCCGCGACCATCGGCCTGACCTTCTCCAGCACGTGGTGCGACCTCCGCATAACCAACCCCACCCCACCGACCCACCACCCACCGAACGGCTCCGCACCGGGACATCGCTCGCCCAGCGAAGGTGCGGCGCAGCAACGGTCGCCCAACGACGCTGGGGCGGAGCAACAGTCGCCGGGCGGCGGGCACGGCCTCATCGGCATGCGCGAACGCGCCGAACTCCTCGGCGGCACCCTCACGGCAGGCGCCGACGACCACGGCTTCACGGTCCACCTCAGGATCCCGGCATGACCCGAACAACCCCTACACCCAACCCTCCTTCCACGGCACCCGCGGCACCGGCCTTGACGAATCCACCTGCAGCCACCCTCGGCTCTGCCGCCCTGGCAATAGGCGCATCGCGCCCGACAGCGACCAGGCGGGACAAACCGGGCCCAGGAGGAGCTGCTGCTTATTGCGCTTCGATGGCTCAGGGGGTGGGCGGATGATTCGTGTCGTCGTGGCGGATGACCAGGCTGTGGTGCGGGAAGGGCTGGTGTTGCTGCTCGGTCTGCTGCCTGGGATCGAGGTGGTCGGGTCGGCGGCTGACGGTGCGGCGGCGTTGCGGCTGGTCGAGACGGAACGGCCGGACGTGGTGCTCATGGACCTCCGCATGCCGCGCATGGACGGCGTTGAGGCCACTCGCCGGGTCCGGGCCGCCCATCCCGGCACGCAGGTCGTGGTGCTCACGACATACTCGGACGACGAGTCGGTCTTTGCCGCGCTCAGGGCAGGTGCGCGGGGCTTCCTCACCAAAGACGCCGAGGCGGAGGACATCGCCAAGGCCCTGGCGACCGTGATGCGCGGGGACGCCCAGCTCGACCCCACCGTGCAGCGCCGCCTCCTGGACAGCATGTCCCCACCCAGCCCATCCTCGGCCGCCATGCCCCCAGCCACAACGCCTCCTTCCCCGGCGTCTCCGCCCACGACGGACCGGCCAGCCGTGCCCCCAGCCACAACGCCCCCCTCCTCGGCATCCCCGCCCACGACGGGCCGGCCGGCTTTGCCCTCTTCGGCCACGTCTCCCCCTGCCAAGCCCCTCCCCATGCCCCCTGGCGAGGCGCCTCCGCGCAGTGGGGCTGCTTCCCCTGCGCCGCCCTCACGTACGAGTGCCTTGGAGTCGCGGCAGCAGCATTCGGGTGGGCGGCGGACGCGCCGGAGTGGTGAGTCCCTTCCCGATGGCCTGACGCCGCGCGAGGGCGAGGTGCTGATGCTCATCGCCGACGGCCTCTCCAACGCGGAGATCGCCGCGCGTCTCTTCATCACGGAAGCCACGGTGAAGACCCACATCAACAACCTCTTCGCCAAGGCGGGGCTCAGGGATCGCGCGCAAGCCGTCACGTACGCCTACCGCCACGGCCTGGTCACCCCCGGCTGAGCCCATCTCCAGGACGCCCGCCAAGATGTCCGTTGAGCTGGGACTCCTCGTCGAATCCGGCGAGCTGTAAGAGCGTCTCCAACGCCGCCTGCCGAGTCTCCTCGACCGAGTCACCGCGTTCGCCGAAGCACTCGGCCGCCACGTCGAGCAACGTCGCCACCACCGCCGCGTCGGGATAGGGCACATCGACCAGGACGGTGCCGTCAGCCGCCTCCTCCCCCTCGCCCACGTGACGTCTCAGCAGCCGCCGTGTCTCCTCAGCCACGGCGACCCCAAGAACCGCTGCACGCTCGAATCGCTCAGAAGCAATCACGTCACCCTCCAGTCGCACAGGTGTTCGGAGAATGAAAAGTAGACGACGGCACCGACAAAATCCGCCCGCCAGTCCAGCCCGGGGTGCGGTTGAAGGATGCGGCGCGGGAGTTCGTGGTGGGTCGCGCGGCGGGCGGGGGCGTGCCCGGCCCGCTCAACGCCGCGCCGCCTGACGAACCCCCGGATGCGTCGGTGGGTGCGGCGGCGGAGACCCTTCGGCGGCTGTGGCGGCGAAGGGTCTCGGCCGCGCGGTTGCGCTGCTCGTCAGCTAGCCTCGAACCGTGCCAGACCCGATCATCTGCGTCGATTCCCTCTCGGTCGAGCTCGGCGGCAACCCGGTGCTCCGCGACCTGACGTTCACCGTGGCGCCGGGTGAGATCGTGGCCGTGGTGGGGCCCAACGGCTCCGGAAAGTCCACGCTGCTGCGCTGCCTGGCCGGGCTGCGGCCCGCCACCGCCGGTGGGGTACGGGTGTTCGGCGCGGCGCCGGTAGACGACGCCCGGTTCTGGGGCCGGGTCGCGCTGCTGGGCGATGAGCCCGCCTGGTATCCGGGGCTCACCACCCGCGAGCACCTGGAGCTGATGGGCGCCGTGCACCGTGCCGCGCGGATGACCGTGGACGCGGCGCTGGAGATGTTCGCGCTGGTGGAGCGGGCGGACGCGGCCCCGCTGAATCTGTCGACCGGTCAGCGCCAGCGCCTCGCCCTCGCCGCCGCCCTGCTCAGGCCGAGCGAGCTGCTGCTCCTCGACGAGCCGGAACGCGGGCTCGACGTCGAGTTCCGGGCCGCCCTGGGCGATCTGCTCGACGAGTACGCCTCCGAGGGCGGCACCGTCGTCCTGGCCACCCACGACCAGGACCTCGCCGGCCACGGCCGCCGCGTCCTCCCGTCAGGTGCCCCCGCATGACCGGCCTCTCCTTCGAGGATCGACCGATGAGCGAGTCCGGCGTGCGGGCCGTTCGCGCGTACCTGCGCTCCCATGGCCCCGCCCCCGCCAGCCTCCTCGACCGGTACGTCACCGGGTTCTGCCTGCTCATGGCCGTCATGGTGCTCGGGCACCCGCTGGCCGGGGTGTTCGCGGGACTGGCGGGCCCGGTCGATCCAGGCAGGATGGGAGCGGGTGCGGCGCTGCTCTCGCTCGCCCTGGCCGGCTTTCTGGCGGGCGCGCGGACGGCGGGCCCCGTGGTGCTGAACGGGCCTGACGCCTCGTGGCTGCTGCTCTCCCCGCTCAACCGCCGGGACCTGCTGGCCCGTCCGGCCAGGACGCTGGGCGTGGTGGCGCTGGTGGCGGGCCTGCTGTTCGGGGTGGGCCTGCTGGCGGTGCTGGGTGCGCCGGATCAGCTCGTGTGGCGGGTGCTCGCCGCGCTCGTGCTCGGCGTGGCGACGACCGTGGGCGGGATGGCGCTGGCGGTACTCGGGCAGGCGGCGCAGGGGTGGCATCCGGCGCAGACTGGACAGCCGGGGCAGGCACCACATACGGGGCGGGCGTGGCAACTCTGGCTGACCCTGGCGATCGTCGCACTGCTGGCGCTGGCGGCGGTGGCGGTGACGAACCAGTTGCGCACGGTGCTGACCGTGGCGGCGCATGCCCCGTTGTCACCCCTGGCCGCCACGGCAACCGGAGCGGTCGTGACGGCGGGGCTGCTGGCCCGGCACGCCTGGCGTTCGCTCGACCGCATCCCCGCCCGTACGCTCACGACCGCCTCCACCCGAGCCGGGCACGTGGCGAGCGCCACCGCGTCGCTGGACACCAGCGCGCTCACCTGGATCGTCGAGGACAACCACTGGCGCGCCAGGAAACTCGGCTCCCGTCGCTGGCCGCGGCTGTCCGGGCCGCTCGCGCCCGCCTGGCAGGACTGGCGGCGCCTGGCCCGCAGGCCGGGATGGCTGGCGACGATCGCGGGAACGTCGGTGCTGCCCGCGGTCCTCGGTCAGGCGGGCGCTCCCCCGGCGGCGGTCGCGATCGCGGTCCTGGCGGGCGGGCTGGCCGTGGCAGCGACGGCCGCCTCGGGTGCCCGCCGCGACGCCGACAACCCGGCCCTGGCCAGGCTCATCGGAACCGCACACCGCCCCACGCTGGCGGCCCGCGCGGTGCTGCCCGCCCTGCTGAGCGGCACGTGGACGTCCCTGGCCCTCCTCCTGACCGGCCTGGGCGGCCTGGGCGGCCTGGGCGGCGCCGCGAACCTGCCCCTGAGTGACGTAGCGCCCCTGGGGCTGGTGGTCGCGCCCGCTCTGGCGGCGGCGGCGCTCCGCATGGCCAGGCGCGCGCCGGTCGACCACTCGATGCCGATCATCGAGACCCCGGGCGGCCCGATCCCCACCGGTGTGCTGAAGTGGGCGGCCACGGGCCCCGACCTGGCGTTGATCGGCTCGCTGCCCGCCCTGATCGCCCTCACCACTCCGGGCGTCGCCACGGCCCCCTACCTGGCGGCTCAAGCCGTCTGGAGCACGGTGGTGCTGGCGGGATACGTCTGGCGCAGCAGAGCACGATAAGGGGGGCGGTTCAGGCCACGTACAGGTCGCTCGGGACGCCCCCGTACGGAATGGTGCGATCCCGCCGCATGCCGGCCCGCTCCGCGACCTTCCGCGACGGCTCGTTGATGTCGCGGATGACCGCGACCACGGTCCCCAGTGACTTCCCCACGTCGAGGGCCGCCCGGGCGAGCTCCAGCGCATAGCCGTGCCCCCACGCGGAGGGCCGGAACCGGTAATAGAGGTTGAGCATGTGCCGCCCGTCCACGATGGCGTGCCGCAGCCCGCCGAAGCCCAGCACGTGGGAGTCGCCGAGCGGCCGCGCGGCCCAGTAGCCGAGGCCGCGTTCGTCCCAGTCGTCGAGCCACAGGCCGAGCATGGCCCGGCTGGACTCGATGTCGGTGACGGGTCCGCTGGGATGGTAGATGCTGGTGCGCGGGTCGGAATGGATCTCGTGTACGGCGTCCAGATCGTCAACCGTCACCCGAGACAGGACCATACGCGCCGTCTGCACCCTTTCCATGCCTTCAGGGTATTTCGCCGGGGCGGGCGGGCGGCACGAGCCCCGGCGAACCCCTACTTCTTGGCCTTCTCGCCGCCGGAGTCGGTGGACAGCGCGGCGACGAAGGCCTCCTGGGGCACCTCGACCCGGCCGACCATCTTCATCCGCTTCTTGCCTTCCTTCTGCTTCTCCAGCAGCTTCCGCTTACGGGAGATGTCACCGCCGTAGCACTTGGCGAGGACGTCCTTACGGATGGCGCGGATGTTCTCGCGGGCGATGACCCTGGCCCCGATGGCGGCCTGGATCGGCACCTCGAACTGCTGCCGCGGGATCAGCTCGCGCAGCTTCTTGGCCATGTCGACGCCGTAGGCGTACGCCTTGTCCTTGTGGACGATCGCGCTGAAGGCGTCGACCGCCTCACCCTGCAGCAGGATGTCGACCTTGACCAGGTCGGCCTCCTGCTCGCCCGCGGGCTCGTAGTCGAGCGAGGCGTAGCCGCGGGTGCGCGACTTGAGCTGGTCGAAGAAGTCGAAGATGATCTCGCCGAGCGGCAGCGTGTAGCGGATCTCGACGCGGTCTTCCGACAGGTAGTCCATGCCGAGGAGCTGGCCGCGCCGCCCCTGGCAGATCTCCATGATCGCGCCGATGAACTCGGCGGGCGCGAGGATCGTGGACTTGGTGACCGGCTCGAAGACCTGCGCGATCTTGCCGCCGGAGGGGAACTCGGACGGGTTGGTGACCGACAGCTCCTTGCCGTCCTCCATGACCACGCGGTAGATGACGTTGGGCGCGGTGGAGATGAGCGACAGCCCGAACTCGCGCTCCAGCCGCTCGCGCACGATCTCCATGTGCAGCAGCCCGAGGAACCCCACGCGGAAGCCGAACCCGAGCGCCGCCGACGTCTCCGGCTCGTAGACCAGGGCGGCGTCGTTGAGCTGCAGCTTGTCGAGTGCCTCGCGCAGCTCGGGGTATTCGTCGCCGTCGATCGGATAGAGCCCGGAGAACACCATGGGCTTGGGGTGCTCGTAGCCGGCCAGCATCTCGCCCGCGGGCTTGGCGGCCGAGGTGACGGTGTCGCCGACCCGCGACTGGCGGACGTCCTTCACTCCGGTGATGAGGTAGCCCACCTCGCCGACGCCGAGCCCGAGCTCGGCGGGCTTGGGCTCGGGCGAGATGACGCCGATCTCGAGCGTCTCGTGGGTGGCGCTGGTCGACATCATGAGGATGCGCTCGCGCTTGCCGAGGTGGCCGTCCACGACGCGGACGTACGTCACCACGCCGCGGTAGGTGTCGTAGACGGAGTCGAAGATGAGCGCCCGCGCGGCCTGGTCGGCCCGGCCGACGGGCGCGGGCACGGTCTGGACCACGTGGTCGAGCAGCTCGCGCACGCCCTCACCGGTCTTGCCCGACACCTTGAGCACGTCGGAGGGGTCGCACCCGATGAGCCCCGCCAGCTCCTCGGCGAACTTCTCCGGCTGCGCCGCCGGCAGGTCGATCTTGTTGAGGACGGGGATGATGTGCAGGTCGGCGTTCATGGCCAGATAGAGGTTGGCCAGGGTCTGCGCCTCGATGCCCTGGGCGGCGTCGACCAGCAGGATGGCCCCCTCGCACGCCTGCAGCGAGCGCGACACCTCATAGGTGAAGTCGACGTGGCCGGGCGTGTCGATCATGTTGAGCACGTGACCGTCCCACGGCAGCCGCACGGCCTGCGACTTGATCGTGATGCCGCGTTCGCGCTCGATGTCCATCCTGTCGAGGTATTGCGCCCGCATGGTGCGGTCGTCGACCACGCCGGTGATCTGCAGCATCCGGTCGGCAAGCGTCGACTTGCCATGGTCGATATGCGCGATGATGCAGAAGTTGCGGATCAACGCGGGGTCGGTCTGGCCAGGCTGAGTGCGCACCGAAGTCCGTTTCGACAGGGTTGAGGTCAAGCAGTCTTCCATGGTGACATGCCCGGGTGATTGCCCGAACCGTCATCCGCCGCGGCCTGCGCCTGATCGCGCTTGCCTTGGCCGTCCTGGTCGCGCTGGCCGGCCTGCTCGCCGCAGCGCTCCGCCTCCAGTTTACCGGTGCGCCGGCGGCCTGGGCGAAGAGCACAGGCAACGACGCCCTCTGGCTCGGCCACGCGTGGGTGGACGGCCGCCGCACGGAGCGCGACCTGGAGCAGCTCGCCGTACGGCTGCGCACGACAGGCGTCAAGGACCTGTACGTCCACTCCGGCCCGTTCGAGGCGGACGGCCGATTAGATCCCGCTAAATACCCCAACGCCGGAAATTTCGTCCAATGGGTACGAAAACACCTCCCCGGCCTCCGCGTCTCCGCCTGGCTCGGCCAGAAGGTGGACGGCACCCTCGACCTCGACGACCCCCGCTCCCGCACGAACGTCCTGGCCGGCGTCGCCGCCATCATGAACCAGGGCTTCGACGGCATCCACTACAACTTCGAGCCCATCGGCGACGGCGACACCGAGTTCCTGGAGCTGCTGGAGCGGACGAGGCGACACACCCGACTGCTGTCGACCTCGACCCCGCAGCTGGAGCCCTACTGGGGCCTGCGCCTGGCCGCCAGAGCCGCGCTGGGCCACGACAAGTACTGGTCGCAGGGCTACTTCCAGGAGGTCGCCGCCCGGGTCGACCAGGTGGCGGTCATGACGTACGACTCCTTCACCCCGCTCCAGTCCCTGTACGGCGGCCACGTCGCCCGCCAGGCCAGGCTCGCGCTGGACCTGGTGCCGCAGGACAAGACCCTCTACGTCGGCGCGCCCGCGTACCACGACCACGGCGTACCCTGGCTGGACGGAGCCGAGAGCGTGGCGATGGCCGCGGAGGGCGCCCGGCTGGCGCTGACCGACCACGGCAGGCGCGAGCGCTTCGGCCTGGCCCTCTATGTCGACTTCGCCGCGACGGAAGAGGACTGGCACGAGTACATGACACGGTGGCGTTGATTTGAGCAGCCGCCTCGGTTATTGGTAGCCTGGGCTACTGCGTGTGGCGCGCCCTCTCTCGAGCCCGCGCGCCCCATCCATCACTCAGACTTTCACCGAGGCTTCTTCGTGGCGAACATCAAGTCCCAGATCAAGCGCAACAAGCAGAACGAGAAGGCTCGCCTGCGCAACAAGGCGGTCAAGTCGTCCCTGAAGACGGCCGTCCGCAAGTTCCGCGAGGCCGCCGAGCAGGGTGACGTCGAGCAGGCCGTGGCCCTTCAGCGGGTCGCCGCCCGCCAGCTCGACAAGGCCGTGAGCAAGGGCGTCATCCACAAGAACCAGGCCGCCAACCGCAAGTCCGCGATCGCCAAGCAGGCCGCGGCGCTGGCCGCCAAGTAAGCAGCGACGCCGCGGCAGCGGCTACGGCGCTTCTCGACGCCGCACTCCACGTGTCCGGAGTGCGGCGTTCTTGTCGTCTCTGGAGCCGTTTTGTCACGGTTTCGATATCACACAGCCGTATCGGGTGAGTCACCGTTGCAGAGATCACCTTGCCCGCCACCTGCGCCATCCCCGAAGGTGCACTAAACACGACAAAGGGGGATGCATGCGGGGGCCGTTGGTCGTCAAAAGGGCGCTCAGCGAGCCGCTGCTTCTCCTGGCCGCGTTCGGGTCGATCCTGCTCGCCACCACCACGCTGGTGGCGCTCACCATGTACGCCTCCTCCATCGCCGACGCGGGCGTCCGCAGGACGATGGAGACGGCCTCCTACGAACAGATCGCCGCCACGGTCAGCGCCCCCGTCACGGCCAAGACGTTCCCCGAGTTCGACAAGGCCGTGCGCGCGGAGCTGACCGGCGCCTACACCCGCCCGCCCGAGCTGAGCACCAGCTTCCGCTCCGACTCCTACACCATGCCGGGCCAGGAGAGCAGGCAGCGGCCCGAGCTGCTGCGCTTCGGCAGCTACGACGGCCTCGACCGGCAGGCGCGGCTGGTCAGCGGCGCCTGGCCGCAGCCGGGCGACGACCCGGTGCAGGCGGTCATCTCGCTGCCGGCGGCCTCGGAGACCGGGTTCAAGGTCGGGCAGGAGTTCACCACGCGCGGCCGGCTCGACAGCCGTCCCGTGCGGGTGCGCGTGGTCGGCGTGTTCCAGCTCGACGACCCGTTCGGGGCGCGCTGGGCGGGCGAGCAGCTGCTCAGCCGGGGCGTCGAGCGCGGCGACTTCACCACGTACGGGCCGCTGATGGTGCCCCGCGAGACGTTCGTCGCCCGCTTCGCCACCAGCGTGAACGCCACCTGGACCGCCGTCCCCGACCTGCGCGCGCTCACCCCCGAGCAGCTGCGCCCGATGGCCGGCGCGGTCGCCGGCCTGGAGCAGCGGCTGAAGGCGGCCGGCTGCGGCAGCTGCGTGGCCGCGAGCCACCTGCCCGACATCCTCACCCAGCTCGACACCGCCTCACTGGTGGCCCGCTCCACGATGCTGATCCCGGTGCTGCAGCTGCTGTTGCTGGCCGCGTACGCGCTGATGCTGACCGCGCGGCTGCTGGCCGACCACCGCCGCATGGAGGTGGCGCTGCTGCGCTCGCGCGGCGCGGGAACCGTGCGGCTGGCGGTGCTGGCGGGCGGTGAGGCACTGCTGGTGGCCTTGCCGTGCGCGGTGATCGCGCCGTTCCTCGGCCCGCCGCTGCTGGCCGCGATCAACCGGCTGCCGTGGATCGAGGCCGCCGGGGTGCGGCTGTCGCCGTCGGCCGACCTGGGGACGTTCCTGGTGTCGTTCGGGGTGGCGCTGGCCGCGGCCGTGCTGCTGATGGCGCCGGCGCTGGCCGGGGCGCGGCGGACGTACGTGGAGGAGCAGGCGGCGCGCGGGCGCGGCGGCGGGCGCGGCCTCATCGAACGGGCGGGCGCCGACCTCGCGCTGCTGGTCGTGGCCGGGCTCGCCATCTGGCAGCTGCAGCGCTACGGCGCTCCCGTGACCACGACGGCCACCGGCGGCCTGGGCATCGACCCCCTGATCATCTCCGGGCCCGCGCTGGCCCTGCTCACCGGCGGCATGCTGGGGCTGCGGCTGGTGCCGCGGGTGTCCAAGCTGGCCGAGAAGATCACCTCCAGGCGGCCCGCGCTCGCCCCCGCGCTCGGCGCCTGGCAGGTGAGCCGGCGCCCGCTCAAGTACGCCGGGCCCGCGCTGCTGCTCACGATGGCCATCGCGATCGGCATCGTGTCGCTCGCGACCGCAGCGACCTGGCGTACGTCCCAGCTCGACCAGGCCCGCCACCAGGCCGGAGCCGATCTGCGGCTGTCAGGGCCGCCGGACGGTCCCGAGCTGGGCTCGCTCGGGCGCGGCACCGCCTTCACCACGCTGCCCGGCATCGGCGCCGCATCGCCCGGCTTCCGCGGGCAGGCGGATGTCGGCGGCGAGAACGCGATGCTGGTCACGCTCGACGCGAGCAAGCTCGGCGAGCTGTTCCACCTGCGCCCCGACCTGTCGGAGCAGCCGGTGAGCGAGCTGTCGCGGACGCTGGCCGGCAGCCGTACGGACCGGCTCCAGCTGCCGGGGAAGCCCGCCAGACTCACCGTGAACGCCGAGGCGAGCGACGAGGTGGCGGCGCGGCTGGTGCTCACCGACGCGCTCGGCGTCTGGCGGGACGTGCCGCTCGGCGTCCTCAAGGCGGGCACCAGCCAGGTCGAGGTGGACCTGCGGGCGCTGGCCGGGCGGAAGGGGCAGATCACCTACCCGGTGTCGCTGCTCGGCGTGATCGCCGGGGCGCCCTCGGGCAGCGCGACGCTCAAGGTGACCGGGCTGAGCGCCGACGGTCAGCAGGTGGCCGCGCCGCCACTGACGATGGAGGCCGAGCTCAGCAGCGCCGCGACGTTCGTCCAAGGAGCGCAGCCGGGGCCGATGCCGGTGGTGCTGACCGGCGACCTGGCCGCCGCGCTCAAGCTCTCCCCCGGGCAGTCGGGGCGGGTCAGCATCGACCGCCGGGTGCTGCAGGTGAAGGTCGCGGGCGTCGTCGAGAGCATGCCGACCACCACGGCCGGGCAGCAGGCCGTACTCGCCGACTGGGAGACGATGCAGGCGTACGAGCTGGCCCTGGCCCAGCCACCGAGGCCCGCCACCGAATGGTGGCTGGGCACCGACGACCCAGGCGCCGCCACGGCCGCGCTCAAGAGCCACCCCGAATGGGACGTCACCGTGCTCGACCAGCGCGCACTCGCCGCCACCCTCCAGGACGACCCGCTGGCCAGCGGGCTCCAGGGGGCGCTCATGCTGGGCTTCCTCGCGGCGCTGGTGTTCGCGGCGCTCGGCTTCCTGGTGAACGCGGCCGTCGCGGCGCGTGAGCGGCTGGCCGAGTTCGCGATCCTGCGGGCGCTCGGAGTGAGCCCGCGGCAGGTGTTCGGGATGCTGGCCATGGAGCAGGCGTTCGTCGTCGGGCTGTCGCTGCTGGCCGGCACCGGGCTCGCGATCGTCGTGGGCGAGCTGGTCGTGCCGCACATCGTGCTCACCGGGCAGGCCGCGGCCGTCACGCCCGGGGTGCTGCTCGACATCCCCTGGGCGGCGACCGCCCTCATGCTGGTGCTGGTGACGGCGGTGCTGTTCGCGATCCTCGCCGGGCTGGCACGCACCGTACGCGGCCAGGGCCTCAGCCTTCGGGAGGAACAGTGAGGACGTGGCTGCTCGCCCGGGTCCACCTGGGCCCGCTGGCCGTGCTCTTCGCGCTGACGTTGAGCGCCTGCCTGCTGGTCGCCGGGCTGCCGCGGGCCACGGAATCGGCGTACGACCAGGCGTTGCAGCGCGCGCTGACCGGCGCGCCCGGCGTGCAGACCGACCTGACGGTCACCGTCGGGTCCTGGTCACCGGCGCTCGACCTGCGCGAGCGCGCCCAGTTCGACACCCGCGACCGCCTCTGGCACGAGATCCTGCCCGCCGGGCTGCGTCCCCTCGTGACCGGGCCCGGCCACTCGAGCGCCAAGACCACGCTCACCCCCATCGCCGGCACCGGCGGCTCCTCCTACCTCAACGTGGGCTGGCTGTCCGACGCCGACCAGCGCGTCGAATGGGTGCGCGGCCGCGCCCCCGGCGCGCCCTCGACCATGCGGTACGAGGGCGAGACGATCCCCGTGTTCGAGGCCGGGATCGCCGATGAGGCCGAGCGGGAGATGGGCCTCGGCATCGGCAAGACCACGGTGATCGGCGAGCACGACTACGCCGCCGTCAAGATCGTCGGCATCTTCCGCGCCAAGCAGCCCGACGACCGCTACTGGTCGCACCACAACGACCTCCTGCACGTGCTGAAGCAGCAGCCGCCGGGCAGCCTCGACTTCGAGAAGCACGCCACGGCCCTGCTGTCCGACGCCGGGCTGGCCGTCCTGAGCGGCGAGGGACGCAACCTGGCCTACCGGTGGACGCTGCCGCTCGACCCCCGAGGGGCGACCGCGCTGGCCGTTCCGGGGCTGCTCAACGACGTCGCCGAGTTCGGCCGGGTCGTGGACGTGCAGTCGAACGGGCCCGTCAGCCCGTACCGGCTGGAGACCGGGCTGCCCAACCTGCTCACCGGGTTCCAGGCGGAGCTGTCCACCGCGCAGACCGTGATGTCCCTCGTGCTCGGCGGGCTGCTGGCGGTCGCGCTCGGCGTGATCGTGCTGGCCCTGCAACTGCTGGCCGACCGGCTCGACCACACGTTGTCGCTGGCCAGGGCCCGTGGCGGGTCTCTGGGGCAGGTGGCCCGCACGGCGGCCGGGCTGACCGCCGTCGCCGTCGTGCCGGGGGCCGTCGCGGGGTACGCGCTGTCGTACCTGGTGCCGGGGCCCGTGCTGCCGATCGTGCACGCGGGGCCGGTGTTCGTGGTGCTGGTGGCCGTCGGCTTCGCCGCCGCACGGCTCGCGCTGGCCCACCGCACCCCCTTGCACGAGCGGCGCGAGGACGTCGCCGCCGCGCGCCCGTCCGCCCGGCGGATCACGCTGGAGGTGCTCATCGTCGTGCTGGCCGTGGCGGGGGCGTACCTGCTGCGGGCCAGAGGGCTGAGCGCGTCGGCGGGGCAGGACCCGTTCCTGCTGGTGGTGCCGGTCGCGCTGACCGTGGCGGCGGCGCTGGTCACGTTGCGCTGCTACCCGTACCCGCTGCGGCTGATCGTCAGGCTGGCCGCGCGCGGGCGGGCCGCGGTGCCGTTCCTGGGGCTGACCAGGGCGGCGCGGGCGCGGGCCGCCGCCGTCATGCCGGTGCTGATCCTGCTGCCCGCGCTGGCCGTGTCGGTCTTCGCCGCCGTCGTCACCGACGGCATCGCCGGCACCCAGCGGCTGGCGTCCTGGCAGCAGACCGGCGCGCCGATCAAGATGACGTCCGAGATCGAGATCCCGGCCGAGACGATCGACAAGATCCGCGCGGTGCCCGGCGTCGAGCAGGTCGTGCTCGCCCAGCGGGGCCAGGTCCAGGTCGGGTACGGCGCCGAGCGGGCCGAGGCGCTCGCCGTGGACGTCGCCCAATGGCGCTCGATCCTGGCCGACGCGCCCGTGAGCGTGCCGCCGCTGTCGGAAGGCGTGCTGGTCTCCCCCGAGCTGCGCGGGCGCGGCACGCTCGACCTCGGCTGGCAGTCCCGGCTCAAGCTGCCCACCCGCGGCGTCGTCGAGTCGGTGCCCGGCTTCTTCACCAAGGGCAAGTTCCTCATCGTGCCGATCGGCGTCCAGCTGCGCCCCGCCGTGAACACGCTGCTCATCAAGGGCGACGCGGACGTGGCCGAGCTGGCCGCGCTCGCGCCGTCGGCCACCGTCATCTCCCAGGAGGGCGCGCTGGCCGCCATCCAGGACGACCCGCTGACCAGCACCGTACGCACGACGCTGGCCATCGTGACCGCCGCACTGGCCGGTTACGCGCTGCTCGCCGTCGTCCTGACGCTCATCGTCGGCGCGGCCGACCGCGCGAGGGCGGTCTCCTTCCTGCGTACGCTGGGCCTGTCCGACCGGCAGGCGCAGCGGCTCACCGTCCTGGAGATCATGCCCATGATCATCGTCACCGCGCTGGCCGGTCTGTGCCTCGGCCTGGCGCTGCCCGCCGCGCTCGGGCCCGGCGTCGACCTGTCGTCCTACGCCGGTGACCTGCCCGTCGGCGACTACTCACCCGACCCCGTCCTGCCCAGCGCGCTGGCCGCCGGGCTCGCCGTCGTCGCCGTGCTCGGCGCGTACGTCCACACCGCCATCAGCCGCCGCCGCAGTCTCGGCGCCGTCCTTCGAGTGGGGGACCTCACATGAACCCGACCCTGTCCGAGCTGGAAGCCAAGGCCACGAAGGAGAAGGCCGCGTTCGGCGGGGACGCGCACATCGTGTGCGACAACCTCGTCCGCATCTACAAGACCGAGGGCGTCGAGGTCGTCGCGCTGCAGGGTCTCGACCTCGTCATCGACAAGGGCGAGCTGGTCGCCATCGTCGGCGCCTCGGGGTCCGGCAAGTCCACGCTGCTCAACGTGCTGTCCGGGCTCGACGTGCCGACCGCGGGCGTGGCCAGGGTGGCCGGCATGGACCTGCTGTCGATGACCGCGCGCGACCGGCTGCGCTACCGGCGTTCCGTGGTGGGCTTCATCTGGCAGCAGACGGCGCGGAACCTGCTGCCGTACCTGACCGCCAAGGAGAACGTCGAGCTGCCGATGAAGCTGGCCGGCAAGCTCCGCCGCGAGCGCGCCGGCGAGCTGCTCGACCTGCTCGGCGTCGCCTCCTGCGCCGACCGGAGGCCGCCCGAGATGTCCGGCGGGCAGCAGCAGCGCGTCGCCATCGCCGTCGCCCTGGCCAACTCGCCGCAGCTCATCCTCGCCGACGAGCCGACGGGCGAGCTGGACAGCGAGACGTCCGAGCAGGTCTTCGAGTCGCTGCGCACCGCCAACAGGGAGCTGGGCGTGACCGTCGTCATCGTCACCCACGACCCGCTGGTGGCCGAGCAGGTGGACCGCACCGTCGGCATCCGCGACGGGCGCACCAGCAGCGAGACCGTACGCCGCGAGGGCGCGGAAGGGCAGATCATCGCCGAGGAGTACGCCGTACTCGACCGCGTCGGACGCCTCCAGCTCCCGCGCGACTTCATGAACGCCCTGGAGATGGAACGGCGCGTGCGCCTCGAACTCGAATCCGACCACATCGGCGTGTGGCCCGCCCGAGAGGAGCCGTCCGAATGAGTCAGTCGCCCCTGGTCGAGGTCGAAGGGCTGCGCAAGGTCTACCGCACCGGGCCCAAGGAGGTCGTGGCGCTGCGGGACGTGTCGTTCTCCGTCTTCCCCGGAGAACTCGTCGCGCTGCGCGGGCGGTCGGGGTCCGGCAAGACCACGCTGCTCAACCAGATCGGCGGCCTGGACAAACCGGACACCGGCCGGGTGGTCGTGGACGGGCGTGAGATCACCGCCATGTCCGAGGACGAGCTGCTCGCCGTGCGGCGTGACGTCGTCGGGTTCGTGTTCCAGTCGTTCGGGCTGATCCCCGTCCTGTCGGCGGCCGAGAACGTGGGCGTGCCGATGCGGCTGATGCGCGCGCCCGCAGCCGAGCGCGAGGCCAGGGTCCGCATGCTGCTCGCGCTCGTCGGGCTTGAGCAGCACGTCAACCAGCGGCCGTACGAGCTGTCCGGCGGGCAGCGGCAGCGCGTCGCCATCGCCCGCGCCCTGGCGAACCGGCCCCGGCTGCTCGTGGCCGACGAGCCGACCGGGCAGCTCGACTCGCAGACCGGGCGGCAGATCATGGAGCTGCTGCGGGCGCTCGTCCGCAGCGAGGGGGTCACGGCGCTGGTCGCCACCCATGACCCGAGCTTGATGACGGTGGCGGACCGGGTGCTGGAGATCAGCGACGGCGTCGTCCACGAGGCCGCCCTGACCTGAGACGGTCATCCGCGCTCGCCGGCCCCGGTCACCTCCGCCGGACGCGTCCCGGCGCCCAGGCGATGGCGATGAGGTTGGCGGCGGCGACCAGCACGCCGCCCACGACCGCCGGCGCGGCGATCCCGGCCACCCCGGCCAGCGGCGCGGCCACCGCCAGCCCGAACGGCCGCGACGCGAACGAGATCAGCTGATCGAACGACCGCACCCGCCCCAGCGCGCTCTCCGGAACCTCGTCGGCCACCACCGTCTCCCACAACGGGCTGAGCAGCCCCAGCCCGAACAGCGCCACGGCGTAGGCCCCTGCCATGACCGGCAGCGGCGCCCCGGCCGCCAGCGCCGCCATCGGGAACACGTAACAGGCCGCCCCGATCTGCACGACGACCAGGGGCCGCCGGACCGGCAGCCGAGGTGCCAGGAACACGCCCAGCACCATCCCGACGGTGCCGCACTGCAGGATGAGCGCCCAGCTCGCCTCACCGCCCAGATCCCGTACGGCGACGACCGGCCCCAGCGTCAGGAACAGCCCGGCCATGAAGTGCCACACGCCGTGCCCGACCACGCACGCCACGAACCACGGCCGCCTGCCGATCTCCCGCCACCCTTCGACCAGCTCCGGCCCGAACCCAAGCCCCCGGGCCGCCGGCTCCCGCCCGACCGGGAGCGGCCGGCGAACACCACCAGACCCCACCGTCAGGCCCGGCGCCCGAACACTTCCGGACCCTGGCGCCAGGACCCGTGACCGGACACCACCGGACTCCGGCGCCCGAACACCACCGGACTCCGGCGTCCGAACACCACCGGACTCCGGCGCCAGGACCGGCGAGCGGACACCGCCGAGCGTCAATGCCGAGCACGCGAACACCACAGCCGTGACCCCCGCCGCCCACCCAGGCCCGGCGACCACCGTGATCGTCCCGGCGATCGCCGGCGCGGCCACCGCCGACAGGCTCGTCACCACCCCGATCCGCGCGTTCACCCGCAACCGGTCCGGCCCGGGCACCACCGCCACCACGAGCCGCGGCACCGCAGGACTCCCGAAGGCGATCGCCACCCCCGCCACCGCCGACAACACCACGAAATCGGCCACCCGATAGACACCGAGCAGCAGTTCCCCGGCGATGACCGCCTGCGACAGGCACCGGGTCAGGTCGGCGAGAAGCACCACCCGCGCGGGCCTGACCCGATCGGCCAGCACCCCGCCCACCGGCAGCAACACCAGCAACGGAACCAGCTCGGCCGCCAGCACCAGACCGAGCTCTCCCTCACCACCCCCGGCCCGCAGCACCGCCAGCGTCAAAGTGGTCGGAATGAGCGCCGTGCCCAGCGCTGACAGGCATCGCCCGATGAGAAGCCGCATCACCATGCCGGTGACAATATTTCGTTACCGAACATTACGTCAACGAATTAATCACTGCCCTATGCTCCCAGGCATGGAGGACTCGGTCGATCGTCACCTGGCCCGCTGGCGCGGCAAGGCCCCCTTCGACGAACGGGTGGAGGCGATCGTGACCCGCCTGCAGTTCCTGGTGAAACACATCGCCCACACCAAGGAGGCGGCCCTGTCGGAGGTGGGCATGCAGGACTTCGAGTTCGAGACCCTGCACCGCCTCGTCGCCCGCGGGGGCGTGGCGACGCCGTCGGAGCTGGCCGCCGACCTCCTCCTGTCGCCGGCGGGCATGACGGGCCGCCTCGACACGCTGGAACGCTCAGCGCTCGTACGCCGGGTCCGCAGCACCGAGGACCGCCGCCGGGTGGACGTGGAGCTCACCTCGAAGGGCCACGACCTGTGGATGGAGGCCATGACCATCCGCGCCGAGGTCGAAGCCTCCATGGTCAACGCACTGTCCCCCGAGGATCAGGCCCACCTGGACGGCCTCCTCAAAACGCTGCTCCACCACGCCGAAACCACCCGTTAGCCCGTACTCATGCGTCGAGCTGATGATCCGCCCAGACGTAGGTGACCGGCAGCAACTCAGCGACAGGCACCATCCGAAGACCGTTCGAGGTGCCGACGATGACCTTGATCTCCGGGAAATAATCGAGCAGAAGCTGCCGGCACCGCCCACACGGCGGCACGACACCACGATCACGATCCCCCACGGCGACCATGACATCCAGGTCGTAGATCCCCTGCCCAGCCGCCGTACCGACGACGACCATCTCGGCACAGGGCCCACCGGTGAAGTGATAGACGTTCACCCCGGTAACGATCCGCCCATCCCGAGCCCGAGCAGCAGCCGCCATGGTGTGCTCGTCTCCCCGGCACCGAGTGGCCGCAACGTGCGCCGCCGCCCGCACCACCTCATCGTCAACCCACTCGCCACGCCCGGCCATCACCAGCACCCCCCACATCCATCACGACACGCAGAACCCCGCTCAGCACCCCCCAGCAGCCCGCCCGGTCACCTCCCTGATCCCCGCATCGCCACGGCCCGGCCAACACCGCCGAGCCCGACGCACCCGGCACTCCCTGCCCAGCCCTCAGCCCCGACCTCCTGCTCCAACCCGCAGCCCTGACCTCCTGCTCCAACCCGCAGCCTTGACCTTCTGCTCCAACCGTCAGCCCTGGCTTCCTGCTCCAACCGTCAGCCGGAAACCCTTACCTCCCGTTCCAGCCCTTAGCCGACGCGGAGGCCGCGCTCACCGTCCGGTGCGGCTCGCCACGATCACCTGCACCGTGTGCTCCAGGGCGTAAGCCGGATCCGCTCCCCCACCCTTGACCTGCTCGTCGGCATGAGCCACCGCCTGGATGGCCCGCGACAGCCCTTCAGGCCCCCACCCGTTGAGCTGCCGCTTCACCCGGTCGACCTTCCACGGCGGCATGCCCACATGACTGGCCAACTGCCCGCCGCGCAGGTTGCGAGGCGCGCTGCCGACCTTGGCCAGCGACCGCAACCCACCGGCCAGCGCACTGACCAGCAGCACGGGAGCGACACCGGTGCCGAGCGCCCACCTCAGTTGCTCCAGCGCCTCCGCCAGCCGCCCCTCCACGGCCGAGTCGGCGACGTTGAACCCGGTCACCTCCGCCCGCCCCCTGTGATAGCGAGCCACCGACGCCGCACTGATCGTCTTGTCCTCGGTGTCGAACATCAGCTGCGAACAGGCCGCCGCCAGCTCCCGCAGATCGTTCCCCACCGCATCCAGCAGAGCCTGAGCCGCATCGCCCGAGATGTTCCGCCCGGCCCGCTTGAACTCCCCCTTGATGAACTCCATCCGCTCACCGGCCTTGGTGACCTTGCTGACCGTGACCACCTTGGCCCCGGCCTTCTTCACCCCATCGACCAGCGCCTTGCCCTTCACCCCACCCGGGTGGGCGAGCACCATCACGGTGTCCTCGGACGGCTGCTTCGCGTACGCCACGATCTCGGCGATGACGTCCTTGCCGAGATCCTGCGCCCCCCGGATCACCACGACGGACCGATCCCCGAACAACGAAGGGGACGTCAGCTGCGTCAACTCACCCGTCGTGACCTTGCTCCCGACGAGGTCATGCACGTCGACCCCGGGATCGACACTCCTGGCCGCCGCGACGACCCCACTGACCGCCCGCTCGGCCAGCAACTCCTCATCGCCGACGACCAAGGTCACAGGTGCTGGATCGGTTCCCGCCATGTCAGGCAGCATGCCACGCCCCACCGACAACTAGGTACTCGCAACCCACCGCCGAATCCTCACACCAAGGATCGCGAAAGAAGCTCAACTTCGGTGTTCGTCACATGCGAGCGCTCCCGTCCGAACAAGCAGCGGCAGCACCTGATCACGAACAGCCGGAGCAGGACGGGACCGACTACGTGGGGGACGGGACCGACTACCTGCGGGACGGGACCGACTACCTGCGGGACGGGACCGGAACAGCTCGGGAAGCTAGGGGCCACGGGGAACCACTGCCAGGCCGCCACCTTCTCGCTCCACCACCGCGAGGTCCCCCGACTGGTCCGTACGGTGGATCGTGAGGCCGAGCCGTCGCAGGAGACCCAGCGTGGACGTCGCCGGGTGACCGTAGTCGTTGCCGGCTCCGACGCTGATCAACGCGGCCCGCGCTCCCAGCGATGCCAGGAACTCAGGTGACTGCCTGTTGGACCCGTGGTGCGGCGTCTTGAGGATGTCGGCCCGTACGATCAACCGCCGCGCCAGCTCGTCCTGAGCCTCGGTCTCCAGATCACCGCCGAGCAGCATCGATCCGGACCGCCACTGTACGTGCATCACCACGCTCGAGTTGTTGATCGCGCTGCCCTCACCCTGCCCGTGCAGCTCACCCGCGACCGGGGCGGGCGCGAGGACGGTCAGCTCCGACGGCCCGAACCGCCATCGGGTGCCCGGCGGCACCGTCCACTCGGGTATGCCGCGTTGCCGCAGCATACCGGTGATGCGTCCCCCGGACCGCGCACCCGTACGCTGCGGGCTGACGACGACGGCCCCGACGCGACGGTTCCTGAGGACGCCCGGCAGCCCGTCCACGTGGTCGGCGTGGGGATGCGTGAGAACGAGCAACGGCACGTCCGAGACCCCGAGTCTCCGCAGGCACCGGTCCATGACCACCGGATCCGGCCCCGTGTCCACGACCACGCCCCGGCCCGGACCGGCCGAGATGACCAGGCCGTCGCCCTGCCCCACGTCGCACATGACCATCACCCACCCCTTGGGCGGCCACGACCCGGCGATGGGCCGGAGCACCAGCACCGCCACCAGCGCCGCCCCGGCCGCCGTCAACGCCACAGCACGCCAGGCCCGGCGTCTCATCACCGGAACCACCACGGCCACCGCAAGCACCAGTGACCCGAGCCCGGCGAGCCCCGCCGGCCACGGCACGGTCGCGAACGGCACGGTCACCGCCCACCGGGACACCGTGATGATCCATCCGACCGCATACCCGGCGGGAATCACCAGCATCCGCGCCCCATCAAGCCAGACCGGCGCGATCAACGCGGCACCGAACCCGAGCAGCGTCGCGGGCGCCACCGCCGGCGCGACGAGCAGGTTGGCGACCACCGCGACGGGCGTCAGCTGCCCGGCCATCAACACCAGGACAGGCGTCACCGCAAGCTGCGCCGCCGCAGGAACCGCCACCGCCTCCGCCGCCCACCGCGGCAACCGCACCACCCGCCTACGTCCGCTCTCCGGCGACGCGTCAGGATCCGGTTGAGAGGCCGGGCGTGCCTCCCCCACCGCAGAGGAACCCCTCCCGGAAGAAGCTGAGCCGACAACAGAGGCCCCCTCCCCGCTCTCCGGAACAAGGGCAAGACCGGCGACGGCACCCCTTCCAGGCATTACGTCAGGGGCTGCGTCGGTAGGTGAGGGGTTTTCCTCTGCGCTGTTCTTGCCCATCAGCTTGTCTCGCCAGCGGGGGGCGATGAGGAGGATGCCGGCGGTGGCCGTTACTGAGAGGGCGAAGCCGTACGAGCGGGCGAGTTCGGGCACGAACAGCATCAGGAAGAGGACCGTCGCCGACAGGGCCGCGACGCCGTCCTTCGAGCGGCCTGTACCCATCGCGATCGCGGCTGCCAGGCCCATGAGGAGGGCTCGCAAGACGCTCGGCGAAGGCCGTGCGACCACGGTGAACGCCAGCATCGCGACGGCGGCGAAGCCCGCTCGCAGAGGGAGGGAGAGGCCGACGAGCCGGGAGAGCGCGAGTGCCGCGCCCGCCACTATGGCGAGGTTGGCCCCCGACACTGCATTCAGGTGGCTGAGGCCGGCTTCCCTGAAGTCGGCTGTCACCTGCGGGTCCATGCGGGAGACGTCGCCCACGACCAGGCCGGGCAGGAGACCCCGCTGGTCGGGAGGAAGTACGTCGGCCGCTGATCTCAGGCCCGACCTGATGGCGCCCGCCGCCGTCTGCAGGGTTGACGGGGGTGTCAGGAGGCGGGGTGCCTCGCGGACGAGCAGGATCGCCGCCACGGACGTGCCCGGTGTCGGCTTGGCCAGGCGGCCGGTGACCTCGACCTCCTGGGTGGGCAGCAAGGTACGCCATGCCGAGCCCGTCGCGAAGACCGTGATGGGGACGTCCACTGCTTGCCGCGTCGTGGAGGTCTGGAGGATCTTGAGGGTCGCCGGGATCACGTAGCTCTCTTGCTGAAAGCGGGCGGTTCCGTTCGGCCTGCGTCTCGGGTCGTCGGTGAGGCCGATCTGGGCGGTGATGAAGGCGTTCTGTTCGGCCAGTCCGGCGGTCGGCCCGGCCGTGAGGGCGTGGACGCGGAGAGCAACGGACGCGGCCGTCGCCGCCGTGCCGATGAGGGTGGCGAGGATGATGTTCCGCCACCCCGGGCTGATCCGGCGGGCAGGCTCCGGACGGGCGCGGCCTTTCGAGGGCTGTCGGGTGCGCCACGCCATTACGGCGGCGACGGTCGCGACACCGGCGGCCGTGATCAGGCCGACGAGCGCGGTGCAACCGAGCAAGGCCAGTGCGGTGGCCCAGGCGGCCAGGGCCGGAAGAGCCAGCGGCCATGCGGGCTCAGGCTTGGCAACGGAAGGCTCTTTCGGAACAGCAGGGCTCCGCTTCTGGCGGCCAGGACCGGGAGCGGAGCCGCGGGCGGCGAGAGGAGCACGCCTGAGGCCACGAGCCGCCGTGGATCCGCCGCCAGACCCAGTGCCTAGGCCAGGACGGGGATCAGGACGGGGGCCGCTGCCCGGACCTGGATCGAGGCCAGGGCCAGGGCCCTGGCCAAAACCAGGGGCAGGGGCAGGGGCAGGGGTAGCGCCGGTTACCCAGGCGTGGCCAGTGGGTGAGCTGGTGGCTGCGGCTGGGCCAGGTGCGGTGGCGGGGGTGGGGTCGGGGGCGGGCATGTCAGACGCGGACCTTGGGTTTGATTTCCTCGAACTTTCTCGGGCCGATGCCTGAGACGTCCCGGAGTTGGTCGATCGTGGTGAAGCCGCCACGGCTGGTACGGAACTCCACGATGCGGGCGGCGAGGACCTCTCCTACGCCTGGGAGTTGTTCCAGCTGGTCGGGGGTGGCGGAGTTGAGGTCCAGGATGGCGGTGGCGGGGTCGGTCATCGGGGAACTCGGTGCTGCGTGGCCTGGTGGGGTGCCCACGACTATCTGTTCGCCGTCGATCAGGCGTCTGGCGAGGTTGAGTTGTCCTGTGGAAGCGCCCTTGGACACGCCGCCGGCCGCCGACACGGCGTCCGTCACGCGTGAGCCTGCGGGGAGCAGGTAGACGCCCGGCTTGCGGATCTTGCCGGCGACGTGGACGGTCACCTTGGCGGCGGTGGTCGAAGGGGTGATCGATGACAGCGGGGTGATGGGGGCGGGCGGAGGCAGGGGTTGGGGCGTCGGTTGCGAGCGCCAGACGAGGAAGGCCGCCACCGCCGTGGCGAGCACCCCGATGGCGAGCAGGACGCGTAGACCCGGCTTCCCGGGGTCGAGAGTGGGGCTCTGTGCGGCCAGGAGCTTGCGCAGGGACTGGAGGGAGGCTGTTGCGGGGTTCGGGGTGCGGACGGCTTTCGGGGCAGGGTGACCGGGCTCTGAGGGCCGGGGCGGTTGCGGGTCGGGATCAAGCGGTGTCGTGACGTCCGCTGAACGGCTGAGGTATGCGGGCCCGGCGGGTCCCAGAGGATGGTCCAAGTGCTCCGGTATCGGCAGGCCCGCTGGGGGCGTGAGGTGGGCAGGCACGGCGAGGCTCGGTGAAGCGTCGAAGTGCTCGGGCATCGGCGGGCCCGCTGAAGGTGTGAGGTGCGTGGGCATCGGGAGGAGCGATGCCCCAAGGTCGGCTGGCGGGTCGAGGTGCGGTGGCGTTGCGAAGTCCGCCTCTGGGTTCGGAAGTGGGGCCTGGTGGACATTCGGTGGCGAGGCAGGGTGGGGTGGCGCTGCGAGGTCGTGAGGCGTGCCAGGGTGTGGCGGCGGCGGAAGGGCCGATGAGGAACGGCCTCCCCGACCTCCGGGAGCGCGCTGCGGGACGTAGGGCGGCGGTGGTTCGAAGGGGAGGCCGGGAAGCCGGGCGGGTGAGGCGCTCTGGGGTTCGTGGGCAGGTGGGGTGAGGGTGGTGGTTTTCGGCGGCCTGAGGGCGGTGGTGGATCCTGGGGTGTCTTGGTAGGGCGGTTTGTAGGCGGGACCGATGCCGGTGGCCCAGGTCGGCCTGGTGAGGCGGCGGCGGGCGCGGCGGGCAGGCGCGGTGATCGACCGTAGCCGGGACTCGGCTATGGCGCGTTCTGCCGTCGGATCGGGGGTTCGCACGGCAGTGAAGGTACGGCGAGGCGGTGGGCGGGGAAGGGCCGAGCGGCGTTCTGGGGATACTGGCCGGAACTTGTGCCGAGGGTGTGGACAAGCAGCGGCTCTGGTCGCTCATGTCTCCTTCGCGGAGGACATACCTGTCCCTACGTGTCGCAGGGCGTGACGGTTACGCCGAGCATCCCCGGGCCGACGTGTACGCCGATCACCGCGCCCACCTCCACCACCCGCAACTCCCCCAGCCCGGGCACTCGCTTCGAGAGGCGTTCCGCGAGGCGCTCGGCTCGTTCCCGGGCTCCCAGGTGCTGCACCGCCACGTCCACGGGATCGGTTCCCGCCGCCTCCACGGCCAGGTCCTCCAGGCGGGCGATGGCGCGGGAGGCCGTACGGACCTTCTCCAGGAGGGAGATGCGGCCCTCCGTGATGTGCAGCAACGGTTTGATCATGAGCGCGGAGCCGACGAGGGAGGCGGCCGTGCCGATGCGGCCGCTGCGGCGGAGGTATTCGAGGTTGTCCACGTAGAAGAACGAGCGGGTGCCACAGATGCAGCGGTTGGCGGCCGAGACCACCTCTTCCATGGGTGCGCCGTTCGTGGCGGCTCGGGCGGCGGCCAGTACGGGGTAGCCCAGGCCCATGGCGATCGAGCGGCTGTCGATCACGGCCACTGGTACGGCCGCTTCCCTGGCGGCGGCGCGGGCGGACTCGATCGTGCCCGACATCTCGCCGGAAAGGTGAATAGAGACGATCGCCGATGCTCCGCCCGCGGCGAGGTCGGAGTAGCAGGAGGCGAAGCTGGCCGGCGAGGGGCGAGAGGTCGTGGCCGAGGTGAGGTCGCCGGTGAAGGAGCCCTCGTCGAAGGCGCCTGAGGAGTCAGGCTGGGCGGCCGGTGCCCCAGAAGGGGGCATGGGCGGACCGTCGGGAGCGGCGGCCGATGCGCCGGAAGCGCCCCTGGGGTTCACCTGTACGGGAACCACGGACACCCCGGGGACGGAACCCAGATAAGCGGTCGAATCGGTGACAACAGCGACCAAGGGCGGCATACACCGAGATTAACTACTGAACGGGCGTTCCACCCCGCCACACCCGGCGTGGCTTGAGGCCGAAGGACCAGGCGAAGGCGCCCTCGTGGTCGGCGTCCCACTGGACGATGTCGGCCAGCCGGCCGGGAGCCAGCACGCCGCGGTCAGGAGCGCCCAGGACCGTGGCGCCGCCGAGGGTGGCCGCGCGCAGGGCGTCGTTGACGCTCATCCCGAACGCCGACACCGCCATCGCGATCACCAGCGACATCGAGGTGATGCCGCAGTAGCCGGGGTTGTGGTCGCTGCCCAGGGCGATCTGCACGCCGTTCTTGATCATCTGGCGGACCGGCGGCAGGTGGCCGCGCTGCAGCGCCGTGGCCGGGCAGACGACGGCGGGGACGCCGTAGCGCGACATGATCGCGATGTCCTCGTCGGACATGTGGTGCAGGCCGTCGGCGGAGGCGCAGCCGAGCTCGGCGGCGAGCTGGACGGCGCCGCGGCGGCTGTAGATGCCGGCGTGGATGCGGGGCAGCAGTCCGACGTTACGGCCGGAGGCGAGCACCCAGCGGGACTCCTCGGTCGTGAAGTAGCCCTCGTCGCAGTAGACGTCGACGCTGTCGGCACCGGCCGCCGCCGCGTCGGCGCACCACGCGCCCACGGCCTCGACGTATTCGCGCTGCCTGCCGAAGTATTCGGGCGGCACCACGTGCGCCGCCAGGAACGTGACGTGCACCCGCGGCATCATCGGCTCCTTCTCCAGCTCGCGCAGGAGCCGCACGTCGGCCAGCTCGCCGTCGCGGGTGAGGTGGTAGCCGGTCTTGGCCTCGACCGTGGTGGTGCCGCTGAGCAGCCAGTCGCGCAGGCGCTCGCGTACGCCGTTGCACAAGGTCCACGGGTCGGTGCCGCGGGTCACGGTGACGGTGGAGCCCACGCCGCCGCCGGCCGCGGTGATCGAGGCGGACGTGGAGCCGCCTGTACGGATCGCCAGCTCGGCGTAGCGGTTGCCGGCGTAGACGGGGTGCGTGTGGGCGTCGATGAGCCCGGGCGTGACGAGAGCGCCGCCCAGGTTTTCGACGTGATCGACGTCGACGATGTCATCGACGACGCCCGGCACGCTCTGCGGCAGGTCCGGGGCACGGCCGACCCACGCGATGCGGTCGTTGTGCACCAGGATGGCGGCGTTGCTGAGAACCTCGTTGCCGGTCCAGAGACGGCCGATGTTGGTCAGCAGTCGAACGGTCACCGCATCACCACCCCGCACGACCCCTCGTACGGGTGCAGAGCACAGCGCACGGCCGGCGCCGCGCCCACTGAGTCCGCTCCGGGTCCGGACGACATGGGGGGTCTCCTGCTCTCATCCGCATCGAGTAGTGCGGTGACCGTATCGCCGGACGCATGATCCAGCGATTTCAGTTCAGTTACGTTATTTCACATGTCGGGCCGCTGTACAGGGTTATTCGGAAGAAAGACCATTCATCCCAACCGTCACGCAGCCCTGCCTCGTCCCCATGGCCCCCGCTGACGACGTGAACACTCGCAGTCATCATCCGAAACCTAGAACCCGAACCCAAAAACCAGACCAACGTTAGGTCTGGCTAATCCTAGCAACCTCAGGGGGGTGGGGACCACTGCCGCTTTTGGGGAGGTCTGCACGCTTTGTGGAGAGTGTCGCCCAACCATGGGGATGGGTACGGCCTCGCGCGTTTTAGCAGCGTATGCATATCGCAGGACCGGTCTATCACGGGACCGTTATACGGCATGTGCACGCAGCGCCACCACCCCGCCGCCACACCCACCGGACCGACCCCACACGAAGGCCCGGCCCGCGCACGGGGAGGGAGGAGTCTCGGGCCCCCGAAGGCCACCGGCGACAGGGCTCCGAGGCCCCGAGACGCCCCGCAGGAGCCGGAGCCCGCCATCGGGCCCCAGGGCCACGACAGAGCGCCGCAAGGGGTCTCAAGGCACGCGGGGAGCCAGAGAGGAGGTACCTCGCCTGCGAGGCGGGGCCTCCCCGATCAAGACGTAGCCGCAAGGGCCGGCCATGAGGCCGACAAACGGGGCCGCAAGAGCGCGAGGCCCCAGGGCCGCAAGCGAAGGCGGGGCGCAAGGGCGCAAGGGGGCGGGACTGCAAGGGAGTGGGGCCGCGAGGGCGCAGGGCCGCAAGAAGGCAGGACCGCAAGGGAAGGGGACCGCACGGGGTGGTGGGGTTACGGGGTGGGGCGGAGTTGGCGATGACCGTACGGGACTCCCCGTCGGTCGGGCTCAGTTCGCCGACCGGCGTGCCCAGGTTGCAGTCGCCGCGACAGCCGGTCTCCTCGACCGAGGAACGCGCGGTGGCGGCCCTCCTGGACGGCCCTGGAGGGTCGGGCAGGACGTTCGCGTTCGCGTTCACCTCGGGCACCGGCGTGGTGATCCGCCGCACCGAGGCCGTGGCCAGGGACCTGGGCCGCGACACGCGCAGCCTGACCCCGGACGAGCACCCGCAGCGGACGCCGAGCGCTGATGGCCCACTGACCGACCCGGAGTGCCGCAGACAGGAGTGCGTGAGCGCCTCTCACAGGGAGAAGCGCCCATCCAGGAAAAGAGCGTGAGCGCCTCTCACGCGGAAAGGCGCTCACAAACGTCCGCTCACATGGAGGCGCGCGGAGGTCCTCTCACGTGGAGAGGCGCTCACGAAGCCCCTCCCACGTGAAGAGACGCTCACGAAGGCGTCAGATGGCGTGCTCCACCGGCTTGCCCACGCGCTCCAGCTCCTGCGACAAGCTGGGCAGGACCCGGGCGTGCAGGATGGTGCCGTCCTCGACGTGGTCCACCGAGAGGACCTCGCCCTCCTTGTGGGCCCGCGAGATCAGGTCACCCCTGTCGTAGGGCACCAGCAGGTGGACCTCGTGGTCGAGGCGCGGCAGCCGCTCCTCGATGAGCTCCATCAGCTCGGGAATGCCGGCCCCGGTGCGGGCCGAGACGACGATGCTGTCGCGCTCGCGGCGGGCGATGCGGTCGAGCACCTCCGGGTCGGCCGCGTCGGCCTTGTTGATCACCACGATCTCGGGCACGTCGGGGGCGCCCTCGATGTCGGCGAACACCTCGCGGACGGCCGCGAGCTGCCCCTCGGGGTCGGGGTGCGAGCCGTCGACCACGTGGAGGATCAGGTCGGCGTCGGCGACCTCCTCCAGGGTGGAGCGGAACGCCTCGACGAGCTGGTGGGGCAGGTGGCGCACGAAGCCGACGGTGTCGGCGATCGTGAACAGCCGACCTTCGGACGTGCGGGCCCTGCGCACGGTCGGGTCGAGGGTGGCGAACAGCGCGTCCTCGACCAGCACACCCGCGCCGGTGACGCGGTTGAGCAGCGAGGACTTGCCGGCGTTGGTGTAGCCGGCGATGGCCACGGCGGGCACCTCGCGACGCTGGCGCCGGTGGCGCATGGTGTCGCGCGAGGTGGACATGCCGCTGATCTGGCGGCGGAGCTTGGACATGCGCTCGCGGATGCGGCGCCGGTCGAGCTCGATCTTCGTCTCACCGGGGCCGCGGCCGCCGATGCCGACGCCGCCGGCGGCGCGGCCGCCGACCTGGCGCGACAGGTTGCCGCCCCAGCCGCGCAGGCGGGGCAGCAGGTAGGACAGCTGGGCCAGCTCGACCTGGGCCTTGCCCTCGCGGCTCTTGGCGTGCTGGGCGAAGATGTCGAGGATGAGCGCCGTGCGGTCGATGACCTTGACCTTGACCGTCTCCTCCAGCTGGCGGAGCTGACCGGGGGTCAGCTCGCCGTCGCAGATCACGGTGTCGGCGCCGGTCGATTCGACGACGTCGCGCAGCTCCAGGGCCTTGCCGGAGCCGATGTAGGTGGCCGGGTCCGGCTTCTGACGCCGCTGGATGAGCCCGTCGAGCACCTGTGACCCGGCGGTCTCGGCCAGGAGCTTGAGCTCCAGGAGAGAGTTCTCGGCGTCTTCCGCCGTGCCGTTGGTCCAGACGCCGACGAGGACGACCCGCTCGAGCCGCAGCTGCCGGTATTCGACTTCGGTGACGTCTTGAAGTTCGGTGGACAGGCCCGCCACGCGGCGCAGAGCCTGACGGTCCTCAAGGTCCAGGTCGCCGGTCTCGATCGGGTCGAGCGCGGGAAATTCGTGCATACGTGTCATCTCTATGAGGGAACGTCTGGACACCTCGATGTCTTCCCACGATGGTGGCACGACACCCACGGCGCGAGCACCTGGTTATCAGGCTGACGCCACAGACTGTCAAGAGGGCGAGACGGTGATGTCGCCGGAGCCCGCGGTGACGGAGAGCTTGTTCGGGGCGCCCTTGTCCTGCTTGACGTCGAGGGCGAGGTCGCCGGAGCCGACTTCGCTGTCCACCGCGTACGCCTGGTCGGGGACGTGCAGCCGGATGTCGCCCGAGCCGGTCTTGAGCCTGACGTCCTCGGGTGCGGCGGCGTACTTGAGCTCGATGTTGCCGGAGCCCAGCTCGGCGATGAGCTTCTTGCCGGTCAGCCCGGCCGCGTCCACGTCACCTGAGCCGGCGTTCAGGTCGATCTCGCCGGTGCTGTCCCTGAGGGTGAGGTTGCCGGAGCCCGCCTCCAGATTGAGCCGCAGGCCCTTGGGCACCTCGATCTTGTAGTCGACGCTGCAGCTCCCCCACTCCGACGGGCAGTCATAGGTGACGAACAACTCCTGGCCGTCCACCTTGTGCTCCGGCTTCGGCTTGTCGTCGCCACGCCAGTGAAGGGTCTCGACGACGCGGATGCCGCTGCCGCCGGTCTCGGTGACGACGGCGTCGCCCGACCTGGAGACCAGCCTCAGCGTGGCGACCTTGTCGGTCACCTCGTACGACACCGTGTCCTCATTGTTGGGACCGGCGAGGCTCCCCAGCCCGCAACCGGCCAGCAGCAAGGTCGAGGCCAGCAGCCCGCCAGCGATCGCAATCGTCTTCATGGAGAGGATCCTCCCCTCGCGGGCAGGGGTTCAGCATCGGGGATGACCCCTGGTTGATCCCGGGGACACCCCGACCTTTGACCCGCTGCGCACGTGAGAGTAGTTTCACTTCCACAATCCAGAATTCACTTTCCACCATATGGAAAAGGAAGAGGCCCATGGAGATCACCGGCCCGATGCTCGACCGGTTCGACGAGATCCTCACGCCGGAGGCGCTCGCGTTCGTGGCGACTCTCCAGCGGGAGTTCGGCGCGCGGCGGCTGGAGCTGCTGGAGGCCCGCCAGGCCAGGCAGGCGGAGCTGTCGGCGGGCGGCACGCTCGACTTCCTGCTGGAGACCAAGGAGATCAGGGAGGGCGAGTGGCGGGTCGCGCCGCCGGCGCCCGGCCTGGAGGACCGCCGCGTCGAGATCACCGGGCCGGTCGACAAGAAGATGACCATCAACGCGCTCAACTCGGGCGCGAAGGTGTGGCTGGCCGACTTCGAGGACGCCAACTCCCCGCTGTGGGAGAACTGCGTGGCCGGTCACCTCAACCTGCGTGACGCGCTCGACCGCACGATCGACTTCGAGACCGGCGGCAAGACGTACGCGCTCAAGCCCGACGACGAGCTGGCCACGGTGGTCGTGCGCCCGCGCGGCTGGCACCTCGACGAGAAGCACGCCCTGGTCGACGGGAAGCCGGTGTCGGGGTCGCTGTTCGACTTCGGGCTCTACTTCTTCCACTGCGCGCAGCGGCAGATCGACAAGGGCAAGGGCCCCTACTTCTACCTGCCGAAGATCGAGTCGCACCTGGAGGCGCGGCTCTGGAACGACGTGTTCGTCAGGGCGCAGGAGCTGCTCGGCATCCCGCGGGGCACGATCAGGGCGACGGTGCTCATCGAGACGTACCCGGCGGCGTTCGAGATGGAGGAGATCCTCTACGAGCTGCGCGAGCACTCGGCGGGGCTCAACGCGGGGCGCTGGGACTACCTGTTCAGCGTGATCAAGAAGTTCCGCACGCGGGGGCGGGAGTTCCTGCTGCCCGAGCGCAACGCGGTGACGATGACGGCGCCGTTCATGCGCGCGTACACCGAGCTGCTGGTGCGCACCTGCCACAAGCGGGGCGCGCACGCGATCGGCGGGATGGCGGCGTTCATCCCCTCGCGGCGTGACCCCGAGGTCAACGCGGTGGCGCTGGAGAAGGTGCGGGCCGACAAGACGCGCGAGTCCAACGACGGCTTCGACGGCTCGTGGGTGGCCCACCCCGACCTGGTGCCGATCTGCCGCGAGGTGTTCGACGGGGTGCTCGGCTCGCGGCCCAACCAGCTCGACCGGCTGCGCGAGGACGTCAGCGTCTCGGCGGCCGAGCTGCTCGCGGTGTCGGACACGCCGGGCGAGATCACCGAGGCGGGCCTGCGCAACAACGTGGACGTCGGCCTGCGCTACCTCGCCGCCTGGATGGGCGGGCAGGGCGCGGCGGCCATCCACAACCTCATGGAGGACGCCGCCACCGCCGAGATCTCGCGCTCGCAGATCTGGCAGTGGATCCACAACGACATCACGCTGGCCGACTCGGGCGAGCAGGTGACGAAGGAGCTCGTGGAGCGGATCATCGGGGAGGAGCTGGCCAGGATCTCCGGGGAGCCGGGCTACGACGAAGGGCTGTTCCGGCAGGCGACGGAGCTGTTCAAGCAGGTGGCGCTGGACGACGACTTCGCGGAGTTCCTGACCCTTCCGGCCTATGCTCAAATGCCATAAAGAAGCGTATAAAGGGGGATCGGTGATGGAGACGCTGATCGCGGCGCTGCGCTCGCTGCTGCCTCACGACGCGGTGATCACCGATCCCGTACGCCTGCGCACGTACGAGTGCGACGGCCTGACCTACCACCGCGCCACCCCCGGCGTGGTGGTGCTGCCGGAGACCGCCGAGCAGGTCGCCGCCGTGGTGCGCCTGTGCAACGAGCACGCCGTGCCCTTCGTGGCCCGCGGCTCGGGCACCGGCCTGTCGGGCGGCGCGCTCCCCCGCGAGGACGGCGTGCTCATCGTCACCTCGAAGATGCGCGCGATCCTGGAGATCGACCTGCCCGACCGCAGGGCCGTGGTGGAGCCGGGCGTGACGAACCTGGCCATCACCGAGGCCGTGCGCGCCCAGGGCTACTACTACGCCCCCGACCCCTCCAGCCAGCAGGTCTGCTCGATCGGCGGCAACGTGGCGGAGAACTCGGGCGGCGCCCACTGCCTCAAATACGGCTTCACGGTCAACCACGTCGAGGCGTGCGAGATCGTCACCCCCGACGGCGACCTGGTCACGCTCGACCGCATGGACCCCGGCTACGACCTGCTGGGCGCGTTCATCGGGTCGGAGGGCACGCTGGGCATCGCCACCAAGATCACCGTACGGCTGAGCCGCGCGCCGGAGGCGGTGACCACGGTGCTGGCCGCGTTCGACAGCATCGAGCAGGGCGGCAGGGCGGTGTCGGCGATCATCGGGGCGGGCATCGTGCCCGCCGCGATCGAGATGATGGACGCCCTCGCCATCGAGGCGGCCGAGGCCGCGGTGGCCTGCTCCTATCCCGAGGGCGCGGGCGCGGTGCTGATCGTCGAGCTGGACGGGCCTGCGGCCGAGGTCGAGCGGCAGTTCGCGCGGCTGCGGGAGATCTGCTCCGAGGCGTTCGAGCTGCGGGTGGCGGCCGACCCGGCGGAGCGCGCGGCGATCTGGAAGGGCCGCAAGTCGGCGTTCGCCGCCGTGGGGCGCATCAGCCCGGCGTACATCGTGCAGGACGGCGTGGTCCCCCGCACGTCGCTGCCGGCCGTGCTGGCGGCCATCGACCGGCTGTCGGAGGAGCACGACATCAGGGTGGCCAACGTCTTCCACGCCGGCGACGGCAACCTGCATCCGCTGGTGCTGTTCGACGACGGCGACCCCGGCGCGGGTGAGCGGGCCGAGGTGGTGTCGGGGGCGATCCTCGACCTGTGCATCGAGCACGGCGGCTCGATCACCGGCGAGCACGGGGTGGGGGTGGACAAGTCGCGGTACATGCCGAAGATGTTCAGCGCCGACGACCTCGACACCATGCAGCTGGTCCGCTGCGCGTTCGACCCCGAGGGGCTGGCGAACCCGGGCAAGGTGTTCCCCACCCCGCGCCTGTGCGGCGAGGTGCCGGGGAAGCGCAAGGGCGTGCACCCGCTGGTCGAGTCGGGGAAGGCGGAGCAGTTTTGAGCGACACGATCGGCGGAGTCACGACCCGGCAAGCTGGGCCGGACGACGCGGTGGCCGGGGTGCGGCCCCGCTGGGTGGTGCTGCCGGAGAGCGTCGAGGAGATCGCGGCCGTGCTGCGGGCCTGCGCGGAGCGGGACCTCGCGGTGGTGCCCGCCGGCGGTGGCACGAAGCTGCACTGGGCGCCGCCGCCCGAGCGCTGCGACGTGCTGCTCGACATGTGCTGCATGAACGAGGTGCTGGAACACGCGGCAGGCGACCTGGTGGTGCGCGCGCAGGCCGGGGTGACGATGGCTGCGCTGTCCGGCGTGCTCGCGGGCGAGGGTCAGGAGCTGGCGCTCGACGTGCCGTTCGCCGGGGACGCCACGGTCGGCGGCACGCTGGCCACCGGAGGGCCGGCAGGCCCGCGCGCCTTCCGCTACGGCACCGCCCGCGACCTGCTCATCGGCATCACGGTGGTGCTGCCCGACGGCACGATCGCCCGCTCGGGCGGCAAGGTCGTCAAGAACGTCGCGGGCTACGACCTGGGCAAGCTGTTCACCGGCTCGTACGGCACGCTCGGCGTCATCGCCGAGGCCACGTTCCGCCTGCACCCGCTGCCGCCCGGCCGCCGCTGGGTGGTCGCCCGCCTCGGCGACATCGCGAAGGACGACGTCGCGAAGGCGGCGGAGCTGGCGGCGGAGCTGGCGGCCTCGCAGGCCGAGCCGAGCGCGGTCGAGATCGACAGGCCCGCCCCTGACGCGCCGATCACGCTCGCCGCGCTGGTCGAGGGCACGGCGGCGGCCGGCAGGGCGGCGGCGCTGCGCGATCTGATCAGCGCGGGGGAGATCACCGAGGAGCCGCCGCCGTGGTGGGGGCGCATCCTCGCCGACGAGGTGCTGATCGAGCTGCGGTTCCCGCCGGCGGCGACGGCCGCGGTGCTCGACGCGGCCGGCCCTACCGGCATGGCGCTGCGCGGCTCGCCGGTGCGCGGGCGGCTGCTGCTGGAGTCGGCGCAGGCGATGGAGGAGGGCGAGCTGGCCGCCGCCGTGGCGCGGCTGCGGGCCGAGGTCGAAGCGGCCGGCGGGCGGGTGCACGTCCTCGCGGCGCCGTACGCGAAGCTCGACAGGTGGGGGCAGGTGGGTTCGCTGCCGTTGATGCGGCGGGTCAAGGAACGGTTCGATCCCGGTCGCAGGATGTCTCCAGGCCGGTACGTGGGAGGCGTGTGACGTGGACCCGGAGCTGATCAACGACTGCGTGCACTGCGGGTTCTGCCTGCCGACGTGCCCGACGTACGCGCTGTGGGGCGAGGAGATGGACTCGCCGCGCGGCCGCATCCACCTGATGAAGCAGCACGTCGAGGGGACCCCCGTCACGCCCGAGATGGCCGGGCACTTCGACGCCTGCCTGGGCTGCATGGCCTGCGTGACGGCGTGCCCCTCGGGGGTGCGCTACGACCGGCTGATCGAGCAGACCAGGGTGGAGGTGGAGCGTCAGCACGTACGCGAGCCGCAGGAGCGCGCCGTGCGCGGCATCGTCTTCACCCTGTTCCCTTACCCGCGCAGGCTGCGCCTGCTGCGCCCGACGATGTGGCTGGCCAGGCGGATGGCGCCGTTCCTCGAGCGGGCGAACCCGAGCCTGGGCGCCATGGCGGCGCTGGCGCCCCGCGTCGAGCGGCGGCAGCGCCTGCCGCGCCTGGTGAGGGCCAGGGGCGAGCGCCGCGCCACGGTGGGGATGCTCACCGGGTGTGTGCAGCGGGAGTTCTTCCCGCAGGTCAATGCGGCCACCGCGCGGGTGCTCGCGCTGGAGGGCTGCGACGTCGTGGTGCCGCCGGAGCAGGGCTGCTGCGGGGCGCTCAGCGTGCACTCGGGGCTCGACCGGCAGGCGGGGCGGCTGGCGCGCAGGACGGTCGAGGTGTTCGAGCGGGCCGGGGTCGACACGGTCGTGGTCAACGCGGCGGGCTGCGGCTCCGCCATGAAGGAGTACGCCGAGCTGCTCGGCCGCGAGCCGGGCTTCCGGGTCATGGACCTGTCGGAATATCTGGCCGAGCTGGGCCCGGTGGCCAAGCGGCACCCGCTGCCGCTCACGGTGGCCTACCACGACGCCTGCCATCTGGCCCACGCCCAGGGCGTGCGGGCGCAGCCGCGCGAGCTGCTGGCCGGCATCCCCGGCCTGGAGGTGCGCGAGATCCCCGAGTCGGCGATCTGCTGCGGCTCGGCGGGCACGTACAACCTGCTGCGGCCGCAGGCCGCGCGCGACCTCGGCGACAGGAAGGCGGCCTCGGTGCGCACGACGGGGGCCGAGCTGCTGGTGTCGGCCAACCCGGGGTGCACGATGCAGATCGCCGCGGCGATGAAGCGGGCGGGCGCCGACATCAGGGTCGCCCACACCGCGGAAGTGCTCGACGCCTCCCTGCGCGGGGTCACGCTGTGAGCGTCCAGTCCGTGGAGCGGGCGCTCGACGTGCTGGAGGCGCTGGCCGAGCACGGGGGCGAGGCGGGGCTCTCGGAGATCGCGGCGCGCACGGGCCTGCCGTACGGCACGATCCACCGGCTGCTGCAGACGCTGCTGTCGCGCGGCTACGTCCGGCAGGAGTCCGACCGCCGGTACGCGCTCGGCGGCGGGCTGGTCCGGCTGGGCGGCATCGCGGAGAGCATGGTCGGGGTGTGGGCGCAGCCGTACCTGGCGAAGATGGTCGAGCTGTCCGGCGAGACCGCGAACCTGGCCGTGCTGGAGGGCGACTTCGTCGTCTACGTCGCGCAGGTGCCCTCGCCGCGCAGGCTGCGGATGTTCGCCGAGGTGGGCAGGCGGGTGCTGCCGCACAGCACGGCGGTGGGCAAGGTGCTGCTGGCCGGGCGGCCGGCGGCGGAGGCGCTGGCGGTGTTCGAGCGCACCGGCATGCCGCGCCGCACGCCCAACACGATCACCGAGCTGCGTGCGATGCAGGCGGAGCTGGAGGCCGTCGGCAGCCGGGGCTATGCGCTCGACCTGGGCGAGGAGGAGCTGGGCGTGCACTGTCTCGCGGTGCCGGTGCGGGACGGGAGCCGGGTGGTCGCGGCCATGTCCGTCTCGGGCCCCGCCGAGCGGATCGACGCCCTTGACCGCGACGAGCTGGCCGCGGCCATGCGGGAGATCGCATCGCAGTTCGGTGACGAGCTGGGACCGATCGCCGACTGAACGATATTCTGTTGCGCTATGAGCAACAGCACGTCGGTCCAGTCGGTCGATCGTGCCATCGCGATCTTGGAGATCCTCGCCCGCGACGGCGCCAGCCGGGTCACGGACCTGGCGACCGAGCTGGACGTACACAAATCCACCGCCTTCCGCCTGCTATCGGCCCTCGAACAGGGCGGGCTCGTCGAACAGAGCGGCGATCGCGGGCGCTACCGGCTCGGGTTCGGCGTCGTGCGGCTGGCCGGCGCGGCCACCGCCCGCCTCGACCTGTCGGGCGAGAGCCGCCCCGTCTGCCTGCGCCTCGCCGAGGAGATCGGCGAGACCGTCAGCGTGGCGGTGCCGCGCAACGGCGACGCGGTCAACATCACGCAGGTGCGCGGCCCCGCCGCCATCAGCGGCCACAACTGGGTCGGCCAGCGCACCCCCTCGCACGCCACCTCCAGCGGCAAGGTGCTGCTCGCCTTCGGCGCGCTGCGGCCGCCCGCCGAGCTGGAACGCTACACGCCCAACACCATCACATCGGCCGACGAGCTGGGGCTGGAGGAGATCAAGGAGCGCGGCTGGGCCACCGCCGTCGAGGAGCTGGAAGTGGGGCTCAACGCCGTCGCCGCGCCGATCAGGGGCTCCGACGAGTCGGTGGTGGCGGCCGTCAGCGCGTCGGGCCCGTCGTACCGGCTGACGCAGGAACGGCTGCCCGAGGTGGGGGCGACCCTGGTGGCGGGCGCGAACGAGATCAGCCAGCGCATCGGCTATTACGGTTGAGACATGTGTAGAAGCATCAAGACCCTCCGCCCGCCGTACACCGAGAGCGTGACAGAGGAGGACGTGCGGGCGGCCGCGCTGCAGTACGTCAGGAAGATCTCCGGCTTCCGCGCGCCCGCGGCGCACAACGCGGAGGCGTTCGACCGCGCGGTCGAGGCGATCACCAGGGCGTCGGAGGACCTGCTCGGCGCGCTGCAGGTCCGCGGGAGCCGTTGACAGGTCCTGCCCACGGGATCAGTGTCCCGGTATGACCCCTTAGCGTTCCCAGGAGCTCCCATGATCAGCGGGTTGTACGAGGGACAGGACGGCGACTCGCGGCTGGCGCTCCGCGTCGACGTCGACGGGCCGCGGCCGGCCGGGCGGGTGAGCGGTGACCTGTTCACCGTGGCGGGCGCGACCACCTCCTACGCGGGCTCGTTCGTGGTGCACGCCCCCGACGTGCGCGACGGGCTCATCCACGGGCGCGGCGACTTCACCTTCGACGTGCCCGACCGTGACGTGCGGGTCGAGCTCGCCGACGGGGCGGGCAGCGCGGTGGTGGCGGGGCGGGCGTACCCGGTGGTGTTCGCCTCCCCCTACTTCCGCAGCGTGCTGCTCGAACAGGACTCCGTGGTCGGCTCCGTGCCGTTCGCGTCGTACCGGACCGGCACGCTGCCGGGGCCGGCCGCATCGCCCGACAGGGAGCTGACGGTGGCGGGCGCGTACGCGGAGGCCGGCGTCGAGCTGCGGGTGGCCGAGCCCGAGGTGATCCCGGTCGAGGGCTCGGGCGCCGACCTGGCGTGGGACGACGCCGAGCTGCACCACGCGATGACCCGGCACTTCGGCGCGTTCGGCGACGCGCCCGCCTGGCGGGTGTGGCTGCTGGTGGCCAGCAAGCACGTCGGCGGCTACCGGGGCATCATGTTCGACTACGACGACGCCCACCAGCGGCAGGGCTCCGCGGTCTTCTACGACGCGATCAAGGGGGACACGCCGGAGTCGCGGCGGGCGCAGCTGCGCACGTACGTGCACGAGCTCGGCCACGCCTTCAACCTGCTGCACTCCTGGCAGAAGAACCTCGCCACCCCGCCCCAGCCGCTCGGCCCCGACGGCGGCTTCGGCGACCTGTCGTGGATGAACTACGCGTGGAACTACCGTCCCGGCGGCGAGCCCGCGTACTGGGCGGCCTTCCCGTTCCAGTTCACCGACGCCGAGCTGGTGCACCTGCGGCACGGCTTCTACCGCGACGTCGCCATGGGCGCGAACGCCTTCGGCCGGGGCGCCGCCGAGATCGACCCCTTCGAGCGGCCGGTCGAGGACCACTCCGGGCTGCGGCTGGAGCTGCGCGCCAAGGAGTCGTTCGAGCTGGGCGAGCCTGTCGTGGTCGAGCTGAAGCTGTCGTGCGCGGGCGAGCCGGTGACCACGCACGGCCACCTGCACCCCGACACCGAGTTCACCCAGGTGTCGATCACCCGGCCGGACGGCTCGACCGTGCTGTACCGGCCGATGATGCGGCACTGCGTGGACGGCTCGACGGACGTCAGGCTCGATGCGGGCAACCCGGCGATGTACCGCAGCGCGTACGTCGGGCACGGCCGCGACGGCCACTACTTCCAGCAGCCAGGCGAATACCAGGTGCGGGCCCGGTACATAGCCGCCGACGGCTCCCGCATCGTCTCCCCCGCCTGCCCGGTCAGGGTGCGCCTCCCGGTGAGCCGCGCCGACCACGAGGTGGCCGAGCTGATGCTGGGCGAGGAGCAGGGCAAGCTGTTCTCGCTGCTCGGCTCCGACGCGCCCGAGCTGCGCGCCGGCAACCTGGCGCTGGACGAGCTCATCAACCGGCACGGCGGCCACCCGCTGGCCGTCTACGCCCGGCTGGTCAAGGGGCTCAACGCCGAGCGGGAGTTCAAGGAGCTGACGCCGGGCGGGCTGCGGGTCCGGCCGCCCGACCCCAAGCAGGGCATCGAGCACCTCGGCCAGGTCGTCCGCGCGGGCGGCATCGACAACATCACGCTCAACCTGGCGATGCGCCGCCTGGCCAGGGCCGAGGCGCGGCAGGGCGACCTGGGCCGGGCGAACGCCGTCATGGACGCGATGGTCGCCACGTTCCAGGCGAAGGGCGTCAACCCCATCGTCATGGGACAGATCCGCCGTCAGGCCGAGCTGACGAAGTCGGCGCTCAGCGCCGAGGCGCCCTGACACCGGCGGTCAAGCCGCCCGCAAGGTGATCTCCCTATCGTGGCCGTGTTCCCCGGCTTCTGACATGGGAGGACCGAGTGCTTTCACCTCAGCGGCGTGCCGCCCTCAACGTGCTGCTGCCGTGGCTCTTCGCCAGACAGGTGTTCAAACCCAAGGTCGGCACGGGGAAGAAGGACCGGCTGCTGGACCGGCTCGCGTTCTGGCGGTCGGCGACCGGCCTGGTGATGATCGTGATCGCGACGTCGAATTACCAGCACATCGTGTTCGTCTCGGGCAACCTCGGGCTGAAGGTCGTGCAGAGCGGCGTGGTCGCGCTGCTCCTGCCGCCGCTGGCGTTCGTCGTCCTGCTGCTCGTGACCCGGCCCGGCCTGCGCGGCACGCTCATGCCCGGCGCGCGGCGGCTGCTCGCCCGCGCGGGGCTCGCGGTGGCGGTCGTCGTGCTGCCGTTCGTCACCTGGTCCTTGCTGGCGGCCGCCGGCGACGGCACCGTCACGATCTCGCTCCCGGACGCCGGGGTGGGGACGTTGTTCCTCATCCTGCTGTCCCCGCTGCTCTTCCTCTGGTTCTGGTGCTTCTGGGGCTGCACGCTCTACTGGGCGGCGCGCACCGGGCTGTGGAGCGCCGAGCTGCACCCGCTGCTCGCGCCGGTCGGCACGACGGCCGTCATGCTGCTGGTCACCAGTCTGGAGCTGAGCGAGGGCGACGCGAAGGGCGTGCCGTTCTGGCTGTGGCTGACACTCAACCTGTGCGGGGTCGTCTCGTCCCTGACGCTGGCCGTGCTGGAGTACCGGCACCTGCGCAAGGCCGGTCACCGGTGGCGCGAGGGGCCCGATCAGTGCTCGCGTACGACGGGGGCGCCGCCCGAGCAGACGATCGTCAGCTCGACCTCCTCGCCCTCGTCCGGCTCGAACTCCACCTTCGCCTCGCCCGCAGGCCCCGGCTCGACGCCGTCCACCTTGTAATCCTGGGCGGGACTCCACGAGCGCAGCGTGACCAGGCCGCCGTCGCAGGAGGCGATCACCGTGCCGCCCGCGCTGCGGATCAGCCGGCTCTGCCCGGTCTGCGTCGCCGCGGGGGACGGGGTGGCGGCGCTGCGGGTGGTGGCCGTGGCCAGCTCCGCGCGCACCTCCTCGGGGCCGAGCACATGGCTGTCGGAGCCGGTCAGTCCGTTGCCGAGCAGGCCGAGCACCGCCACGGCCGCACCGGTGGCGGCGATCGCGGTGGCGGCCCAGGCCACGACTAGTCTCTTCATCCCGATCAGGTTCTCCCCTGTCCGGCTAACGCCAGGTTAAGGCGACGCTAAGGCTGCTCTATGCAGGGCCGGAAAGCGTCTACGTTCTTCGTATGGCAGACATCCTGCTCATCGAGGACGACGTGGCGATCCGTACGGCGCTGAGCCGGGGGCTGCGGGAGCTCGGCCATGCCGTCTCCTCCTCCCCCACCGCCATGGACGGGCTGCGGCTGGCCGTCCAGGACCGGCCCGACCTGATCGTGCTCGACCTCGGGCTGCCCGACCTCGACGGCGTGGAGCTGCTGCGCATGCTGCGGGCGGTCAGCCGGGTGCCGGTCATCGTGGCCACCGCCCGTGACGGCGACGCCGAGATGGTGCCCGTGCTCGACGCGGGCGCCGACGACTACGTGGTCAAGCCGTACAGCGCGGCGCAGCTCGACGCCCGGGTGCGGGCCGTGCTGCGGCGCGCGGGCGGCTCGGCCCCCGAACCGCTGGCGGTGGGCGCGCTGCGGGTCGATCCGCGGGCCCGTACGGCGACGCTCGACGGCACGCCGCTCGACCTGACGCCGCGCGAGTTCGACGTGCTGCACTACCTCGCGGCCCGGCCCGGCGAGGTGGTCACCAAGCGGGAGCTGCTGACCGAGGTGTGGCAGCTGCCGTACGGGGGCGCCGACAAGACCGTGGACGTGCACCTGTCGTGGCTGCGCAGGAAGCTGGGCGAGACGGCGGCCGAGCCACGCTACCTGCACACCGTGCGCGGTGTCGGCGTCAAGCTGGTCGAGCCGTCGTGAGGCGCTGGCTGGCGTTGCTCGTCGCGGCCACCACCTCGCTCGTGCTCATCGCGCTGCTGGTGCCGATGGCGCTGCTGATCCGCGCCGTGGCCGAGAACGGCGCGATGAGCAGGGCCACCGCCGCCGCCGAGTCGGTCGCCGTCGCGGTCGGCACGCCCGACCTGCCGCTGACGGTCGAGCAGGTGTCGCGGCCCGTGACCGTGTTCCTGCCCGACGGCACCACTGTCGGCTCGCCGGCCCGCCGCTCCGACGCGGTCCGCCTGGCCGCGACCGGCCGCAGCGTCACCGCCGCCGCGCCCGGCGGCAGGGAGGTGCTGGTCTCGGCGCAGTCGCCCGGCGGGACGGCGGTGATCAGGGTGTTCGTGCCGGACGACGAGCTGGGGCGCGGCGTGCGCGAGGCGTGGCTGGCGCTGCTGCTGATCGGGCTCGGTCTGGTGGTGCTCGGCATCGTGCTGGCCGACCGGCTGGCGCTGGCCGTCACCCGGCCCGTGGACGGCCTGGCCAGGGTCTCCCACCGGCTCGCGGGCGGCGATCTGACCGCGCGGGCCGAGCCGGGCGGGCCGCCCGAGGTGCGTTCGGTCGCGCTCGCGCTCAACCACCTCGCCGGACGCATCGACGAGCTGCTGGCCGCCGAGCGGGAGTCCGTGGCCGACCTGTCGCACCGGCTCCGCACGCCCCTGACGGGCCTGCGGCTGGACGCCGAGTCGCTGCGCGACCCGGAGGAGGCGGCCCGCGTCCAGGCCCGCGTGGACGCGCTGGAGCGCGCGGTGAGCGCCGTCATCACCGAGGCCCGCCGCCGCACCGCAGGCCGCGAGTCGTGCGACGCGGCAGACGTGGTGGGTGAGCGGGTGCGCTTCTGGTCGGTGCTGGCCGAGGACCAGGGACGCGAGGTCACGGTCACGCTGCCGGACGGCCCGCTGCCGGTGGCGGTGGGCGCCGAGGAGCTGGCCGCGTGCGTGGACGCCCTGCTCGGCAACGTCTTCGCCCACACCCCTGAGGGCGTCGCGATGTCCGTACGCCTGCGCCCGCACCCGCCCGGCGCCCTGCTCACCGTCGAGGACACGGGACCCGGCTTCGAACCGGCCCTCCTTGAGCGCGGCACCAGCGGCGCCGGCTCGACGGGCCTGGGCCTCGACATCGCCCGCCGCACCGCGGAGTCATCAGGCGGCGGCCTGACCGTCGCCACCGGGGACCGCGGCGGCGCCCGCGTCGACCTGCTCCTCGGCGCCCCCTGAAGCGTCTTCTCGCCGCCTTAACCACCGTTTAGCGCGCGGTTACCGGGGGTCGCGGTTTCGTAGGGGCATGCGAATCACAAAGAAGCTTCTCGTGGCCGGTGCCGGTGTCGTCTCCCTGATCGCGTGCGGTGGCGCGGCGTACGCCACCGCCGCGACCGCGGCCGAGGCCGCCGCGCCCGCCGCACCCAAGGTCACCGCCGAGCAGGCCATCGAGATCGCGCACCAGCAGGTGCCGGGCGCCTGGGTCAGCGAGCTCGACTTCGACCGCAACGGCACCGCCGCCGACGTCTGGGAGCTGGAGCTGGTCAAGGGCTCCCAGCGGCACGAGGTGAAGGTGGACGCCGCCTCGGGCAAGGTCACCAAGTCCGAGGCGGACAACAACGACGACCGGGACGACAACGACGACGACGACTGATCCTTCGCACCTTCCTGTGGCGCCGGCTCACCCCCACGGTGGGCCGGCGCGTTCATGCGGTCAGCAGGAGTCCAGGATGCCCTTCATGGCGTCCTTCTCCGCCGAGGTCACCCACACCCCGTATTTGGCCTTCACGTCGATCTGGCGGGCGATGTAGGCGCACCGGTACGCCTTGCGCGGCGGCAGCCAGGTGGCCGCGTCGGAGTCGCTCTTCTGGCCGTTCAGCGGGCCGTCCACGGCGAGCAGGTTCAGCGGGTCGTTGGCGAACTCCTTGCGCTTGGTCGCCGACCACTGCTGGGCGCCTTTCTGCCAGGCGTCCGACAGCGGCACGAGGTGGTCGATCTGGACGGCGCTGCTGGTGGTCTGGCCGCGCTTGAACGTGATGGTCTTGCCGCTGTAGGGGTCCTCCAGGGTGCCGGTCAGCACGATGCAGTCGTGGGTGCCCGCCTTGAACGTCTCGTCCTCCATGTCGCGCTTGAGGATGTCGTTGCGGGTGTCACAGCCGTTGCGGTCGACGTCGGACCAGGCCGGGCCGAACTTGTCGCGGTCGAAGCCGGTCTTGGGCGCGCGGCCCTTGACCTCCAGCTCTCCGAGCTTCTTCTTCGCGTCGGCGACCGCGGCGGAGTCGGGCTTCGCGTCCGAGGCCCCGCCGCTCGACCGGGCCTCCAGTCCGCCGCACCCGGCCAGCATCGTCACCGTGGCCAGGCCGGCCATGAACGCCCGTACGCGCACGCTTGCTCCCCAGACTTCGCTCAAAAATCTCGTAAAGTCTAGGTAATTCCCCAGTATGTCGTTATAACGCCTCTACGGCATCGACCAGCCACTCCGCCAGATAGCTGGTGAAAGACGACCTCACGTAGATCCGGTACGTTTCGGGCGCCCGCCGCTCCAGGATGACCGGCGCCTTGCCCAGCAGGGTCTGGGCGTGCCCGGGGAAGGCCGACGGGTGCAGGTCGATCGGGCAGCCGGTGATCAGCACCTCATCGGCCGCCGGGCCCGCCAGCTCCAGCACCGTACGCTGCCCCGACACGTCCACCCAGGCGGGTCCCGGCGTCGCGTCCCCCGCCACGAGCCACCAGGACGGCCCCAGCCGCAACCCCGTCCCCGGGTCCGCGCCCCTGACCTCCCACATCGGCTCGAACGCCACCTCGCGCAGCCGCACCCGCGTCCCGCTCGCCGCCGCGAACCGCGCGGCGAAGGCGGCGGCCGGGCTCTCCGCCCGCGCCCGGGTGAGCGGCGTGACCGTGCCGGCCGGCAGCGGCTCGCCGTCGCGGCGGGCGTTGCCGGGGTCGTAGAAGACCGGCTCCACGACCGTCACGGGCAGCGCCGCACCCCCTGACACCGCCGTCAGCCGGTCGCCCGGCGCCGCCTCCCTGGCCAGCGCCAGGCAGAAGGTACGCCCGAGCGCCTCACTGTGATAGCTGGAGGTGACGTGGCCGAGCATCGGCACCACGCCGTCCGGCGCACGCCCGGCCGCCACGAGCTGCGCGCCCTCGTCCACCCGCGCCGTGGGGTCGTCGGGCAGCAGGCCGACCAGGCGCTTGCGGTCCCGCCGCGCGGTGTCGGGCCTGGCGTGCGAGCGCTTGCCGACGAAGTCGGGCTTGCGCTTGGAGACGATCCACGACATGCCGAGGTCCTGCGGAGTGACCGTGCCGTCGGTCTCCTGGCCGACGATCGCGAAGCCCTTCTCGGCGCGCAGCACGTGCATGGTCTCGGTCCCGTACGGGACCGCCCCCAGCTCCAGCACCGCCTCCCACAGCGCCCGCCCGTACGCCCACGGCACGTTCACCTCGTACGCCAGCTCGCCCGAGAAGCTGATCCTGAACACCCGCCCCGGCACGCCCAGCACCTCGACCGCCGCGTACCGCATGAACGCCAGGTCCACCGCCTCCGGCGCGACGGCCGCGAGCACCCGCCTGGCGTGCGGCCCGGCCACGGCGACCGTCGCCCAGTGGTCGGTGACCGAGGTGAACGACACGTCCAGGTCAGGCCACTCCGTCTGGTGCCACTCCTCCAGCCAGTCGAACACCGCGGCGGCGTTGCCCGTCGTCGTGGTCATCAGGTAGTGGTCGTCGGCGAGCCTGGTGGTGGTGCCGTCGTCGACCACCATGCCGTCGGCCCGGCACATCAGGCCGTAGCGGCAGGCGCCGACCGGGAGGGTCGAGAACATGTTGGTGTAGACGCGGTCGAGGAACGTCCCGGCGTCCGCGCCCCTGATGTCGATCTTGCCGAGGGTGGAGGCGTCCATGGCGGCCACGTCCGTGCGGGCCGCCCGGCACTCGCGCCGCACGGCGTCCTCCATCGGCTCGCCGTCGTGGGGGAAGTACCAGGGGCGCTTCCACTGGCCGACGTCCTCGAACACGGCGCCGCGCGCCACGTGCGCGCCGTGCATGGCGGTGGTCCTGACCGGGTCGGACAGCTCGCCCCTGTCGCGTCCCGCCAGCGTGGCGAACGACACCGGCGTGTACGGCGGGCGGAACGTGGTCGTGCCCACCTGGCCGGGCGCGGCGCCGAGCAGCGCCGACATGACGCCCACCACGACCGCGCCCGACGTCTTGCCCTGGTCGGCGCCGGTGCCCGCGGTGGTGTAGCGCTTGACGTGCTCGACCGAGCGCATGCCGGTGCCGGTGGCCCTGGCGAGGTCGGCCACGGTCACGTCGCGATGCAGGTCCGCGAACGCCGGCTCGCCGCCGTCGCCCTCGACCAGCCACAGGGCGGCCGGCGGCGCGATCGGCCGCTCGTCGCACTCAGGAACCCGCAACTCTTCACGGCCGCCGCCCCGCCTGCCCGCGCCGAGCCCGCCCGCGCCGAGCCTGCCCGCGCCGAGCCCGCCCGCGTCCTGCCCGCGCGCCTCGGTCCGGCTCGCGCCGAACCCGCTCGCGCGGTCGCCGCGGCTGCCGGCGAGGGCCAGTTGCGCCGCTTCCGTGCCCGCCGCGTGGCCGTCGGCGATGGCGTCGCGGGTGCCGTACAGGCCCCTGCACGCCCCCGCCGACCGTTCGGCCTGCGCGGACGTGCCCGGCACGAACGCCTGCAGCTCCTCGTCGAACCTGACCCGCCCCTGCGACTGGCTGAACAGATGCACGGCCGGGTTCCAGCCGCCCGCCACGGCCAGCAGGTCCGCCTCGACCTGCCGGGAGCCGATCAGCACACCATTGAGCACGCCTTCTGCGTCGCCGGTCGTGCCGGTCACCACCTGCCCGTCGCGGCGGGGATCGACGACCTCGACGACCTCCACCCCGGCCGCCGCCAGGTCGGCCGCCGCCCCGTGGCCGGAGTCGGCGCAGGCGAAGACGACCGCCCGCCGCCAGGGCGCGACCCCGTACCGGTTGGCGTAGGCACGGGCCGCCGAGGCGAGCATCACCCCGGGACGGTCGTTGCCGGGGAAGGCGACCGAGCGCTCGTGCGCGCCCGTGGCCAGCACCACCCGGCGGGCCCTGATGTGCCACAGCCGCTCGCCGCGCGCCCGCCGCTCCACCGCCACCACGTAGTTGTGGTCGTAGTAGCCGACGGCGGTCGTACGCGTGAGCACCCGGCCCGGCAGGTCGAGCCCGGCCACCCAGTCGAGCGCGGGAGCGCCGTCGAGCAGCAGCCGCCCGTTGAGCAGGTCGCCGCCGAGGCGCGGCTGGTCGTCCACCAGGATCACCCGCGCGCCCAGCCGTCCCGCGGCGCTCGCGGCGGCGAGCCCGGCGGGACCGCCGCCCACCACGAGCACGTCGCAGTGCAGGTAGCCCTTGTCGCAGCGGCGTTCGTCCACGGCGTGCGGGTCCACCCGGCCCTTGCCGCGCAGGCTCCACGCCTCCAGGCCGTCGTACAGCTCGACCGTGGTGGCGGCCAGCATCGGGTCGGGGCCGACGCGGACGAGCGCGTTCGGCTCCTCGGGGCCGGCGGTGAAGACGCCGCGCGGCCGGCCGAGGGTCACGCTGCGGCCCACCACCCGTACGTCGTTGCGCAGCAGGGCGGCGGCCAGCGTGTCACCCGGCTCGCCCCGCAGCGGGCGGCCGTCGAAGGTGAACCTCATCAGCGCTTCCTGATCTCGTGGGTGACGGTGTGCCGCTCGACGTCGAACCAGGTCCGGCAGCCGTGCACGTGGAACCAGCGCTCCCGGAACCAGCCCTTGGGGTTGTCACGGAAGAAGACGTAGTCGGCCCACTCGGCGTCGGACGTCTCGCCGGCCGGGTAGGCGACGCCGGCCTGGCCGCCGTAGTGGAACTCGGTCTCGTCGCGGGGGCCGCAGTGCGGGCAGTCGATGAGCAGCATCAGTGCGCCACCGCCGCCGCGCCGTGCTCGTCGATGAGCGCCCCCGTCGTGAACCTCTCCAGCGCGAACGGCTCCGCCAGCGGGTGCGGGCGGTCGTTGGCGAGCGTGTCGGCGTAGACCCAGCCGGAGCCGGGGGTGGCCTTGAAGCCGCCGGTGCCCCAGCCGGCGTTGACGTACAGACCCTCTATGGGCGTGCGGCCGATGATCGGGGAGGCGTCGGGCGAGACGTCCACGATGCCGGCCCAGGTGCGCAGCACGCGCACCCGGCTGAAGATGGGGAACAGCTCCAGGGCCGCCGCCATCTGCGCCTCGATCACGTGGACGCCGCCGCGCTGCCCGTACGAGGTGTACGCGTCGATCCCCGCTCCCATGACCAGCTCGCCCTTGTGGGCCTGGCTGACGTACACGTGCACCGCGTTCGACATCACCACGCAGTCGAGCACCGGCTCCAGCAGCTCCGACACGAGCGCCTGGAGCGGATGCGACTGCAGCGGCAGCCGCAGCCCGGCCCGCGCGGCGAGCACCGAGGTGTGCCCGGCGGCGGCCAGCGCGACCTTGCCCGCGGCGATCCTGCCGCGCGAGGTCTCGACGCCGACGACCCGGCCACCGGTGATCTCGAACCCGGTGACCTCGCAGCCCTGGATCAGGTCCACGCCGTACGCGTCCGCCTTGCGGGCCAGCGCCCAGGCCACGTGGTCGTGCTTGGCGATGCCGCCGCGCCGCTGCAGCGTGGCCCCCATGACGGGGTAGCGGGCCCGCTGGGAGACGTTGATGATCGGGCAGAACTTCTTGACCTCGTCGGGGTCGAGCCATTCGGCGTCCACGCCGTTGAGCCGGTTGGCGTTGACCCGGCGCCGGCCCTCGCGCACGTCGCCCTGGTTGTGCGCGAGGTTGAGCACGCCGCGCTGGCTGAACCGCAGGTCGTAGTCCAGCTCCGCGCTCAGCCCCTCCCACAGCTTGAGCGAGTGCTCGTAGATGGCGGCGCTCTCGTCCCACAGGTAGTTGGAGCGGATGATCGTGGTGTTGCGCGCCATGTTGCCGCCGGCCAGCCAGCCGCGCTCCAGGACGGCGACGTTCGTCAGGCCGTGGTTCCTGGCCAGGTAGTACGCGGTGGCCAGGCCGTGGCCGCCGCCGCCGACGATGACGACGTCGTAGGCGGGTTCGGGGTCGGGGTTGCGCCAGAGGAAGTCGGGGTGGGTCAACGTCGGATCTTCTCCATCCCGGGGTCGTACAGGGGCTCGGCGGCGACCTCCGCGGGGACGCGGCGGCCGAAGTAGGAAATTTCCACCCGTGTCCCGGGGTGGGCCAGTTCCGCGGGCAGCCAGGCGTAGGCGATGGGACGCTCGATCGTGTGGCCGTAGGCGGCACTGGTGACGTAGCCGACCGTGCGGCCGTCGTGCCTGACCGGCTCCTTGCCCATGACGACCTCGGCGCTGAGCAGCGGCACCAGCTTGCGGGTGACGTCGGTGGCGAGGGCATCGCGGCCGATGAACTCCTTGTCCGTCTTGACCGCGAACCCCAGCCCCGCCTCGTACGGGGTGTGCTCGCTCGTCATGTCCACGCCCCACAGCCGGTAGCCCTTCTCCAGCCGCAGGCTGTTGAACGCGGCCCGGCCCCCCGCCACCGCGAGACCGGGCGCCCACAGCGTGTCCCAGAGCTTCAGCCCCATGTCGGCGCTGGTGTAGAGCTCCCAGCCCAGCTCCCCCACGTACGACACGCGCAGCGCCAGCACCGGCACGTGCCCGATGTGGCCCTGGCGGCAGCCGAAGTAGCGCAGGCCCTCGTGCGAGAGGTCCATGTCGGTCAGCGGCTGCACCAGCTCCCTGGCGCGCGGCCCCCACACGCCGACGCAGCAGGTGCCCGGCGTCAGGTCGCGCACGCGTACGCCGCCCGGCGCGTGCCTGGTCAGCCATTCGAGGTCGAGGTTGCCGTTGGCGCCGACCTGGAAGGTGTGCTCGTCGAGCCTGGCCACGGTGAGGTCGGAGCGGATGCCGCCCTTGGCGTCGAGCAGCAGCGTGTACGTGACGGAGCCGGGCTTCCTGTCCACGTTGTTCGTGGTCATGCGCTGCAGGAACGCCGCCGAGCCGGGCCCGCTGACCTCGATGCGCTTGAGCGGCGTCATGTCGTACAGCGCGACACCCTCCCTGGTGGCCAGCGACTCGCCCGCCGCGATCGGCGACCAGTAGCGGCTCGCCCACGCGTCCCGCTGTTCGGCGCCGGTGGCCGCCCTGGGCAGGTCCTCGTTGGCCGCGAACCAGTGCGGCCGCTCCCACCCCGCCGCCTCCAGGAAGAACGCGCCCAGCTCCCGCTGCCGCGGGTGGAACGGGCTCGTCCGCAGCGGGCGCGGCGACTCCATCGGCTGGAGGGGGTGGATGACGTCGTATACCTCGACGAAGTTCTGCTTGCCTCGCTCCTCGACGAAGGCCGGCGACAGCTGCGCCTGCTCGAACCTGCCCAGCTCGCACTCGTGCAGATCGACCTCGCTGCGCCCGCTCACCAGCACCTCGGCCACCGCCCGCGCGACGCCGGCCGAGTGGGTCACCCAGACGGCCTCGGCCAGCCAGAACCCGTCGAGGTGCGGCGCCTCGCCGATCAGCGGGAAGCCGTCGGGGGTGAAGGAGAAGACGCCGTTGATGCCGTCCTCGTACTTGGACTCGGCCAGGGCGGGCAGCAGCTCGACGGCGTCGCGCCAGGCGGGGTCGAAGTCCTCCTCGGTGAACGCCTGCACCGACGGCATCGTGGTGCCTCGCGGGCCGATCTCGGCCTGGGTGACCGGCATCGGGCGGTGGGAGTAGGAGCCGATGCCGATGCGGTCGCCGTGCTGCCGGAAGTAGAGGTCGCGGTCCTGGTGGCGGAGGATCGGGCCAGGTCGCAGGGCGCCGAGGGAGCCCGACTTCGCGTACTGGTGGGCCAGTGGCAGCAGCGGCACGTTCAGCCCGGCCAGCGCGCCGACCGTCGGCCCCCAGAAGCCCGCCGCGCACACCACCACGTCGGCGGGGATCGTCCGGTGCTCGCCCGCCACCACGACGGCGACGCCGGTCACCCGGCCGCCGCGCTGATCGATGCCCACCACCGTGTGCCCGCCCAGGAACCTGGCGCCGCGCTCGGTGGCCCGCGCCGCCTGCCGCTCGCCGCACGCGACCGCCGTCGCGAGCCCGTCGGAGGGCACGTGGAAGCCGCCGAGCACCTTGTCCGCGTCGAGCAGCGGCCACAGCGCAGCGCACTCGCCGGGGTCGAGCAGCCGCGCCTCGACGCCCCACGACTCGGCCCAGCCGAGCTTGCGGTGCAGGTCGGCCCAGCGCTCGGGGGTGGTGGCCAGCTCCAGGCCGCCGACCTGGCGGAAGCAGTCCGCGCCGAGCGCGGTGTACTTCCTGACCGTGTAGGCGGCGAACTCGGTCATCGTCTTCGACGGGTTGGTCTGGAAGACCAGGCCGGGGGCGTGGGAGCTGGAGCCGCCCGCGGCGAAGAGCGGGCCCTGATCGACCACGGTGACGTCCGTCCACCCCCGCTCGGTGAGCTCGTCGGCGAGGGCGCAGCCGACGATGCCCGCTCCCACGATCACCGTACGCGGTCGGCTCATGGTGCCTCCGGTTGTTCCTTATGACGCAACACGCACCGCACTACGCAACGACCATAGATTCCAGGGACCGCCGGAACAAGAGTCACTTCGGTGCGCAACGGCCGCATCCGGACTGTGCCCGCGTGGGGAGATCGAGCGGGGCGGCGTACCAGTACGCTGACCTCGGATCATCGCACGGGAGGGGGCGTCACGGCACCATGGCGCAGCGGCGCTTACTCGAAGGGCTCGGTGTCACGGCGGCCGAGGAGACGGCCTACCGCGCCCTGCTGCGGCACGGCCCCGCCACGCTGAGCGAGCTGGCCACCGAGACCGGCTCGTCCGCCGCCGCCATCCGCCGCATGCTGCCCAGGCTGGAGGACCTCGGCCTCATCTCCCGCGTCGCCGGCCGCCCGCTCCGCCTCGTCGCGACGCCGCCGACCATCGCCATCGACATCCTCGTCGCGCGCCGCCAGGAGGAGCTGACCCACAGCAGGGCCGCCGCCGCGCTGCTGGCCACCGAGGTCGCCGAGCGCGGGGGGCCGCATCCCGAGGAGGTGCTCGAGGTGGTGACGGGGCGCGACGCCGTCGCCCGGCGCTACCTCCAGCTCGAACGCAACGCCACCAGGGAGCTGCTGGTGCTGGTGCATCCGCCGTACGCGGTGGACGTCAGCGACGACCAGGAGAACCTCCGCCGCGCCGCCCGCGGCGGAGCCCCCGTGACGCGCGGCATCTACAGCCCGCTCGCCTTCGAACAGCCCGGCATGCTCGACCACACCCGCCGCGCCGTCGCGGACGGCGAGCAGGCCAGGCTCGGCCCGGTGCCCGTCAAGCTCGCCGTCGCCGACGCCCGCACGGCCATCCTCCCGCTGGTCTCCGACACGGACAAAGCCGTAGAAAGCGCCCTGGTCGTCCACCCGTCGGCCCTGCTGGACGCCCTCGTTGGCCTCTTCGAGACCCTGTGGCGCGCGGCCGTCCCGCTCCGCCTCGCGACCGACGGCCTCGAACCAGAATCCTGGCCCTCACCCGCGGACACGGAGGTGTTGGCTCTGCTGGCGGCCGGCCTGAAGGACGACGCCATAGCCCGCCAGCTCGCCCTCAGCCCCCGCACGGTACAACGCCGCGTCCAGATGCTCGCCGAACGCCTCGGCGCCCGCACCCGCTTCCACGCCGGCTACCTGGCCGCCCAGCACAACCTCCTCCCCAAGGACCCGTGACCAGGATGAGTCGTCGGTGAAGGTGCCGGTCGGGCCGTCCGGGCCGAGAGTCGCCATGCGGACGGCGATCGCGGCACCCTCCTCGGCGGTACGGTCGCCGGTGAACCCGTTGCCCTCCGTCGCTGTGTGCCGTGGGCAGACGGCGTTGACGAGGATCCCGTACGGGCGCAGGTGCTTGGCGTACTGAAGGGTGACGGCGTTGACCGCGGCCTTGCTCGGCGGGTAGCCCAGCAGCGGCGGCAGGCCGGCGAGCTCTCCGTCCGGTATGGCCATGGCGGTCAGCGAGCCGCCCCGCCCTGACACGTTCACCACCCTCCCGGCCGGCGAGCGCAGCAGCAGGGGCAGCATCGCCTCGGTCACCGCGATCACGCCGAAGAAGTTCGTCTCGAACACCCGCCGGACCTCGGCCGGCACGTCCGTGCCGGCGCCCGGGATCTGCCGTTTGTCCCCGGTGATCCCGGCGTTGTTGACCAGGACGTCCAGCCGGCCGTGCCGGGTCGCGATCTCGTCGGCGGCCGCCGCGGCGGTGTCGGCCGCCGCGACGTCAAGGGCGATCCCGCGGGCATCGCCTCCGGCGGCACGCAACCGTTCGACCGCCGCCTCCCTGCGCCGTGCCTCGCGCGCGCCGACGTACACCGTCATTCCCCTGCCGGCCAGCCCCGGCCGCGATGGCCTGGCCTATGCCCTTGCTCGCACCGGTGACCAGGGCGATCGTCTTCATGTCTGTCATGGCGCCTGGCCCGAGGAACGCCGCGACCGCGCGCTCGCCGCGTTCGTCCGCACCGCCGCCGACCTCGCCGCCGACCACTGAGCCGACTCAGGACTCGCTCGTCTAGACTCCGGCGCCGCTGCCTGGACCGCGGGGTGTTCTGCTCCGTCGAGCACCTCACGACCGCGCTCCACGACTGGATCGCCGCCTGGAACGACAACCCCCGCCCGTTCATCTGGCGCAAAACCGCCGACCAGATCATCGGCCGCATCTGCCACTACTGCTCACGAATTTCCGGACCAGCTCACTATGTGATCAGGAGCCCGCCGTCCACGGGGAGGGTCACGCCGGTGATGTACGAGGAGGCGTCGCTGGACAGGAAGACGGCCGCGGTGACGAGTTCGGCGGGGTCGCCGGGCCGGCCCATGATGACGCGGGACTCCGTCATGCGTTCCAGATAGCCCGGTTTGTACTGCTCGGTCATCTCCGAGGCGAAGAAGCCGGGCTCCAGGCAGTTGACCCGGATGCCGCGCCGGCCGGTCCACTGCTGGGCCAGGTCGCGGGTGAGGCCCACGACGCCGGCCTTCGAAGCACTGTAGGCGGCCTGGGGCAGGCCGGCGGTGGTCTCGCCGAGGACGCTGCCGATGTTGACGATCGACGAGCCCGGCCGCATCACCCGCGCACACGCCTGCGCCATCCAGTAGGTGCCGTGCAGGTTGATGTCGATGACCTGGCGGAACTCCTCGGGCGTCTCGCGCAGCGCGGGCACGGCGGTGCCGACCCCTGCGTTGTTGATGAGCACGTCGACCGCGCCCATGCCTTCGACGGCGGCGGCCACCAGCGCGTCGCAGTCGTCCGGCTTGGAGACGTCGGTCGGGACGGCCAGGCACCGGCGGCCGGTCTCCTCGACCAGCCGCCGGGTCTCGGCGAGACGATCGGCGCGGCGCGCGGCGATCACCACGTCGGCGCCGGCCTCCGCGAGGCCGCGGGCGAAGGCGACGCCGAGGCCCGCGGACGCGCCCGTGACGATCGCCACCTTGCCGTCGAGCCGGAACCGCTCCAGCACCACCGACCGCCCTCCGCCCGTTCCTGAGCCCTGTGCAGAGCCCGATGTGAAGCCCGGGGCTTAGAGCCCGTATTCCTTGACGATGCGCTCGTGCCGCTCGACCTCGACGTCGATCTCGCGCGCCAGGTCGAGCCAGGCCAGCGGGTGCACCCAGCGCTCGGTGGCGTCGTCGAGCAGCGCGTCGACCTCGGCGGCCGAGACGTCGGGCGGCACCGCGACCCAGCCGAAGACACCGGGCAGCGACTCGCCGGTGGAGGGGTGGGTGATGGTGTAGTTTTCGTCGCTGTAGACCCACATCGGCCAGCCGCGCTCGGCCATGACCTCGGTGAACTCCGCCCAGTCCTCCTCGCTCGGCGCGGCGCCGTCGAAGAAGTAGCTGGTGTAGCCGCCGGGCCGCAGGATGCGCACCGCGGCGAAGGGCGGCACGAAGTTCTGCTGCTCCTGGGGGTCTTCGGGCACCGGCTCAAGCAGCTGCGGGTCGAAGACGACGAGGTCGCCGGCGTTGTAGTCCATGCCGCGCGGCTGCGGCAGGGCGAGCCTGGCGGTGGCCGGGCCGGTGCGGATGGACAGCACCTGGCGCTGGCCGCCGTCGGGCGCGGGCAGGATGAGCCTGATGAGGCCCATCTCCTCCTCGATCGGCCCCTCGGCGGACTTGATCGGCATGCCGATCTTGGCCGCGCCCTTGCGCACGGTCTCCCAGTCCTCGGCCGAGGTGGCCATGACGATCATGCGCCAGGTGTCTTCCTCGGTGAGCTCGTCGAGCACCTCGAGCAGCACCTGGGCGCCTCTGGCGTTCTGGTCGATCTGCTGGGCGGCACCGGACAGCAGGCGGCGGGCGTCGATGCCGGCCCCCGCCGCGATGGCGTGCTCGCCCGTCTCGACCGCCTCGGTCCAGCGCTCGCGGGCGCTGTGGAGGCGGGTGAGCGCGAGGTATTGGGCCGCGTGGGGCAGCATGGCGGCCATCTGCTCGAGCCGCTCGTCCTGGCGGGCCTCGATGAGCAGCGTGGTGAGGTAGGCGACGTCGTCACCGTCGGCGGTGGCGATCTCGCCGGTGTCGACCAGCTTCTTCCAGTAGATGTCGGCGCCGGTGGCGGGGTAGCCGAGGAAGCCCAGCGTGGTGGTGTGACGGCGGGTGGCCTCGAGGTCGTCGCCGGACAGCGGGGCCAGCCAGCCCACCCACTTTTCGGGGTCGGCGTTGAAGCCGTCGGCGGCGTCGAACAGCCCGACGCGCTCCTCCAGCGGGCCGGGAGCGGCCGGCTCTTGCGTGCCGTCGGCGGCGGCGCGCAGCGCGGCGATGCGCTCGGCGAGGTCGCCGCTCTCGCGCAGCTCGGCGGTGCCGGACTCGGCGAGGTCGGCGAGCAGCCTGGCCTGCCACACGCCCTGCCGGCCGAGTGCCAGGTCGCCGGCGACCAGCGCCAGCTCGACGCGGGCGTGGTAGCCGCCCATCATGCCGAAGTAGTCGATCCACTGGCGCACGACGCGGCCGAGCTGCCAGGTGTTGGTGATCTGGGCGGAGCCGGCGAGCTTGCTGACCGCCTGGGTCCACTCGACCCACACGCGCGGGTGGTCGCCCACGACGTCGAGGTCGGGCAGCGCGTCGACGGACTCGGCGATGCGGCCGAGCGTGGCGAGGATGAGCGCCCTGCGCACGCCGTCGCGGTGCTCCTTGGCGACCGGGTCGTCGGGCTTGAACTCGGACGCCGCCTGCAGCGCGGTGAGCGCGTCGTCGGCGCGGCCCGCGGCCAGCAGCGCGCGGGCACTCTCGGCGCCCAGCTCCCAGCTCGCCTCGCGGCCCGCCGTGCGCAGCCGCTCGACGGCGGACTCTGCGTAGGTGACGGCCTCGCCCGCCTTGCCGGCGTCGATGAGGGCTGCGACGTATTGCGTCGTGAGGCCGGAGAAGGCCGGGTTTTCCGGGCTCATGCCCTCGAGGAAGGCGCCCACGGTCTCAAGCCGCTCGGTGGCGTGGCCGGGGCCGTCGGCGTTGGCCCACGCGATGGCCATCGCCTCGGCCGCCGCCGGAGTCGCCGGGCACTCGCGCACGTCTTCGCGCTGAGCGAACGCCAGCAGCTGCTTGGCGTCGTCGACCGCGACCGCGCCCTGGGCGCGGTCGCCGATGCGGCCGATCAGGTGCCAGTAGCGGGCGTAGAACTCGAGCCAGGGCAGCTCCAGAGCCTCCGCCTGCTGCGCGATGGCCGGAGCCATGACGTCGAGCTGCGGGTATCGGCCCTCGTAAGCCTGTGCGGGGAGGTCTCCCAGCGCCATGGCGAGGCCAACGTTGCCCGCCTCGGAAAGCTGCTGCTGGGTTTCGCCGACCCAGGCCCAGATGTCCACGTCCATGGGCAGTCAGTCTGCCAGGTCAACGAGCGTCCCCAAAACGCAGAAGCTCGATCAGCTCGTCCGATTCGGCGTCGGTGAGGACCGAGAACACCTCAGCCATGAGGTCGTCGGTGTTCTCCTCCACGGCCGCGCGGCGCTTCACGACCTCCGGGCCCGGCTTCTCGTACGGCTCGGGCCAGGTGAAGAAGCGCGCGATGTCCTCGCCCGACGAGCGTCCCAGCGGCAGCGCGTCGTGCTCGGCGGCCAGCGTCGCCTCCAGGGGGTGCAGCCCGGCCGCGATCACGGCGTTGGCGTGCAGGCCGCCGCGCAGCTCGCGTACGACGTGCATGAGCTGGACGGCCCGCGCGGGCGGGTCGTCGGGCAGGGGCACGGCGCGCCAGCCCGCGAACAGCGGCGCCCCCACGGGCGAGGCCTGGTCGACGACCGGCTCGAGCAGCTCGGCGATCCTGGCGCAGCCGTCGTGGCCGCCGAGCTTGCGCCGCCCCCACTCCTGGCAGGCGGCGGCGTACAGCTCGACGGCGCGGTCCGCGGCCAGCTTGCGTCCGCCGTTCCAGCTCGCCTCGACGTGCTCGGGCGGGAAGAAGACGGCGACCGACGTGACGACGTCGGCCGCGCACTCGCCGAGCACGCCGCAGCGGCCGCGGAAGTACGCCTCGCGCGGGCCGAGCCCGTACTCGTCGCAGATGGCCTTGACCTCGCGCGAGATCATCCATCCGCCGCCGAACTGCCCGATGGGCGTCTTGACCCGGGCCGCCGTGGTGCGTGGGTGCGCCATGTCCACCTCTCAGTTCAGGAAGTAGACCCAGCATCCCCTAGCAGAACATCATTCTGCAATAGTCAGTTCGCCGCTAGCGATGATCACCGCCGGTCCCGACAAGTAGCTGGTGTCCTCGTCGAGGATCACCGTCAGCGTGCCGCCCAGCACCTCGATCGTCCACGTGCCCGTGGTGTCGCCGGTCAGCGCCGCCGCCGCGACCGCCGTGGCCACCGCCCCCGTGCCGCAGGCCCTGGTCTCGCCGGAGCCGCGCTCGTAGACGCGCATCACCGCCCGGCTCGTGCCCACCGGGTTGAACAGCTCGATGTTGACCCCGGCGGGGAAGACGCCCGTGTCGAAACCGGGCTGGTGGTTGAGGTCGAGCTGCACGACCGGGTCGCCGATCGAGCAGGCCAGGTGCGGGTTGCCCATGTCGACGTGGAGGCCGGTGTACTCCTGGCCGCCCACCGACGCCGTGCTCTCGCCGTGGACGGAGGGCTTGCCCATGTCCACCGTGATGTCGCCGTTCGGCTCGACGCGCACCCTGCGTACGCCGCCCCTCGTCGCCACGCCGAACTCCGTGCCGTGCACGAGCCCGGCGTCCACCAGGTAGCGGGCGAACACCCGCACGCCGTTGCCGCACATCTCAGCCATGCTGCCGTCAGAGTTGCGATAGTCCATGAACCACTCGGCGGCGGCCGCCTGGTCCGCCACCTCCGGGCTCTGCTTCGTGGGCGCCACGCGGAGCACGCCGTCGGCGCCGATGCCGGCCCTCCTGTCACAGATCTTCGCGACGAGCGAAGCCGACAGATCGACCTCACCGCCGGGATCAGGCAGGATGACGAAATCATTCTCGGTGCCGTGCCCCTTGAGAAAGCGCATCTTAGGAGTTTATTCGTACGGGTGTCCGGCTATGAGGGCGAGGGATCGCTCAAGCAGGTCCGGGGCGTCGTACGGCAGCCACCGCACGCGCGGATCGCGGCGGAACCATGACTCCTGCCGGCGGGCGAAGCGCCTGGTCAGCCTGACCGTCTCGGCCTTCGCCTGCTCCTCGCTCCACTCCCCTTCGAGAAACTTGACGACCTGGGCGTAACCCAGCGCCCTGCTCGCCGTGCGGCCCTCGGCCAGGCCCTGGCCCAGCAGCGTGCGCACCTCGTCGACCAGCCCGGCCGACCACATGCGCTCGACCCGCAGCTCGATCCGCTCGTCGAGCACCGGCCGCGGCACCTCGATGCCGATCTGCACGCTCGGATAGACCGCGTCGTACGACGGCATGGTCGCCGAGAACGGCCGGCCGGACAGCTCGATCACCTCCAGCGCCCGCACGATGCGGCGGCCGTTGGTCGGCAGGATCGCGGCGGCGGCGGCCGGGTCCTGCTCGCGCAGCCGCTCGTAGAGCGGCGCAGGGCCGCGCTCGGCAAGCTCCGCCTCCAGCCTGGCCCTGATCTCCGGCTCGGTGCCGGGGAACTCCAGGTCGTCGATGGCCGCCCGCACATAGAGGCCGCTGCCACCGACCAGCACGGGCACCTCGACGGCGTCGAAGACGGCCCTGGCCAGCTTCTGGTACTCGGCCACACTGGCGGTGACCGTGACGTCCCAGATGTCCAGCAGGTGGTGGGGCACCCCGCGGCGCTCGGCCGGGGTGAGCTTGGCCGTGCCGATGTCCATGCCGCGGTAGAGCTGCATGGAGTCGGCGTTGACGCACTCACCCCCCAGCCGGAGGGCGAGGTCGACGGCGAGATCGGACTTTCCTGCCGCCGTGGGACCCACGACGGCGATCACTGGCTGCTGGCGCACGGCGACAAGTCTGCTAGAGATCCAGCAGGGTCGGCTGCAGGTAGCCCTCGTGGGTCAGCAGCCACCGCTTGGTCTCGACGCCCTCGCCGCCGCTGAACCCGCCCAGCCCGTTGCCCGCCGCCACCACCCTGTGGCAGGGGATCACGATCGGGATCGGGTTGGAGCCCATGATCGAGCCGATGCCTCTCGCGGGCACGCTGGAGCCCGCGAGCGCGGCCAGCTCGCCGTAGGTGACGGCGGCGCCGTACGGGACCTTGTGCAGCGCCTGGAGGACCCGCAGCCGCGAGCCCGACATCAGCCGCCAGTCGATCGGCGTCCCGAACGTCTTCAGCTCGCCCGCGAAATAGGCCTTCAGCTCGGCGACGGCGGAGGCCGTACGATCCGGGTCATGGACTTCAGCCAGATCGAGCCGGCCTGCCACCCTGGCGCGGGACCCCCAGCCCGACGCCACGAGGCCGTTCTCGGTCAGGGCCAGGGCGAACGTGCCCACCGGCGTGGGCACCTCGGCGATGGCGACCGTCTCCTCGCTAGGGGTCATCGTGTCCTCACGTGAGCTCGTGGTGCTGGGGACGTCCAGCGCGGTTCCTACCCGACACCGTAACCACAACGGCTACCTCCTGCGCTGGGACGGCCAGGGCTTCCTGTTCGACCCGGGAGAGGGCACGCAGCGCCAGATGACGTACGCGGGCGTGAGCGCCAACGACGTCCACTGGATCTGCCTGACCCACTTCCACGGCGACCACTGCCTCGGCGTGCCGGGCATCGTGCAGCGGATCGCCCGCGACAAAGTACGCCATCCCGTCCGCGCCGTCTTCCCCGCCTCCGGCGAGACGTACTGGCGCAGGCTCCGCCACGCCGCCGCCTTCGCCGACACCGCGGTCATCTCCGAGCATCCCGTCTCCGGCGACCAGGCCTCGGTCGGGCCGGTCATCGCACGCCGGCTGTCCCATCCCGTCGAGTCGTACGGCTACCGCGTCCAGGAGCCCCTCGGCCGCCGCATGCTGCCGGAGAAGCTGGCCGCCCACGGCATCCGCGGGCCGGAGGTGGGCGAGCTGCAGCGCACCGGTTCCGTACGCGGGGTCACGCTCGCCGAGTGCAGCGAGCCGAAACCGGGTCAGAGCGTGGCGTTCGTGATGGACACCCGGCTCTGCGACTCCGTCTTCGAGCTGGCCAACGGGGTCGACCTGCTGGTCATCGAGGCCACGTTCCTGTCATCGGAGGCGGCGCTGGCCAAGGAGTACGGGCACCTGACGGCGCTGGAGGCGGGGCTCGTGGCGGCCGACGCGGGGGTGCGGCGGCTGGTCCTCACCCACTTCTCCGAACGGTACGGCTTCGACGACGAGCCGGCGTTCGTCGAGGAGGTGCGCAGGCACTTCGACGGCGAGGTGGTGCCGGCCCGCGACCTGATGCGCGTCCCCGTCCCCAGACGCCGCCCCACCGCCTCCCAGGTCCGTCCAGGTCAGGCGAGCCAGGATCCGGCGAAATAGCCGACGCCGTAGGGGGCGGTGGCCATGAGCAGCCGGCCCCCATACGCGAGCGCGCCCGCCGCCCCGGCCAGCACCTGGAGCGCGGCCCTGCCGCTCACCCACAGCCGGTCGGCCAGGGCGGGGTCGAGGGCGGCCAGCGGCGCGGGGTCTCCGGTGGCGATGGCGCCGGCGATCCGGTCGTTGAGCGGGCCCGCCGCCTCGTCGTACCGGCCTGGCGCGCGGGGGCTCAGGCACGCCGAGCCGTCGGCCATGACGAGCAGCGCCACCCGGTCGCCGCCACCGGCCAGCTTCTCCCCCAGCGCCAGGCACTCCGCCGGCCCTGCGTCGAACGCCACCGACCGCAGGGCGTCCGGCGTGCGGTCGCCGAGCAGCAGCCGGGCGACGGTCAGCGACAGCGGCAGCACCGGCTCGCCGCCGCCCGGGGTCACCAGGTCCACGCCCCAGGGGCGCAGGGTGCCCGCGGCGGCGCCGTCGTAGGAGGCCGTGATCTCGGCCCCGCCCACCACGATCAGCGTGTCAGGACGGGCCTCGGCCAGCCCGGCGATGGCGGCGTGGCAGGCGGAGCGGAGGTCGGGCATATCGAGCACGACCAGCGGGGTTGGCGGGCAGACGGCCGCGGCGACAAGCACGCCCGCAAGAGTACTCAGTACGGGCCACGGCTCTCGGCGACGGCTTCCACCGGCCCTTCGCGTACGTACTCAGTACGGGTGGCGGCCCTCGGCGACCGCCGCCAGCAGCCCCTTCGTGTACGCCTGGGTCGCCTGGTGCAGCCCGCTGCCGAAGCTCACCCTCGCCACGCCCAGCTCGCTCAGCCGCCCGAGCGGCGGCACCCCGGGGGCGGACAGCACGTTGACCGGCCCGCCCAGCTCGCTCACCAGCGCCCTGATCTCGTCCTCACCGGCGGCGCCGATCGGGTACACGCAGTCGGCACCCGCCTCCAGGTACCGCCGGCCCCGGCGCACGGCCTCCTCGCGTGACGGCCGCCCGGTGAGGTAGACGTCCACCCTGGCGTTGATCACCAGCCCGGGGCCCGCCGCCGCCCGCACCTCGGCGAGGAACTCCGCCTGCTCCCCCGGATCGACCAGCTCACCGCTGTCCGGCAGGGAGTCCTCCAGGTTGCAGCCCACGGCTCCGGTGGCGAGCAGCCGTTCGGCCAGCTCGGCGGGCTTGAGCCGGTAGCCGCGCTCGAAGTCGGCCGTCACGGGGACGTCCACGGCCGCCGCCACCCTGGCCACGGCGGCCAGCATCTCCGCGGCGGGCGTCCGCTCGCCGTCCTCGTAGCCGAGTGTGCGGGCCACGGCGGCGCTGCTGGTGGCCACCGCGGGGAACCCCGCCTCTCGTACGGCCCGCGCGGAGGCGGCGTCCCAGACGTTGGGCAACACCAGCGGGCGCCCGGGCACGTGCAGCGCCCGCAGCTCGGACGCTCTGTCAGTCATCATGCGCCGACCCTAGGCACCCGCCCATCGGGAGCCGAAGGTCCAGTACGCCCCAGAACCGCCGAGCCACTTCCCCAGCAGGCCGGCGGGAAGCCCTGGGGAGGGTCAGCAGCCGCTCTTCGAGCACTGGCCCGCGACCGTGCCCGCGGGGCCGTCGGCCGGGCTGTCGGAGGTGCCGCCGTTGCCCGAGGACTGCGGGGACTTCGCGGGGGACGAGACCGGCTTCTTGCCGTTGGTCGTCTTCTCCCCGGAGTCGCCGCGCGCGGCGTTGACGCCCTTCGAGCCGCTCTTGTCGGTGCCGGCCGGGTCGCCACCGCCGGTGCCCGGGTCCGCCACGTCGCCCACACCGCCGTCGTCCACGGGGGTGTCGGCGGGAGCGTCGGCGGCCTGGTCCTTGGCGCCGTCGCCGGGCTCGTCGGTGGTGACGTCGCCCATGGTCGCGTCGTCGTCGCCCTGGAGGTCGTCTCCCGCGCTCTGGGACGTCTGCGGCCCGGCGCCGCTCTGGGCGGCCTCACCGGTGTTCCCCGCCAGCAGGTAGCCGGCGCCACCGGCCGCCAGCAGCGCGACGAGCGCCGAAGCGGCGAGGATCGTCGCCTTCTTGTTGTTCTTGGTCGATCTGTTTCTCTGCGGTCTATTTCGCGGATCGAGCCGGGCGTCTCCCGGCCCGGACAGGATCTCCTGGCGATCCGCCTGGTTCGGATCTTGCATGGCGCTACAGCTCCCTGCGGTCGTATCGGGGAAAGCTCACCGGCTTCCGCGGGTGATGGACCACACTAGCCGCAACAGCCTAATGCTCGCACAACAATCACAAAGGAATCACGACTTGTCCCCCCTTAGATCCATTTCCCCAGGTGGCCGCGCCCACCTCGCGCCCATGGCCGGAGTCTTCGGGGTACTGGTCACCGCGATGCTAGGAATTTTCCTAGCATTCACCGACTCGCGGGAACCATCTTCCCAAAGACCGCAGGGATTCGATCGGGAAACCCCGCTTTCCGTAAGATCGAATTCGTCTGAATCGCCACTCTCGGCGTCGATCACACCACAAACAGCCACACCCGCAGCGAGGCGGTCGAATGGAGCGATCCACTCCTCATCGCCCCGCCCGGCGTCGATCAGGTTCGGCCCGCCGTCCCCACCCTGGATAGAACCGGTGCCGCCCTGGGACCCCGCCGCCGACCTCCTCCCGCCCTGGGACACCCCGGCCGGACGGCCACTCCCCTCGGCGGGCCCGCTGACGTCCCCGATCCCCCCGACGTACGGCAAGCCCATCCGCCCGATCCTGCCCACCCCGGAGGCACGCCCCCTCACACCACCGGGCAAGGGCGCCGGCCACCCCTGGCGAGGACGCCCGCACGGCTCACCGGCCCCTCAGGCACCACCGCAGCCCCCCACCCGGCCGGCCCCCGATCCCGCTCAGCCCGAAGGCACGCTCCCCCCTCAGCCTCCCCGTCCGGCCCCGGGACCAGGCATGCCCGACCCCTGCGCCACGTTCCACGACTTCCGCCGCGGTCCCTGCTACGACATGCTCAACCGCCTCACCCGCTGACGGCCCAGGACACGACGAAGGGCGGCACCGGAGAACCGGTACCGCCCTCGATGAAACGGATCAGTGCGCCGAGCAACCCCCCGTCGCGGCGGGCAGCGGAGCGGGACGGCCGATGGTCGGCATGCCGAGCAGCACCCCCGGCGACGGGACCCCGCCGCCCTGGCGAGCCTCCCAGGCGTCGCCGGCGCGGGTGCGCCGCACTCCGAGCACGGCCCCGTCGGCGACCAGGTGGTGCGGCGCCGCGTACGTCACCTCGACCGTCACCATGTCACCGGGCCGCGGCGTCTCGTCACCGACGGCGAAGTGCACGAGCCGGTTGTCCGCCGCGCGCCCGGACAGCCGCCTGGTGGCTTCGTCCTTGCGCCCCTCGCCCTCGGCGACCAGCACTTCGAGCGTGCGCCCGACCTGCTTCTTGTTCTCCTCCCACGAGATCTCCTCCTGCAGCGCGACCAGCCGCTCGTAGCGCTCCTGGACGACCTCCTTCGGCACCTGGCCGGGCATGGTGGCCGCCGGAGTGCCGGGGCGGATGGAGTATTGGAAGGTGAAGGCGTTGGCGAAGCGGCTCTGGCGTACGACGTCGAGGGTGGCCTGGAAGTCCTCCTCGGTCTCGCCGGGGAAGCCGACGATGATGTCGGTGGAGATGGCCGCGTCGGGCATGGCGGCGCGCACGCGCTCGATGATGCCGAGGTAGCGCTCGGCGCGGTAGGAGCGCCGCATGGCCCGCAGCACCCGGTCGGAGCCCGACTGCAGGGGCATGTGGAGCTGGTGCATCACGTTGGGCGTCTCGGCCATCGCGGCGATGACGTCGTCGGTGAAGGCGGCCGGGTGGGGCGAGGTGAAGCGCACCCGCTCAAGACCCTCGATGCCGCCGCACGAGCGCAGCAGCTTGCCGAAGGCCAGCCGGTCGCCGAACTCCACGCCGTAGGTGTTGACGTTCTGGCCCAGCAGCGTGACCTCGAGCACGCCCTGGCCGACCAGCGCCCGCACCTCGGCGAGGACGTCGCCGGGGCGGCGGTCCTTCTCCTTGCCGCGCAGCGAGGGCACGATGCAGAACGTGCAGGTGTTGTTGCAGCCGACGGAGATGGACACCCAGGCGGCGTAGGCCGACTCGCGCTTGGTGGGCAGCGTCGAGGGGAAGACCTCGAGCGACTCCTTCAGCTCGACCTGCGACTCGCCCTCGACGCGCGCCCGCTCCAGCAGCACCGGCAGCGAGCCGATGTTGTGGGTGCCGAACACGACGTCGACCCACGGCGCCCTACGGACGATCTCGCCCTGGTCCTTCTGCGCCAGGCAGCCCCCGACCGCGATCTGCATGCGGGGGTTGCCGGCCTTGGCCGGGCGGAGGTGGCCGAGGTTGCCGTAGAGGCGGTTGTCGGCGTTCTCCCGCACGGCGCACGTGTTGAACACGACCACGTCGGCCGTCTCGCCGTCGGGAGCGGGCACGTAGCCGGCCCCTTCCAGCAGACCGGACAGCCGCTCGGAGTCGTGGACGTTCATCTGGCACCCGTATGTGCGCACTTCGTATGTGCGGGCGCCCTCCTGGGTCACAGTCATGGCATGTTCAAGGGTAGTCGCAGTCCGCCTTGACAAGGGCCGTACGGTTCTAAAAGGCCAGCTTGACGGCATGATGTGATCGGATCGGTACCGCTCGGTTAGTGCACAGCGTTCTAATGCCCTCTACGTTTTACTCCATGACGGAGAACGGCGACGCCACTCCACTGGTCCAGTTGGAGAACGTCAACAAGCACTTCGGGGCGTTGCACGTCCTGAAGAACATCAACTTGACCGTCTCTCGTGGCGAGGTCCTGGTCGTCATCGGCCCATCGGGCGGCGGTAAGTCCACTTTGTGCCGCACGATGAACCGGCTGGAGACGATCAGCGACGGAAAGATCATTTTCGACGGTCAGGTCCTGCCCGAGGAGGGCAAGGGGCTGGCGCGGCTGCGTTCCGAAGTCGGCATGGTCTTCCAGTCGTTCAACTTGTTCGCGCACAAGACCATCAGGGAGAACGTCACTCTCGGCCCGGTCAAGGTGCGCGGAGTCGCCAAGGACGCCGCGAACAAGCGCGCGATGGAGTTGCTCGAACGGGTGGGCATCGCCGCGCAGGCGGACAAATATCCGGCCCAGCTTTCCGGCGGCCAGCAGCAGCGGGTCGCCATCGCCAGGGCGCTGGCCATGGACCCGAAGATGATCCTGTTCGACGAGCCGACCTCCGCCCTCGACCCCGAGATGGTGCAAGAGGTGCTCGATGTCATGGTCGGGCTGGCCCGTGACGGGATGACCATGGTGGTCGTCACGCACGAGATGGGATTCGCCCGGCGGGCGGCGAACCGGGTGGTGTTCATGGCCGACGGGCAGATCGTGGAGGAGAACACCCCCGACGAGTTCTTCACCAACGCGCAGACGGACCGGGCGCGTGACTTCCTTTCGAAGATTCTCACGCACTGACAACCAAGGCAGGGAACACATGCACATGCGTCGAATGGGAGCAGTGCTCTCGGTGCTGGCGATGGCCGCCGGCCTCGCGGCCTGCGGCGGCGAGAGCGGCGGCGGTGGCGGCGACTACGCCACCGTGGCCGACAAGATCGCCGGGGGTGGCACCATTGTGGTCGGCACCAAGTGGGACCAGCCGAGCCTGGGCCTGAAGACGGGCAGCGAGCCCGAGGGTTTCGACGTCGACGTGGCCAAGGCCGTACTGAAGGAAGTGGCCGGCGGCAAGGACGTGAAGGTCGAATGGAAGGAGTCCGCCTCCTCCAACCGTGAGCCGTTCCTGCAGAACGGCACGGTCGACATCATCTTCGCCACCTACTCCATCACCGAGGAGCGCAAGGGCAAGGTCACCTTCGGCGGCCCCTACGTCGTGGCGCACCAGGACGTGATGGTCCGCAAGGACGACACCTCCATCAACACCCCGCAGGACCTCAAGGGCAAGAAGATCTGCAAGGCCGCGGGCTCCAACTCGTACAAGCGGATCACCGACCCGCCGCCGGACGGTGAGCTCGACATCGACGCCACCACCGTCGACGCCGCCAACTACTCCGAGTGCGTGCAGAAGCTGAGCGGCAGCAACCTCGACGCGGTCACCACCGACGACCTCATCCTGGCGGGCTTCGCCAAGCAGGCCGGCGGCAACTTCAAGGTGCTCGGCCAGGGCTTCACCAACGAGAAGTACGGCGTCGGCCTGAAGAAGGGCGACACCAAGACGTGTGAGGCCGTGAACAAGGCGGTCAAGACGCTCTGGGACAACGGCACCATGAAGCAGCTGCTGGACAAGTGGTTCGGCGGCATCCAGGGCCTCAACCTCTCGACGGAGGCGCCGCCGGCCGAGGGCTGCGCCTGATCTCACCAATAGCGGCGGCCGGATGACCGGCCGCCGCTGCCTATGCGGTGGAGCACAATGGACGAACTCATCAAGTACGCCCCCGACCTCGGGCTGGGATTCCTGGAGAACGTCAAGCTCTCCCTCGTGTCCGCGGTCGCCTCCCTGATCCTCGGCACGATTCTGGTGGCGATGCGGGTCTCCCCCACCCCGGTCCTGCGTGCGGCCGGGACGATCTACGTCAACGTGGTGCGCAACACCCCGCTGACGCTGGTGCTGGCGTTCTCCGCGCTGGGCCTGAGCGACCAGCTCGGCCTGGTGTTCTCCGAGACGCCGACGACCAACTCGTTCTGGATCGTGTCGATGGGGCTGTCGGTCTACACCGCGGCCTTCGTCTGCGAGGCGCTGCGCGCCGGCGTGAACACGGTGCCGATGGGCCAGGCGGAGGCGGCCAGGGCGATCGGGCTGACGTTCATGCAGTCGCTGACGATGATCATCCTGCCTCAGGCGTTCCGCGCGGTCATCGCGCCGCTGGGCAGCGTGATGATCGCCATGATCAAGAACACCACGGTCGCGACGGCCGGTGGTTTCCTCCTCGACTCTGCGGCGGTCATGAAGATCACCTTTGACCAGACCGGCGCGTCGATCCCGATCTTCCTCGGCATCATCGTCGCGTTCATGGCACTGACCATGCCGATCGGCTTCTTCACCGGTTGGCTGTCGCGGCGGCTGGCGGTGGTCCGATGAGCACCTCCGTACTCTTCGACGCCCCAGGGCCGCGCGGGCGGCTGCGCAACCACGGGCTGACCGTGATCAGCGTCATCGCGGTGCTCGCCGTCCTGTACGGCGTCTACCGCGGCTTCGACGCCAAGGGCCAGTTCGAGGGGAAGATCTGGCAGCCGTTCCTGGAGTGGAACACCTGGCAGGTCTACATCATCCCCGGCCTGATCGGCACGCTGCGCGCGGCGGCCGTGGCGGCGGTGCTGGCGCTGGCGTTCGGCGCGATCTTCGGTCTGGCCCGGCTCTCCGACCACGCCTGGATCAGGATCCCGGCCGGCGTGGTGGTCGAGGTCTTCCGTGCGATCCCGCTGCTGCTGCTGATCTTCTTCATCTTCTACCTGGCGCCCACGCTGCTGGGCGGCGGCGACTACGCGTTCGCGGCCGTCGTGCTCGGCCTCACGCTCTACAACGGCTCGGTGCTCGCCGAGGTCGTCAGGGCGGGCGTGCACGCGGTGCCCAAGGGGCAGTCGGAGGCGGCGTACGCGGTCGGCATGCGCAAGAACCAGGTGCTGCGGCTGGTGCTGCTGCCGCAGGCCATCACGGCGATGATGCCGGCGATCGTCAGCCAGCTCGTGGTGCTGCTGAAGGACACCGCGCTCGGCTACATCATCGCCTACGTCGACCTGCTCAACACCGGCTTCAAGATCCTGCCTGCCGCGTTCTTCGGCTCGCTGATCCCGGCGGCGATCGTCATCGGCATCATCTACGTGGCGCTCAACCTGGCGCTCAGCTATCTGGCCACTTGGCTGGAGCGGCGCAGCCGGCGCAGCAAGAAGACGGCGGCGCGGCCCGTCGCGGCGCCCGGCTCCGCCGAGGTGGGCGTGGCCGCGGGTCAGGGCACCGAAGGCGGTGGCCTGGCACCCGACCGTCCCGTGGAATGACCCTGTCGACGAAGCCCCGGCGAATCCCTCGCCGGGGCTCCGTCGCTTTACCCAGAGATGTCCCACGCCGAGTTACCGCTGCGCCCTTCTGGTTAGCCGTAGACCATGCGTGGGGTGGTGCTCGCGGGAGCGGCCGTGACGCTGGGCCTGGCCGCGTGCGGCGGCGTGGGACGGCCGCCGACCGTCGTCGACAAGATCAAGGACACCGGCACGGTCGTCGTCGGCACCAAATGGGACCAGCCCGGCCTCGCCCTGCGCACCGGCAGCGGCGACCCGCAGGGCTTCGACGTGGACGTCGCCCGCTACCTCGTCCGCCACCTGTCCGGCGGCGCCAAGGTCGCCATCACCTGGCGCGAGTCGCCGTCGTCCACCCGCGAGTCGCTGCTGCAGAACGGCACCGTGGACCTGATCGTGGCGTCGTACTCGATCACCGAGTCCCGCAAGCCCAAGGTGACGTTCGGCGGGCCGTACGTGATCGTCAGCCAGGACACCATGGTCCGCGCCGGCGACACCCGCATCCGCCACGTGAGCGACCTGCGCGGCAAGCGGATCTGCCTGGCCGAGGGGTCGAACTCGTACCGGCGGATCGTGGACCCGCCGCCCGACGGCAAGCTCGACCTGCCCGCGCAGCTCGTGCCCGCCGTCAACTACTCCGCCTGCGTGCGCAAACTCGCCGACAACCTGCTCGACGCCGTCAGCACCGAGAACCTCGCCCTGGCCGGGTACGTCGAGCGCGAACCAGGCCGGTTCCGGCTGCTCAACGAGCCGATCAGCGACGAGCAGTGGGGGGTGGGGCTGAAGCAGGGCGACGCCGAGACCTGCGCGGCCGTCAACCGGGCCATCACCGCCATGTGGCGGGACGGGACGGCCGACCGGCTGCTGCGCAAATGGTTCGGCCGCTCCCACCTGACACTCCCACAAGGCCCACCCCGCTCCGCCGGCTGCCCCTGACCGCCTGTGAGGTCGTCCCCTCGCTCTGGGCCCGCGCCTCCATGCGCGCGTGCCGCGAGCTCACCTTGGGCTCCCGGTCTGGGTGATCTCGGGGAACGGGCGCTGAACTGTGAGGACCGGCCCGCACTCCCGGCGATCTTCCGGCAGGATGCGGGTATGCCTTTCTGGCCCTCCCCCATTTCGACCAGAGACGTGGCCGCTTCGGGCGTACGTCCCGGCTGGCCCACGGCCCTCGACGGCCGGGTGTGGTGGACCGAGGACCGCCCCGACGAGGGCGGGCGCACCACGATCGTGCGCCGCGACGCCGACGGCACCCGCCGTGACCTGCTGCCCGCGCCGTGGTGCGCGCGCACCCGGGTCCACGAGTACGGCGGCCGCCCCTATGCGCTGACCCCGTCGGGCGACGTCGTGTTCGCCAACCTCAAGGACCAGCGCCTCTACGTTCTGGGCGAAAACGGCGAACCGAAACCCCTCACGGAGGAGGACGGCCGCTACGCCGACCTGGTGGTGCGCGACGGCCAGGTGTGGTGCGTACGCGAGCGGCACGCCGAGGACGGCAAGGTCACCAGGGCCGTCGTCGCGATCCCGCTCGACGGCGGCGACGTGCGCGAATGGGCCACCGGGAGCGACTTCTACGCATCCCCCACCTTGTCCCCCGACGGGCGGCATCTCGCCTACATCTGCTGGAACCACCCCCGCATGCCCTGGCACGGCACCGAGCTGCGCGTCACCCGCCTCGACGACGGCGAGACCTGGACCGTGCGCGGCGGCGCCGACGAGTCCGTGCTGTCGCCCTGCTGGAAGGACGGCTCCCGGCTCTACCTCGTCTCCGACGCCTCCGGCTGGTGGAACCTCTACGAGATCGGCCTGCGCGGCGAAGGAGCGCGGGCGTTGTGCCCGGCCGACGAGGAGTTCGCGCTGCCGCCGTGGCGGCTCGGCGGCATGCCGTACGCCGTGCTCGGTGACGGCCGGCTCGCGGTCCTGCACGGGCGCGGCGACCTGCGGCTCGCCCTGCTCGACCCGGCGCACGGCACGCTCACCGACCTGGAGACGCCCTGCACCGGCTGGGACGCGGCCCTGACCGCCGACGGCTCCGCCGTGACCGGCATCGGCTACGCCGCCACGACGCCCCGCTCGGTCCTCACCGTCGACACCGCGACGGGCGCTCACACGCGGCTCACCGGCGACTCCGCCGCCCTGCCCGACCCCGCCTACCTGCCGCTGCCCCGGGCCGTGCGCGTGGGGGGCGACGTCCACGCCTACCTCTACCCGCCGCACGCCGAAGCCGCGGGCGACGGCCCGTCCCCCTACGTGATCTTCGTGCACGGTGGCCCGACCGCTCACGCCGACACCGGGCTCGACCTGGAGAAGGCGTTCCTGACCTCGCGCGGCATCGGCGTCCTCGACGTCAACTACGGCGGCTCGACCGGCTACGGCAGGGCCTACCGCGACCGGCTCAAGGGGCAGTGGGGGCTCGTCGACGTCGCCGACACGGTCGCCGCCGCCGAATGGCTGGCCGCCGAGGGCCTGGCCGACCCGCGCAAGATCGCCGTACGCGGCGGCAGCGCGGGCGGCTGGACCGTGATGGCCGCGTGCTGCCGGTCGGACGTGTTCGCGGGCGGGGTGTCGTACTACGGGGTCAGCGCGCTCGGCCCGCTCAACGCCCACACGCACGACTTCGAGTCACGGTACGTGGAGTGGCTGGTGGGCCCGGAGGACCCCGAAGTCTACGCCGGCCGCGAACCCCTCGCCCTCGTCGACGGCGTCACCTGCCCCATGCTGCTCCTCCAGGGCCTCGACGACCCCGTCGTGCCGCCCCAGCAGTCGACGGCCTTCGCCGACGCCCTGTCCGAGCGCGGGGTGCCGTGCACGTACCTCGCGTTCGAGGGCGAGTCGCACGGCTTCCGCCGCACCGAGACCCGCGTCGCCGCGCTCGCCGCCGAGCTGGCCTTCTACCAGCAGCTCTTCGCCTGAGGGGTCAGCGCGCGAACTCGGTCGCGCGCGACTCCCGCACCACGGTGATGCGGATCTGCCCCGGGTACGTCAGCTCCTCCTCCACCTGCTTGGCCACGTCGCGGGCGATCACCTGGGCCTGGATGTCGTCGATGGCGTCGGGCTTGACCATGACCCGGATCTCCCGCCCGGCCTGCATGGCGAACACCTTCTCCACGCCCTCATACGACTGCGCGATCTCCTCCAGCCGCTCCAGCCGCTTCACGTACGCCTCCAGCGACTCCCGCCTGGCGCCGGGGCGGCTGCCGCTGATCGCGTCGGCGGCCTGGGTCAGCACCGCCTCGACCGTCCGGACCTCGACCTCGTTGTGGTGCGCCTCGATGGCGTGCACCACGTCCTCCTCCTCGCCGTAGCGGCGGGCGATCTCGGCCCCGATCAGCGCGTGGCTGCCCTCGACCTCATGGGTGAGCGCCTTGCCGATGTCGTGGAGCAGGGCGCAGCGCTTCATCAGCGTCTGGTTCATCTTCAGCTCGGCCGCCATGATGCCGGCGATGTGGGCCGACTCGATGAGGTGCTTGAGCACGTTCTGGCCGTAGGAGGTGCGGTAGCGCAGCTGCCCGAGCAGCAGCGTCAGCTCCGGGTGCATGTCGGTGATGCCCAGCTCGACCAGGGCGTCCTCACCCGCCCGCGCGCACAGGTCCTGGACCTCCTGGCGGCTGCGGTCGTGCGCCTCCTCGATGCGCTGCGGGTGGATGCGGCCGTCGAGCACCAGCTTCTCCAGCGTCAGCCGCGCCGTCTCCCGCCTGACCGGGTCGAAGCACGACAGCAGCACCGCTTCTGGCGTGTCGTCGATGATCAGGTTGACTCCGGTCGTGGACTCGAACGCGCGGATGTTACGCCCCTCGCGCCCGATGATCCGGCCCTTCATCTCGTCGCCCGGCAGATGCAGCACGCTCACGACCGACTCGGCCGTCTGCTCCGCCGCCAGCCGCTGCACGGCCAGCGTGACGATCTTCGTGGCCCGCTTCTCGCCCTCTTTGCGGGCCTCGCCCTCGATCTCCCTGACGATCAGCGCCGCCTCGCGCTTGGCCTGGTTCTCGATCTCCTTGACCAGCTCGGCCTTGGCCTGCTCGCCGGTCAGCCCGGCCACCCGCTCCAGGATGACCCGGCGTTCCTCCTCGACCCGCAGCAGTTCCTCGCGGCGGTCGGCCAGCTCGATCTCCGTCTCGGCCAGCTTCCTGTCGCGCTCGGCCTGCCGCCTGGCCTCCTCGTCCAGCCGCTGCTCCCGCTCGGCCAGCCGGGCCTCCCTGCGCTCGAGGTCGGCGCGCAGCTCCTTGAGCTCGGACTTGAGTATCCGGCTCTCCTCCTCGACCTCGCGCCGCATCTGCGCGGCGCTCTCGGCCGCCGCCTCCGACCTGCGCAGGATGTCCTCGGCGTCGCTCTCCGCCTTGGTGCGGATCTCCCGCGCCTCCTCGCGCGCCTGCTCCAGCTCCTCGTGCACGGTCTGCAGCTGCTCCGGATCCGGCTTACCGGCGCGCGGCACACCGCCGGACGTGCGCCGTACGACGACGAGGAGCGCCCCTATCATGCCGAACGCGAGCACGAGCACCGCCACCATCAGCACCACGACCAGCGGCCCCATGTGCGCCCCGCCCTCCTCGCGTCGTCAAGAACTCATAACGCGGCCACAATGTAGGAGGGGTCACAGGCGCGCCGCGGATCGCCGGGTCGGCATGATCGCCACGATCGAGATCAAGCCACGACCGACCGGGCGTCGACCGCCAAAGCCGACACCTCGCCTGCCTCGATCAACCAAGCCCATTCGTCCGTCGTTCACCGGTATGGCAATCCGCGCTGCGCGGAGTAACTCCTCACTGCCGTCGAGGTTATGCGTCGAACAGGTCACGAGCAAGCAAACGCGGTATCAAGCGTGTCTTACGTGCGCGCATCTCCCCACCCAACCCCAAATCCCCCATTGCCACTGAATTGCCCACCTCACGCCCTCCGGCCGCTTTTGGGCCCCCACCCCGCCACACCAACACACGGAGCCCTGACGCAGGCAGCACGGAGGCAGCACGGAGGCAGCACGGCGCCGGCACGGAGGCAGGGCAGCGAACCTCAAGGGCGGGGATCCTCCCACCGCGCTGGGGCGCGGGACCCGCTGAGGCGCGGCACCCACTACAGGTCTCCTACGAGAAGTCTTCGTCCATCTCGATGCCCTCCTGTTCGAGGGCCTCGCGGATGACGCGGAAGGCGAGGCCGGAGGGGTAGCCCTTGCGGGCCAGCATGCCGGCCAGCCGGCGGGTGCGCTTCTGCGGGTCGAGGGAGCGGGTGGCGGCGAGCTTGCGCTCGACGAGCCGCCGGGCCGTCTCCTCCTCCTGGTCGGGGTCGAGCCGCTCCACGGCCTCGCTGACCGTCTCACTGTCCACACCCCGATGGCGCAGCTCGGCCGCCAGCGCCCGCTTGGCCAGCCCGCGACCGTGATGACGTGAGTCGACCCAGGCCGCCGCGAACGCCTCGTCATTGATCAGCCCCAGCTCTGAGAACCGGCTGAGCACCGCCTCCGCAGCCTCCTCCGGCACGTCCCGCTTACGCAGGGCCTCCGCGAGCTGAGCGCGGGTCTTGGGCGCCATGGTGAGCAGACGCAGACAGATGGCCCGAGCCACCGACTCCGGATCCGCCTGGGGTGCAGCGCCGGCCGGGCTGTCGTCATCGGGCCCGTCAGGCAGCCATCCCCGGCCCTGAGCGCCACCCTTACGCGACTTCTTCCCGTACCGGCCCCCCTTGCGCCCCCGCCGCCCGGCCCCCTCACCGAACGCCTCTCTCTCCCCGCTGGAACCCCCGGCTCCGCCATCGAACGGCCCGGCACCCTCACCGGCCGCCCCGGTTCCTCCACCGAACACCCCAGCATCGTCGCGGGACGGCCCGGCTTCGGCGCCAAGCGGCTCAACGCCGTCATCAGAGAGCCCTGTTGCCGCACCGAAACCGGCGCCCAGTTTCCCCCGCGAGGAGCCGCGGCCGCCGCCAAGTGAGTCTCGTCCTCCCCCGAACGCCCTACGCCCCTCATCCGACGAGTCCGGCCCTCCGGCGAGCCAGTCGGGTGCGTCATCAAAGGCGTCTTGTCCGGCACCGGTCGGCCCGGTGTCGGCGGATGGCTGGCTGCGGCCCTTGCGCGATCGGCTTCGCGCTGAGGCCCCCGCGGACGTCGTACCGGATCGGTTTGAGCGTGAAGCGCCGCTGCGGCGTGATCGGCCAGGTCGGCCGGAGTCACTCTCTTCAGGAGCAGGGGCGAACCAGCTGGGACCGGGGAGGACCTCCGAGTGCCATTCGTCACCCGGGCGGCGCTGCGGCGAAGCATCCGAGCGGGTGTCGTCGCCGTCCTGCGCCGCTACGAAGCCCTCTCTGTCCTCACGCGCGAAGAAGGGGTGTTGAGCACCGCGAGGCGGCTCTGGTGGGGTGCCGCCATCGGCCGGTGAGAATCCCGCAGGCGGGAGCCCGACGGCTGGCGAGGTGACAACCGCCGGTGGGGTCCAGCTGGTCTCGGAGCCCCACCAAGCACCGTTTCCGCCGCCCTCAGGCGCGCCTTCCCCTGCCGCCGGTGCGGAGGCTCCCTCAGCGAGGTCCCCTGCCGCCACGACCTCAGCGGTGGTGTCTTCCGCCACGGTCGGTGCGGAGGTGTCTTCGGGGTGGGCCCCTGCCGCTGTGGTTTCAGGGGCGGTGTCTCCTGCTGTGGTCTTTTTCTCTTCGTCTTCCGCGAGGCTTCCTGCTGGTGTTGCAGGGGAGCCTTCGGCTGAGGCTTCCTGGGCGGCTGTGTCGGGGGAGCCTTCGGCGGGGGTTTCCTCGGCGGCGCGTTGGCGGGTGCGTTGGGCGCGCCACTCGGACACCGACGGCCAGCCGTCCGTGGCTGAGCGGGCCAGGTCGCGGCGGCGGGTGGAGGGATCGGGCCAGGCGCCCCGCTCCGGTGTACGGGGCACCTGTGGCCGGTCGGTGTTGCTCATGCGGCCGACGCTCAGACGTCACCCGGCTTGGGGGTGGACTTGGAGCCGCGGCCCGAGGAGGTGGCGGCCGGAGCAGGGGCAGCGGCGGCGGCCTCGGCGGGAGCGTCGAGACGCGGGCCCACGCCCAGCTTGTCCTTGATCTTCTTCTCGATCTCGTTGGCCATGTCGGGGTGGTTGCGCAGGAAGTTACGCGCGTTTTCCTTGCCCTGGCCGAGCTGGTCGCCCTCGTACGTGTACCAGGCGCCGGACTTGCGGACGAAGCCGTGCTCCACACCCATGTCGATGAGGCCGCCCTCGCGGGAGATGCCCACGCCGTAGAGGATGTCGAAGTCGGCGACCCGGAAGGGCGGGGCCATCTTGTTCTTGACGATCTTGACCCGGGTGCGGTTGCCGACCGCCTCCGTGCCGTCCTTGAGGGTCTCGATGCGCCGGATGTCCATGCGGACCGAGGCGTAGAACTTCAGCGCCTTACCACCGGTCGTGGTCTCGGGGCTGCCGAACATGACGCCGATCTTCTCGCGGAGCTGGTTGATGAAGATGGCGGTGGTGCCGGTGCTGCTGAGGGCGCCGGCGATCTTGCGCAGCGCCTGGGACATGAGGCGGGCCTGGAGGCCGACGTGGCTGTCGCCCATCTCGCCCTCGATCTCGGCCTTGGGCACCAGGGCCGCCACCGAGTCGACGACGATGATGTCGACGGCGCCCGACCTGATCAGCATGTCGGCGATCTCAAGCGCCTGCTCACCCGTGTCGGGCTGGGAGACCAGCAGGGCGTCGGTGTCGACCCCGAGCTTCTTGGCGTATTCGGGGTCGAGGGCGTGCTCGGCGTCGATGAACGCGGCGATGCCGCCGGCGCGCTGGGCGTTGGCCACCGCGTGCAGGGCGATCGTCGTCTTACCCGAGGACTCGGGGCCGTAGATCTCCACGATGCGCCCGCGCGGCAGGCCGCCGATGCCGAGGGCGACGTCCAGGGAGATGGAGCCGGTGGGGATCACCTCGATGGGAGCTCGGGCGTCGTCGCCCAGCCTCATGACGGAGCCCTTGCCGAACTGCCGCTCGATCTGAGCGAGCGCGGTCTCGAGGGCCTTCTCGCGGTCGTTGATAGCCATGGGAACTCCCCCTGGAGGGTCGTGGTCCGATCAGTCGAGTGAAAGCTACGGCCTGCCACCGACAATTTCTGCCGCAGTCGGGGAAGACGTGGCCCGGCTTGGTCCATCGTAGCCGAACGGCTGTTCGATCACAGCAGGAACACGCAGGTAGCCATTGATCATCGCCATCCCGCGTGTCACAGGTACGCCCAGTGCTCCCCTGTCCCGGGCCGGAACGGGGCGGGCGTCCTGAAAAGGCCGGCCGGTTCAGCGGTCGGTGACGTCGCGATCACGCGCCGCCGACCGTTGCCGTTCACCCTCGCCCGGCGTGTTGGCCGAGGTCTGAGCTGGGGAGACTCACTGCAACGGCGACGCTTGGAGGCGCACGTGGTGAGCGGCTACACCGGGGAACGGCGCGCCCTTCTCGAGGCGCTCGCCGCTTTGCTGCCCGCGCACGGGCTCGTCAGCAGGACGGTCGGGGGCGACGATCCTGTGTTGTGGGTGTGGCATCCGCGTACGAGCCGCCAGACCCTCGTCTTCGCCACCCCGGCGAACGACGGCTGGCAGTTCCTGTGGTCGCCGCGCGGACAGGGGGCGGCCGACGATCTGGAGGGCACGTGCGCGGCGCTGCGCCGTACGCTCGACGGGCCCGCCGCGGGGTGAGCGCGGTCAGCGGAGCTTCGGCGAGACGTCCTCCACCTGGCAGACCGCCCGCCACACCGTCTTGGCGCTCTCGCCGTCGGCCAGCGCCTGGACGACGGTGCGACCGCCCAGCGGGGCGAGGACATAGTCGCGGGCCCACGACTCGGCGTAGGTCTCGCCGAAATGGGCGTTCATCCGTCTCCAGAACTCGGTCAGGCGCATCACCCAAGTATGGAAGCGCCCCGGGGGTGGGTAGGACAACCGCATGCCAAAGACCCCCAAGTCTTCACCCCCGAAGACCGCCAAGACGAAGGCCAACAGGGCCAGACGCCGTCACCTCTTAGCCCTGCTGCGGCAGGCCGTGAAGAAGGAGAAGGCCGAGCGCGCCGAGCGGCACGCCGGCATCAGGCAGGCGCCGCGGGCGGGCAAGCCGCGCACGCGCAGGGCGTCGCGGCGCTAGTCACATCACCCGCGTGCCGTACATCTCACCGAGATGGTCGGCGAGCAGCTCCAGCCGGGCGCCGTCGGGGTCCCTGAAGTAAATGGAGGCGCCGCTCTCTATCTGGTGCGGCACGCCGGCCATCTCCAGCTTCCCGCGCAGCCGTTCCCACGTGGCGGGGTCGACGGAGATCGCGACGTGGTGCAGCCCGCCGAGCACCTCCTGGTACGGCCCAAGGTCGAGCCCGGGGAAGTCGAAGAAGGCCAGCAGGTTGCCGTTGCCGATGTCGAAGAAGAAGTGGTTGGAGCCCTTGTAGTCGCGATTCTCGAAGATCTCGGTGAGCGGGAACTCCAGGAGCTCCTGGTAGAACTTGATGGTCCGTTCGACGTCGGACGAGAGCAGCGCCATGTGGTGCAGTCCTCGCGCGCTGCTGGAGGGCCGGTGCGCTAACACGTAGCGCTCGCGTATTTCCGCACGGCGGGCTTCGATGGCCGCGTAGTCGATGGTCACGGTCGCTGTATGTCCGCCAGGGCGGCCGCTCAACCGTCCCGCCACGGGGGCGAATGCGTTTTCTGTCGGTGGCGCGAGGCAGTATGTGCTGGTGAGCTCGCTAGCCCAGTTCAGCCAGGTGACCAGGGAATGGTTCGCCGGAGCCTTCCAGGCCCCCACCGCCGCTCAGGAGGGGGCGTGGGAGTCGATCTCGCGCGGTGACAACACGCTGGTCGTGGCGCCGACGGGGTCGGGCAAGACGCTGGCGGCGTTCCTGTGGTCGCTCGACAGGCTCGCGGCCCGCGACCTCCGCGAGCCCTCCGCCACGACGGATGCGCCGGAGGGCGCGGAAGACGCGCCGGAGAGCGCGGAAGGGCGCGGGTCAGCGGCGCGAGGGCGCGCGAAAACGACGGAGCAGGCGAAAGCGACGCAGCGGGCGAAGGCGACGCAGCAGGCCAAGACGACAGAGCGGCCGATGGGCACGCGGGTCGTGTACGTGTCGCCGCTCAAGGCGCTGGCCGTCGACGTCGAGCGCAACCTGCGCGCCCCGCTGGCCGGCCTGAAGCAGACGGCGAGACGGCTGGGCCTGCCGGTGCCGGACATCTCGGTGGCGATCCGCTCGGGCGACACCCCGGCGGAAGACCGCAGGCGGTTCGCGTCGCGGCCGTCCGACATCCTCATCACCACGCCCGAGTCGTTGTTCCTGCTGCTGACGAGCCAGGCGCGCGAGGCGCTGCGCGGCGTCGAGACGGTGATCGTCGACGAGGTGCACGCGGTCGCGGCCACCAAGCGCGGCGCCCACCTCGCGCTGACGCTTGAGCGGCTCGACGCGCTGCTCGACAAGCCGGCCCAGCGGGTGGGGCTGTCGGCGACCGTACGCCCGGTGAGCGAGGTCGCGGCGTTCCTGGGCGGCACGCGCCCCGCCACGGTGGTGCAGCCGCCGTCGGACAAGCGCATCGAGGTCGAGGTCGTCGTCCCCGTCGAGGACATGACGGAGATGGAGGGCCGGCCGAGCCAGGGGGGCGAGGAGGGCGAGGAGTTCGCGCCGGAGCCGGGCAACCGGTCGATCTGGCCCCACGTAGAGGACCGGTTGTTCGACCTGATCGGGTCCCACAGCTCCACGATCGTGTTCGCCAACTCGCGGCGGCTGGCCGAGCGGCTGTGCACCCGGCTCAACGAGCTGGCCTACGAGCGCGAGCACGGCGCCGAGACCATCGACCTGTCGATCTGGGAGACACCCCCCGCGGGCCCCGAGCCGCCCAAGCGCATGCCTGCCGACCTGATGGCGCAGGCGGGGGCGAGCAAGGGGGTGGTGACGGAGATCGTCCGCGCCCACCACGGCTCGGTCTCCAAGGAGGAGCGGGCGCAGATCGAGGAGGCGCTGAAGTCGGGCCGGCTGCCTGCCGTGGTCGCCACGTCCAGTCTCGAGCTGGGCATCGACATGGGCTCCGTCGACCTGGTCGCGTGCGTGGAGGCGCCGCCGAGCGTGGCCAGCGGCCTGCAGCGCATCGGCCGGGCGGGCCACCAGGTGGGCGCGGTGTCGAAGGGCGTCATCTTCCCCAAATACCGCGGCGATCTCGTACAGACGGCGGTGGTCGCGGAGCGGATGAAGAGCGGCCTCATCGAGGAGCTGCGCTATCCGCGTAACCCGCTCGACGTGCTGGCGCAGCAGATCGTGGCGATGACCGCGCTCGACGAGTGGACGGTCGACGAGCTGGAGAGCGTGGTCAAGCGGGCCGCCCCCTACGCGACGCTGCCGCGCAGCGCGCTTGAGGCCACCCTCGACATGCTGGCCGGGCGCTACCCGAGCGAGGAGTTCGCCGAGCTGCGCCCCCGCATCGTCTGGGACCGCGTCACCGGCACCCTCCAGGGGCGGCCTGGCGCGCAGCGGCTGGCGGTCACCAACGGCGGCACGATCCCCGATCGCGGCCTGTTCGGCGTGTTCCTGGTGGGCGAGCGCGCCTCCCGGGTGGGCGAGCTCGACGAGGAGATGGTCTACGAGTCGCGGGTCGGCGACGTGTTCGTGCTGGGCGCGACCTCCTGGCGCATCGAGGACATCACCGCCGACCGGGTGCTGGTCTCGCCGGCACCGGGGCAGCCGGGCAAGCTGCCGTTCTGGCACGGCGACGCGCCGGGGCGGCCGGCCGAGCTGGGCAAGGCGATCGGGCAGTTCCTGCGCGAACAAGCGAAACAGGACTCCACCGAACGCATGCAGGCGGCCGGGCTCGACGAATACGCCTCGGGCAATCTGCTGGCCTACCTGCGCGAGCAGCGCGAGGCCACCGGCTACGTCCCCGACGACCGCACCCTGCTGGTCGAGCGCTTCCACGACGAGCTGGGCGACTGGCGGGTGGTGATCCACTCCCCCTACGGCGCCCGCGTGCACGCCCCGTGGGCGCTGGCGATCAACCGGCGGCTGCGCGAGCGCTACGGCATCGACGTCCAGGCCGTGCACTCCGACGACGGCATCGTGCTGCGCATCCCCGACACGCTGGCCGAGCCGCCGACCGACGTCGCGGCCTTCGACGCCGACGAGATCGAGCAGATCGTCACCGAGGAGCTGGGCGGTTCCGCCATGTTCGCCTCCCGGTTCAGGGAGTGCGCGGGCCGTGCGCTGCTGCTGCCGCGCCGCACGCCGGGCCGGCGCAGCCCGCTGTGGCAGCAGCGGCAGCGGGCCGCCCATCTGCTGGGCGTGGCCTCACAATACGCCTCGTTCCCGATCGTGCTGGAGACCATGCGCGAGTGCCTCCAGGACGTCTTCGACGTGCCTGGCCTGGTGCAGCTCATGCGCGACATCGCCGCCCGCAGGGTGCGGGTGGTGGAGGTGGAGACCTCGCAGGCCTCGCCGTTCGCCGCGGCACTGCTGTTCCACTACGTGGGCGCGTTCATGTACGAGGGCGACGCGCCGCTCGCCGAACGCCGCGCGCAGGCCCTGGCGCTCGACACCACGCTGCTCGCGGAGTTGCTCGGCCAGGCCGACCTGCGCGAGCTGCTCGACCCCGACGTCATCTCCGACACCGAACGCGAGCTGGCCAGGCTCGACCGGCCGCTGCGCGACGTGGAGGACCTCGCCGACCTGCTGCGCTCCCACGGGCCGCTGCTGGCGCCCGACGTGAGCGTGCGCGGCGGCGATCCGGCCTGGCTGGAGGAGCTCGAGCGGACCAGGCGGGCGATCAGGGTGCGGGTGGCTGGCGAGGAGCAGTGGGCCGCCATCGAGGACGCCGGCCGCATGCGCGACGCGCTCGGCGTCCCGCCGCCCGTCGGGGTGCCGCACGCGTTCCTCGATCCGGTGGCCGACCCGCTGGCCGACCTGGTGGCCAGGCACGCCCGCACGCGCGGGCCCTTCCACGCCGGTACGGCCGCCGCCAGGTTCGGGCTCGGCGTGGCCGTGGTGACCGACGCGCTGCGGCGGCTGGCCGCGTCGGGGCGGGTCGTGAACGGTGAGTTCCGGCCCGGCGGGCGGGGCGAGGAGTGGTGCGACGCGGGCGTGCTGCGGATGTTGCGCCGCAGGTCGCTGGCCCGGCTGCGTAAAGAGGTGGAGCCGGTCACGCCCGAGACGCTCGCCAGGTTCCTGCCCGCCTGGCACGGCATCACCGCCGCCGAGGTCTCTCCTGGCGCGATCGGGTCGGCTCGTGCGATGGACGCGCTCGTACGCTCCATCGAACAACTCCAGGGCGCCGCCGTCCCGGCCTCCGCGCTGGAGACGCTGGTGCTGCCGTCGCGGGTGCCCGGCTACCATCCCGCGCTGCTCGACGAGCTGACCTCGTCGGGCGACGTGATGTGGGTCGGCCAGGGGTCGCTGCCCGGCGGCGACGGCTGGCTGTCCCTCTACTTCGCCGACACCGCGCCGCTGCTGATGCCCGAGCCCGCCGAGATCACCATGACGCCGGTCCACGAGCAGATTCTCGAGCTGCTCGGCGGAGGCGGCGCGCTGTTCTTCCGCGGCATCTCCGACCAGCTCGGCTCCCTCGACGACGCCACGCTCGTGTCCGCTCTGTGGGACCTCGTGTGGGCCGGGCGCGTCTCGGGTGACACGCTGGCGCCGCTGCGGGCCACGCTCGGCACTGGGCGGCCCGCCCACCGGCCCGCCACCACGCGGCGGCGCCGTGCCGTGCTGCCGAGCCGCAGCGGGCCGCCGACCGTGGCGGCGCGGTGGTGGCTGCTGCCCGAGCCGGCCGCCGACGCCACGCAGCGGGCCCACGCGCAGGCCGAGGTCCTGCTTGAGCGGCATGGTGTGGTGACGCGGGGGGCGGTGACCTCCGAACGGCTGCCCGGCGGGTTCACGCCCGTCTACCAGGTGTTGCGGGCGTACGAAGAGAGCGGGCGGTGCCGGCGCGGCTACTTCGTCGAGGGGCTCGGCGGCGCCCAGTTCGCGCTGCCCGGGGCGGTCGACCGCATGCGCGCCATGTCCCCCAGCGCCGCCCCGCCCCCCGGCCCGGGCTTCAGCACCACGGCACCCGACGACGTGCCCGGCTTCGGGGGGCGGTCGGGCAGAGGCGCGGACGGTGGTTCAGGAGGGCCGGGGCGGCGCGCCGTGGTGCTGGCGGCGGCCGACCCGGCCAGCCCGTACGGCGCCGCGCTGCCCTGGCCGCAGCATCCCGGCGAGGTGGGTCACAAGCCGGGCAGGAAGGCCGGTTCGCTGGTCGTGCTCGTGGACGGGCACCTGGTGCTCTACGTCGAGCGTGGCGGCAAGACGCTGCTGTCGTTCACCGACGGCGACCGGCTGCGGCCGGCGGTCGACGCGCTTGCTCTGGCCGTACGCGACGGCGCTCTGGGCAAGCTGACCGTCGAACGCGCCGACGGCGCCAGCATCGTCGACTCGCCCCTGGCGGCGGCCCTGGAAGCAGCCGGCTTCCACCCCACCCCTCGCGGCCTCCGCCTGCGCGCCTGACCACACCGCTCGGGCGACGAGCGACTTTGCCACGCTGAGCGCAGCCCTTCCGAGCCGTGGGTCCCACGTCTGTCGTGCACCGCGGGAGGTCGCAGGCCGCGCGCCTCCGCAGGCGTGGACGCACGGCCGGCCCCGCCGCCGACGTGTTCTGGGCACGGATGGAGCGGTTGCGGGAGGACCATCACGGATGGCTTGCGGGCGTGGTGCGGACTCCCCGTATTTATCGATTCTGCTGTCCCGATATGGGACTGAAGTGATAAATGATGGGGATTCGATGATCACGGTAAGGCGGCGTTGATCTGAGGGCGGCGATGACATCTCAAGAGCATTGGCGGTTGCTGGAGCAGCTCGTGAAGGAGGTCAACGAGCAGGCCGAGCAGCTCAAACAGGCGCAGGAGAAGATGCGCGACCTGACGGCGACCGCCAAGTCCCGCGACGGGATGGTCACCGTCACCGTCGGCCCTCGAGGCGATGTGCAGGCCATCGAGTTCGATCCGCGGGTCTACCGCAAGCTGTCACCGTCGGAGCTGTCCGACTCCATCATGGCCCAGATCAGGGACGCCACCCGGCAGGTGTCCGGCGAGATGCGGGAGCTGATGGAGCCCTTCACCCCTGCCCTCCCCTTCGAGGACCTGTTCGGGCCCGAGGCCGGCGCCGATCTGTTCTTCCCGGCTTCTGATCTGCCGCGGACGGAGAAGAAGTAAATGCCGCTCGATCTGAACCTGGTGCCCGACATCGTCAAGCCGCTGGCCAAGCCGCTGGCGGGCGGGGCGGTCCCCGAGGCCGACGTGCCCACCCTGATCAGCGAGGCGA